>NZ_JAVRBY020000036.1:0-82026 GCF_034531035.1 Nostoc sp. DedQUE02 | reverse complement strand
CTATGGGTCAGCCACTTTATATAGTACATAAATACTATAAAATAGCGATCACGCTGTGCCAGTTGCGTAAGTCCTGTCAAAAATGGCAGCGTGCCAACACCAACTTAAAAATATGGTGATAGTAGATGAATTAATTCAAATTGCCAATCGTCGATGTTTTAATAATAAGCTTAATTCTATTTGGCAATATCTTTTACAAGAACAAGGTTTTATCTCATTACTTTTATGCGACATTGATTATTTTAAACAATATAACGATACTTATGGTCATGCGATCGGAGATGATTGTTTGCGCTTGATTGCCCAAGCTTTTGAACAAAGTGTCAAACGTTCTAGAGATTTAGCTGCTCGTTATGACAAAGAAAAGTTTGTTGTCATCTTGCCTAATACTGCTAGTGATGGGGCTTTTTACGTTGCCCAAGAAATTCATCAAGCTCTAGAACAGCTAAATATTCCTCATACTGCATCGGCTGTGAAGCATCACGTCACCTTAAGTATCGGAATTGCCACGGTTATTCCTATGCCTAATATGATTCCTTTGGATTTGATCGAGGCAGCAGCTCAAGCCCTTTATCAAGCTAAAGCAAATGGGCGTAATCGTTCTTGTATAAATAGACTGTCTTAAAAAATGAGCGATGTCTATGCGAATTAAGTGTTTGTTGAGATTTTTTAAAACTTGTTAACTACTTTTATTTCTTTATTAGTTCTTTATTTTCTGTTTATAGATTAAAACTGTTGGTAGTGAAGCCAAGAGCAAATTACCTGTTTGTGTTTAACTTTTTTAATAAAACAACAATTCTATGAAATCTCGGACAAACTGCCCTTGCTGTTCAAACAAAATGCTTCGTCACATTCGTTTACAAGAAACCTACTGGTTCTGCCGCCAATGCTGGCAAGAGATGCCTAATCTGATTTTGACAGAAAACAATCTGAAACAGAATAATAGGGAAGTATTTAGCCTAACCCGTTAAACTGATATCATTAAGTCACCAAAAAGTACGCTTTCAGCCTTTCCGAGGTATTTGTACCGCAGTGAATGCGATCGTTAACCGTTGTTAAGGTTTAACACCACTTTAGATTTTAATCCCCTAGCATTTAAGATCCCTTAAATATGTATCCGCTCAAAGCTCTTTAGCTTCCATGAAGCTTTTATTTCCAAACTAGAACTTATCTCTGCGTTGGTGAGGATTAAATCACAGTCAATTTGTACACCCGAAAAATTGACATTTTCCTTGAAGTTACACCCACTTATACCGTTTCACCTTAAGGTTGTGATGAAGGCGATCGCGACGCATTTATGGATCGGAGTGTTGTAGAGAGCGATCCTTATCGAGTTTTAGAAGGAATAGCGATCGCTGCATACTCTGTAGACATCAGCAGTGCTTAACGAACCGCTCGGTTTTCTCAACGGTAATGAGGAAGTCGCCTCTACTTAGGATGGAGAATTGCTGTTGTTGCTCACGCATTACCGTGTTCGGTATTACAGGTTTTCTCGGTTCAGGCTGGGAAGAAAGAAAGATTAGAGAATTAATAGACAAGAACGATACAGAGTCTAGGACAATACGCTTGGGTTAAGCAAATTTATCTGTTAAGGCAGGCAGGGGGAGTAGGGGAGGCAGGGGAAGCAGGGGGAGAGAAAAAAGCTTAACTGAACTGTATTGGAGTATAGGACTCATATTTGATTTCTGAAAAAATTCAGTACAACTCAAAGAGGTTTCTTGACTATTGCAAGAGTGCTTTTTGCAAGAGGGGGAAAAGGCTAAAGGTTATGGTTCGGCAAGCTCACCAACCAGGGGAAGGGGACAATACAGAACCTTTCCCCCTTTCCCCTTACCCTTTTCCCTACTTATGCAAGAAGTCTATTGCCTATTGCCTCTTAACTCTTAACTATTGCCTCTTGCCTCTTACCTATTGCCTCTTACCTCTTACCTATTGCCTATTGCCTATTACCTCTTACCTCCTACACAAATAATTATAGCTACGCCACGCTTCGCGAACAGAAATCAAAGCGGATTGCTATAGAAAACCTAGAGTTAACAAAAACATTCCCAATTTGAGTAAATAATTACATTTGTAAAGCATTACAGGACAATGCTTTTTGCGAAACTGGTTCAATTATTGTTGCCTGAAGTTTGCCGCTAGTAACCTTTTTATTTTGAAGTAGGGCGATCGCTAAGTCAATCGGGTGATTCTTGATGTTTAATTTTAATGGGGTCTTTCCATCTGGAACTATTGTAATACTCCCGGCTTTTATTGTTCTTTCTTTTTGTTTGTCTACTTCTGTTTTAATCTGATTGGCAAGAGATTTTTCTACGTCCAAAGAACCGTTTAGCAATATCCAAGCTGCTTCGTTTTCTTTTTTTAATTTTTTAAGATCCTCAATTCCAGATAATACCTTTGGTGATGAGGGAGTTTGATTTGGCAGATTAAATTCAATTTGTACATCTCGAGTAACATACAGGCATATCTTTGGCTGCGAGTCCGACCACACTTTCCAAACTATCCCAGTCAATAATAATGCTGTAATTGCAATCAAAACCAGTCTAAATAAACTTGTTTTGTTTTTCACAGATTTGCTGGGAGGATATTTATAGTTTTTAAGTTCTTTTTTTTTTGGTACTTGATACTCTGCTAATTGAGGTCTTGGTGTAATCACCAATGGCTCTAGCACTCTAAACTTATTGTCTGGCTCAGATGTAACTTTTACCAAATCAATCGCATAGGAAATACTGAGCTGATCCTCATACCAAAACTCCCGATACTTCTTTTGTAGTTCTCGATGTGCTTGAGCGAGATGACTTTCTCCAATTTTACACTGAATTTCGGGCAATTTTTTCTGAAAAACGAGTCCCTCCACCCAATAAATTTCTCTCCCAAATGCATCTTTTAATACTTCATTACCCTCCTCTCCTATGTCGTTGTTTCTAGCTTTAACCGAACGAAAAACAACAGTAAAGTTGCCAACTTCAGAGCCATTTACCTCACGAATACTTATTTGCCCACTTTCAGTAAAATCTTCTTCTGTAACTTTAGTGAGCAAACTACGAATTTTAGCTTCAGAAATAAAATCAGGTGCGACTACAGTTTTGTAGTCGATTGACTGATTTCGGCTAATAAGAAAAGTCCAAGCTTGAATTGTCATAATACTTATTACCTAGATTTAAAAGAGGGTATTTTAGCAAGATCAGAGTCAGGAAAATCAGCATTGAATTGTTTTTTAATTTCTTCACATTTACTCAAAATTTGTTCAAATGCCTCTTCGCTCGATGAAATTTCATCTAATCTTTGCTTTTTGTTCCTCAATAGACGATAGCCAAAATAACCAATGGCAATAACCAGCACTAACCCGTTGCTAGGTTGAATGAAAACAATACAAAGTCCAATGACAATCCAATCCCATAGTGTGAGTTTGAAAGGCTTTTGTTTTGGTCTGCCTGGATTTGGTAGCTTATCCGTCAAAGCAAAAGCTAGGGGACACTCTACATTCATTGGATGTGGATTTACTGAAAGCTTTTTCATCTGTCCATCAGGTTGTAGGATTGCAAAACCCTTACCTAAAGAACTGACAGGAATCAAACGTACCGGACAACCTACTTTTCTCCTATTGTCAACTACGTTATAAAATTCAGAAACATTATTCAGCAAGCGTTTTTTTACATCTGCTAGAGAGTAGCTACCTTCAAGTAAGTCCCACTTGCTAATGATGAAATGAACGGGAATATATTTATTACATTTATCAACCATTTGCATGAGGGCCGATAGGTCTTCATTTAGCCATCTGAAAACAACCTTATTAGTTAAGTCGCAATCCTGCATCAAAGAAAGTAGCTTTTGACCATCTAAGATTACTAAAACTGCATCCGCTTCTTTAACGTAGGTTTCCAAATTGTTGTAACCGCCGTAATTTTCTTCATCCTCTGTTGATACGTCAGTGATTAGACCTCCTTTATAATCAACATAGGTGATTTTACAGGCGGGAATCTTAGATATTCCTGAGTTATTTACATAGGCAGTTAATGCCCATTCAGAAATATTTCTAGTGCCTAAAGGCCATTGTTCTCCTGTAGTCAAATCTGCAAATATCTTATTCAAAACCATTCTTTTAGAATTGTCTTGAACATCTAGAGAAAAGCCAAACTTTCCTTGTGTTGAAAATACCTTGAAAAGACTAGCTAAAAATATAGTTTTACCAGAGCCAGATGCTCCAAGAGTAATAATACTGTAGTTATTCATTGCACCTTTATAAGATTTATTGATATAGGGCTAAACTAATTTAGAGTCTGGAAAACTATCTATTAAATCTTTTTCAAAATCATAAAAGACGTTCATTGCGTGTATTAGAGCAGACTGTTCGTCTTTAACGGATTTGAGCGTAGTTTCTTTCTTTTTACGAGAGCCTTTACTTATTTTTTCATTAATTCCTTTTATTCCACCTTTCACTAAAGAAGTAACCATTGAAGTTGCTTTAGTAAAGAATCTAGCCATTCTGATTTCAGCCGTATCATCAATCTCTAGCAATAGTCCCAATCCATCTAATCCAATTCCTAAAAAATCTAGACCACCAACTAATGCGCCAAGCAAAATATTGCCATCATCTATCTTCTGAATTTGTTGTTCTAGTTGTTTTTCTTGTGCTTGTTTTTGATTATGTAATTGTTGTAGTCTATCTGGCAAAACACAGGATATAGGCGCTTCTAGCAAAAAAGGAAATGGAATTTTACCTGGATTCTTTCTCATACTTCCATCTGGTTGCAGAGTAGCAAATTCCAAACCTATAGCACTAACTGGAATGATTCGGACAATAGAATCTGCTTCGCCTCGACTTTTGATTAATTGTGCAAAAGCAGGAATAGTGAGAAGTTTTTCACGTATTTGAGATAGGGTAAACTTCTGATTCAGAACATCCCACTTAGTAATAACAAAGTGAACTGGAACTGTAAGCTTCTGCATCCGTTTGAGAATATTGGGTAAATCCGTACTTAAAAATACATTGGCTCGTAGTTGATCGCTACCATTTAGCCAAGCATATATTTTCTGACCATCTAGTAATCCTAAAACTGTATCAGCTTGCTGTACGACGTTTTCCAAATCCTCATCTTTCTCTATATCAGTTAGACGACCTCCAGCGTAGTCAAAGTAAGTGAATTGACAAGCATTATACTTATCAAAATCTTCTGTTTGAATTTGGCAAGTAAATGTCCATTCGGAAATGTTTTTTGTTCCAGGAGGCCAAGTATCTCCAGTCAGTATCTGTGTATAGGTGGAGTTTAGTAATTTTCGTTTGTTTGGATCTTCAACATCAAGCTTAAAATTAGAGTTTTTCTGAGTTGATAATGCCTTAAACATACTAGCTAGGAATACAGTTTTTCCTGCGCCTGATGCCCCTAATGTCACAATTTTGAAGTTTTTCATGGTGCAATTACTCCATTGATTCTCTTGGAAATGCTACAGTCTAGTTGAGATGAATTTCGGAATTAAGTTCGCGATCGCATTAAGTTCATATCTATAAACATCTCTACAATGAGGTATCAACCCTCACTGCATAAGGCTTTTATATTCTTTTTCGCAGATGTCTTATACCGCTTCGCGCATCGGTGAGGTACAAAAAAATAGATCCTCGTAGGGTGGCACAGTTGTGCTACCCTATCCATCTCTTCAGCATTCTCGTCTTGTTTACCAAAGTTTTGTTGAGTATTGGTGCATTGCTAGCGATCGCATTCATAATTCTAGTTATCATCGGTGTAAGCAACGAACAGAAAGTTGACAAAATTTGGCGATTGTGATTTGCACACGCTACGCGATCGCTCGAAGCATTGCCAACAAGCGATCGTTTTACTGAAAACTAGAAATCCGCTTTGATTTATGAAGTGATCTGTGTAGACAGGGAATAGGCAAGAGGTAATAGGTAAGGGGAAAGAAGGCTTCCTAGTTGTACTGAGCTTTTTCAAAAATCAAATATGAGTCCTATAGCTGCAAACTTATTCACTAGGGTAAGTGTATTTTTACATTCATTGGAATGTTCCCATTTTCAAACAACACAGCCATAAAAGTTTTCTTATAACATTCAACATTCAATCTTCTGTTACCTGCATTTCAAAATATAAATATACGAACGCGATAATGTCTAATGGTAGGATAACAGAAGCATGAAAACGTGAATACAAAACTCCTCATTTCGCCTCAAGAACTCACGTCCCTGTTAGCAGAAAAGTCATCACGGGCTGTTATTGTCGATACGCGAACTCCCGAAGATTATGCTATTTCTCATATTCCTGAATCTATAAATATTAGGGATTTTTTCACCTATCTTTTAGATAATTCCGACTCAGCAGGATTAAAGGAATTACAAGAGTATTTTGCAAAAATTCTGAGCAACCTGGGAATATCGGGTGCGGAACAGTTAATTGTGTATGAAGATACTTTAAATAAAGGTTATGGTCAATCTTGCCGAGCAGCTTTTTTACTAAAGTATTTGGGTTGCGCTCAGGTATCTATCTTACAAGGAGGATATAGAGCATGGCTCATAGAGGGATTACCTACTACCAATGAAATCTCATTACGTGAAAGCAGCATATTTAGATTGCATCCCAACGCTGATATGATGGTGACTACAGCCGAGATGTTGCAAGCAATTGACAATCCAGCAATTATTAAATTAGATGTGCGCGATCGCAACGAATGGCTTGGGTTGAGTTCTTCTCCCTACAGCCCTGATTATTGTCCCCGCAAAGGTAGAATTCCTAACGCAGTATGGTTAGAATGGCATCATCTGATGAATTCTGAATTAGAAATCCCCACATTCCGATCGCCAGATGAAATCCGAGAAATTTGTCAGTCACTAAATATTACTTCCGATTCCATTGTCTATATCTACTGCTTTAAAGGTTCAAGAGCTGCTAATACATTAATAGCCCTTGAACAGGCGGGAATTTCTGCTAGAAATTATTTTGGCTCTTGGAATGAATGGTCTCGTGACTTGTCACTACCGATTGATAGTACAGTTATAAGCGTGTAAATTTCAGATAGTTAGCGAACATCTCTTTTATCCCATTTTAAAGTGCATTTGCCCGGAGCGATCGCAGATTCAGTTAATCCACAGATAAACCAAAACAGCCCTTGATCCCTAGAGTTTCCACTCTCTTTTA
Source organism: Nostoc sp. DedQUE02 (assembly GCF_034531035.1). Classification (NCBI taxonomy): domain Bacteria; kingdom Bacillati; phylum Cyanobacteriota; class Cyanophyceae; order Nostocales; family Nostocaceae; genus Nostoc; species Nostoc sp. DedQUE02. Next base: position 74,881 of record NZ_JAVRBY020000036.1, on the reverse strand, counting down.
AAGAATAAAGATTAGCCGCACATTTCGCTATTGTAAATACTGCAAATCTTTCTATAGGACTCATATTTGATTTCTGAAAAAATTCAGTACAACTCAAAGAGGCTTCTTGCAAGAGTGCCTATTGCCTATTGCCTATTGCCTATTGCCTATTGCCTCTTGCCTCTTGCCTCTTGCCTCCTACGCAAATAACTATGCCTACCCTCCCGTGAGGGATACAGAAATCAAATCGGATTGCTATAGTACTCAATCCCTTTTATTAACCACGCTTTATTATTCACTCAAACATCAACATTTATTTGTTCTATTTGTCTTGCAGCTTTATCCCAAAGCTTTGCTGAAGTCTCATCTTGCCAATGAGTTCTCAGATTTTCCGCTTTTTTGTGACATATTCGCTCTAACATTTCTAATATTGCAGATAATGTCAATTTATTAATTAATGCTTCTAAAACTTCCATATATTCTTTTTGCATGATACTTGTCTCCTTAACATCATTTGATATATGCTGATAAAATCTATGTATTCTTAAACTATATATTAAAACTTTTTCTAGAGTATTACTAATATTCTGCCAGAATATACACGTAGTTTAGCCTATTTGGCGCTCTTCTCTAACGAGACGCTGTGCGTTGGCGGAAGCCTCTCATTCGCGTAGCATCTCCCCTTGGGAGAAGAGAAAGCGGTTCGTTCTTTATTTCTTACACCATAGCTGCACCTTCATACAGAATAACGTCTGGTGCAATTTTGGCTTGGGCTTGGATGAAGAGTACTGAGTAAAGAATTCCAGCCTTGGCGAGTGTTGTTTAACTTTACATCGGCATACAGTTTTTTCCATTTTCAAGTCGTTTTAGTTATCTTAAATAAGTCAATCTACATGAGGATTTACGCATAAAAATTATCTAGCAAAATTGGGTGTAAAGTTTACTATTAACGCTGCCAATCATACATTAATCTTCCATGACGATCGCGCACAAGTTCCCATTCTCCATGACGATATGGTTGTCCGTGATAACCTACAGAGCGATAACGTCGTCTATAATGATGTCGTCGATTCCTCTGGCGTTGATAATAATATTGTCTAGCCCGTTGCCGTCTATGATAACGTCGTTGAGTCCATCGGTGAGCTAACAAAAGTTCTTCACTTTGCTCTCCAACTAATTTTGTCTGTGCGTCAACACTCTGTTCATTGAGAACATTATTTACAGTATTATCCTTGGCTTCAGCCAAACTAGGTGGATAAATGAAAACTAATAGCAGAAACACAATTGAGGATAGCTTTTTGAAACGGTTCACGTCTTTGCTTTTCCTAGACTATTGGTAATAATTTTATTTAATACTTAAGTTGAGCAACTATATAGTTCAGAATTTACAAACTTGAGTAACGCAAAAGTAATGAAAGTTACTCAAAACGTCATCAACAGCAAGCATATCTGTTACCCGCCAAAGCATCTACTCAAAGTTGCGGATGCCGGGGTTGTTTTGAAACAGCCAGTAGGTCATCTTTTTACGGTTTCTACAAAATCGCTGCTAAGGCTTTCACGTTTAGGGTTAGTAAAAGGAGCGTTCCTATGGGAATACTTTATATATAGTAATTGCAAAAAATAGAACTTCTATAGTATGAGCTACTGTACCAATATTGATTGCCAGCGTCCGCAAAACTCTGACATCTCTCGTTTTTGTAATAGTTGTGGTCAGGAATTATTACTCAAACAGCGATATCGCCCACTTTCTGTTATTGGACGTGGTGGCTTTGGAAGAACATTTTTAGCTATTGATGAACATCTTCCAGATAAACCAAAATGTGCAATCAAACAGCTATGTTTCCAAGAGGAAAACACTGAGATTTGGCACAAAGCAGTCAAATTATTTCACGAGGAAGCACTTCGTCTCAATGAATTAGAACACTCGCAAATACCCAAACTACTAGCGCAATTTGAACAAAATAAAAAGTTTTATATCGTCGAAGAATTAGTGGAGGGACAAACACTCGCCCAGGAATTACAACACCAAGGCGTTTTTAAAGAACCGCAAATTTGGGAGATATTAAAAAGTTTATTGATTACATTGCAATTTATCCATTCACGACAAGTAATCCACCGAGATATTAAACCGGAAAATATTATGCGCCGTTCGATTGGAGGAGACTTGGTTTTAATAGATTTCGGAGTTGCTAAATTCGCCACTGATATCAGGCAACTTCGTACAGGCACAATAGTAGGTAGTCCAGAATATATTGCTCCCGAACAAATGCGAGGAAAGGCATTACCAGCCAGCGATCTTTACAGCTTGGGTGTAACATGTATTTACTTACTCACCGATATTTCTCCCTTTGATTTGTTCGATATTGTTAGCGATCGCTGGGTATGGCAAAAACATTTACCAGCAGACAATACTGTTAGCGTTCACCTCTGTGAAATCTTAGATAAACTTTTACAAAATGCCGTTTCTCAACGCTTCCAATCTGCAACAGAAGCATTACAAAAACTAGAGCAACAACCAAATAAATTGCTAAATATTTCTAATTATCATACAGTAAATACTATTGATTATACACATTTGCGTAATTTATTAGCAAAAGGAAAATGGCAATTAGCAGATCGAGAGACTTGGGAACTGATGTGTCAATTACTAGCAAAGCCTAGAGGTAGCTATATATTTAGTAGCGATGTTGAGAAAATTCCCTGTCAAGATTTGCAGACCATTAACCTTTTATGGGTGAATTACAGTCATGGACACTTTGGTTTTAGTGTACAGACACTTATTTACAAAAACGTGAATGGAGACTATGGAATTTTTTGTAATCAAGTTGGTTGGTATATATACAATTATAGTTCTGCCAACTCGGAATTCGATTTTAGTCTCAAAGCACCAATAGGTCATTTACCTTCACGTATTTGGATTGGTGGTTCTCAACCGTGGCGATACCCCCATGCTTTAGCCGTCAAATTAGCAGCCTGTAGTATTAGTTAGTGGGATTGAATGAATGTAAAAGCTGCGCGGATGGCGATGAACCACACCGCAAGCGTAGCAAATAGATAGAGATAGAACCGAAGCATGATCAGATTGAATGTGCAATGGACAGCACTATGCAATACGCGAAACACAACAAAGACCCATGCGGCGTTAACATACACTGCATCTACCTGTTTTGTAATGAAGAGGTATAAAACGAGTGCATAAAAAAGTACCGGAATTTCAAATAGGTTCTTGAAGTTATCTGATGGATTGGATACATTTGGTGGTGATATCTGCGCTAGTGTACTGGATACACCAAGATCCTGTGGACGGATCTTTGCATAAGTGAAGAAAGTGATACGGCGGATGTACATATACACCCAGACTATGAGTGTCAGAAACACTGTTGCAAAAAAAGGACTGAAAATTGCCTCTTGCGTCATTTATACCTCTTAAATTTGCTGATTCTAATGATGGGTGGGCGATAGACTGCGCCATACAAAGACGTATGAGCAATTTTATTTCTTGATTCTCATGTGAAAGTGTTGTTGAGATTAAAGCTAATATAGGCTAAGTAGTGGAATGCTTATAGACCTCGATCGGGTACACTTTAGTCAACTGACTTATGACAAGTCCCTTAAAGCTTCTTTGGCATTGCAGAGAAAGCAGGATGATTTGGTAACTTCTAAAATTCCGGTGTTGCTGAATCGAGGTATGAATTTGGATGTAGAGACGTTGCAATGCAACGTCTCTACAAGTTGCATTGCAACGTCTCTACAAGGATTTTGAAATAACGCAAAATTATTTTTCATACCGCAATCAGCAACGCCCTAAAATTCCCTCCCCTGCCTCCCTTGTTCCTATTCATCCCACCTTTTGTTGGTCATGTTTGCAAAACGAATATCTTAGCTGTATGGCTTGGCAAGTCAGTGACTAAACCATCTTCTCCAGGTTTCACTTCTTGATTGCTAATCCAATCTCGGCAATACTCAGTAGTTGGGAAGTCGGAAATTTTATATTGATTTAGATTTTGGTCGGAGAAATTTGTCACAACGACGACATGAGAATTTTGCTCATCCCAACGGGTGTAAGCCAGCACTTTCCGATCTGCATTTTCGTAGAAAAACTTAATATTGTCACTTTGCAAAGCTGGAGTTTGTAGGCGTAAAGCAATAAGCTTTTGATAATACTCAAATAAATCATGATTCTGGTCGCCTGACAACAAAGACCAAGTAATTTTCTGCGGCTTAGTCACATCTTCACTTTTTTGCTCGTATTCGCCAAACTCTTCTCCCATCCACAGCATCGGTATACCCATTGCTGTCATTAATAAAACAGCTGCTAACTTGGCTCGTTCAAATGCTGCTGCATTAAAGATGCCGCAATTGCCTAATTCTCGTAATACACGTTCGCGATCGTGCGTTGCCAAATAATTTATCACATTGGTAGCGATCGCATAACCCTGCTGTTTAGGATCTAAAATCTGCTTGAGTTGTTCTAATTCAAACGATTTCCCGCAAATATATGGAACTAAAAAGTAGCGAAAGCTCTCATGCCAACAAGCATCTAAGGGGCCATTAGGCTTGACTACAGTGTTTGTATCGGGAATGTGTTCAGCAATATTGTAAAACTGCTTGGGTGCAGCATAGTTTTTCGCTTGTATAGTCAGCCAGTTGAGAAATTCAAAGTTAGCCAATTGCCGCACTGCATCAAAGCGAATTCCATCAATATGATACTCTTCAATCCAAAACTTTACTACATCGCCGATGTATTCCCATGCAGGCTTAATATTTAAGTTTTTATCGTCAAAATCATAGTTAAACTCTGGCCCCCAATAATTATCTGGGTCTTCAGGATAATGCTTGTGTTCGTAGTACCAATAGTTTCGGTCAATCATTATTAAGGGACATTCTTCATCTGTGTGGTTATAAATTCCATCCATAAATACGCGAATCCCTCTACCATGACACTCGTCAATCAACCGCTTTAAATCTTCTGTTGAACCGTAACTAGATTCTGTAGCAAAGAAATGGCGAACTTTATAGCCCCAGTTATAATTCCCAGGGTACTCATTAACTGGCATTAATTCAATTGCATTAATTCCCAATTCACAAAGATAATCTAATTTAGCAATTATTCCTAAATATTTGCCTGCCTTGTCTGAGCCAATTTCATCATCAGTAAAATCCGAAACGTGCATTTCATATATGACTAATTCCCGATTATCAGGCAACGGCATTTCATCGTGTAACCAAAGGTAAGTATCAACAATGCGTAGTCCATTATGAATGCGTACTCGGCTATATTTTTCGGTTTCATTAACATCTGTTGCTTTCGGATCGATGACATCTATCCATTCATCCGGTGCAAAATTTGGACTTTTGGTTTGAATACGAAATTTATATTCATAAATCCCGTCTTCCAAGTTGATTTGAGTACGAAAATAACCATCTTCACCTTTTTGCATTGGAATTTCTTTCCAATCTGAAAAAGACCCAATTAAAGCTGCTCCTTTGTTGCGAGGAGCAAATAATGTAAATTCAGTTAAATTCGCCATTTTTGATACCCACATTATTGCCTTTTCACCCGGATTCATAGCTCCTGTTAGACATCTCGCAAACCGCGTCTGTCCATCTCTGATGGAAGTTAGATTCTGGTGTTACCAATTGAACGATGCAGTCGCCGGATTGTGCAGCATACCGTGAGTTCAACGGATTCCACACAGTTCCCACTGCGATCGCTCAAAGAGCTATGGAGTAGTTTAGTTAACCAGCACCGGATAAAGTAGTCTTGACAATAATACCATTTCAAGATTTTGCTACAGTAGAGCCGGAGTTGGAAACCAGCCTTTTCGATCTGTACGGAGTTTTTCTTTTTCAAAAATCAAATAGGAATTCTATAGATAAATCTTATACAGCAGAATTCAGAATTCAGGAGTAAAAGACGTTTTCTACCTGGGTAATAGACGCAAGCTTGTGTAACTCACTTTCCTTGGAATCTGCTGTAACTACTGAGTGAATCTTTTCAGTATCTAAGCAGCCTGACTTTACACCAACAAAAAGCGATTGCGATATACTGAACCTAAATTGTAAAAGGAAATAGAGCTAATGAACTCTCCTGATAAGAAGAATTTGGCAGACAATCAACCGTATAAAATTTACGAATTTAAAAAAAATAATCAAGAAAACATCTCTGGTTATTTAGTAGTTAGTACTGCCAAGCTAAACGTTGAAACAGAAGAACAGAATTCTAATAGCTATTTATCATCTGTTGCTAACAAAAATTTTTTTAATCTAAATGATGGACAAGCTGAACCTTCAGCCCAAGAAATGATTCAGAAAATTGCTCAAAGTTTACAATCAAGCTCCGAACCAGAAATTATTATAAATATTCATGGATATAGTTCTACACCATCTGATACAGAGATAGGTTGTAAAAAGATTTATGAATATGTTAATACGCACATTCAGCAACCAAATAAGTATATTTTTATAGGATATAGATGGCCATCAGAAAATCCCGTAAAAACAGATGAGTCTGGTTCATTTGGACAAAAGCTAATCAACGCACTTTCTTCTCTACCAATTTTACTAGCTATCAATTTAGTTCTGGGACTAACAATCAGTATATGGTCTGCTATAGCTTTATTGTTCCTAAATATTTTGAGTAATAGTGCTGTCCACTTTTATACAGCAATATTAATTTTATCTGGCATTGTATCTTCAATTCTTTTTACATTAATTATTCTCAGGATGTCTACTTATTTTCGTGATACTTATAGAGCAAGTAATTATGGAGTTACAGATTTAGTTGAATTGATTAGACAACTCGATCATACTGTGAATTTGCCCCCAAACAAACGGATTAAATTATCTTTTATTAGTCATAGTATGGGGTGTTTTGTAGTTACAGATGTAATTCGTATTCTCTCTGATGTTTTTGACGTTAAATCTATTAATAAAAAACCAAATTCGGATATTGGCAATGTATTTCGCTTAGGCAGACTTGTGCTAGTTGCACCTGATATTCCTATAGAAAGTATCTTGCCAGGACGTGCTAATTTTCTTCGTTCTTCTTTACGTCGTTGCGAAGAAGCTTATATATTTTGTAATGAGGGAGACTTAGCATTACGATTTACCTCTACTGCCGCAAATTATTTTAGTTTCCCAGCGCGAACTCGGATTAGTGGCTACAGACTTGGTAATATAACCGTTAAGCATTTCAACAATAAAAATGATTCAGTGGGTCACACACCCAGATATGGAGTTGTTAATTTATCCAAACAAGATGATGGCAAGGGTTACAGACTTGATAACCCTTATAAATATTTAGAAATTCGTTCTTCTAGTAGCGAACATAGAAAACTTGAAGAGATAACTGAAATTTCAGAAGAGTTAGTACAACCCGCAGATTTATTTACATATTTTGACTGTACAGATTATAAAGATGATAGGTTTAATAAGATAGGAATTGTTAGTTCTGCCATCAAAAAACCAGCAATAAATTTTGGTAATTATATTTTTCTAACCTTAGCATTTATTCGGAAATCTATTAACAATAGAGATCCTCAAGGTGTTGATACCCACACGGGCTATTTTGAAGGTAATTTTAGTCAAAAAGCTATCTACGAATTAGCTTTTTTAGGATTTCAAGGATTTTTGCGATCTTTGTTAATTGAAGGAGACGAGTCAGATAAACTTAGCATTTTTTCTGAAAGATGCCACGAGAAGCAAATTCAAGTGATTCTTGCGCCGCAAATTTATCAACAAAAGACTCAAGATTAGACTTGAGCATTCCGAAATCGGTAGTCTTTGGGAAGGATGTCTGTGATTTTAGGAACCGCCGTAATTATTTCCAGTGGTTTGATGAGCTTGTAGTTTGGGCTGTCTAGGGGAGATTAAGAAAACGTGAGTTCGACGGCTCTAAAAACCCCTCTCCAAACCTCTCCCCCACAGGAAGAGAGGCTTTGAAACTCTAATTTTTTCGTTGTCAACTAAAAATATTTCTGCCCCTCTCCGCCTCGGAGAGGGGTTGGGGAGAGGTTCATCGAACTCACGTTAAGAAAAGGCTGTTGTTGATTTTGATGGTTTTCATAGGTAGTTGTAATGCTTAATATTTGAGTTGTGGATGTGGCTGTCGTAATCTAGTTGTGACTGCGAATATAAATGCCATCGCCTGAATAGCTAAAACCTATTCAGGCACTTTCTTTATTTACCTAACAGTAAAAAAATCTGGCGTTGCTGATTGCGGTATGAAAAATAATTTTGCGTTATTTCAAAATCTTTGTAGAGACGTTGCATTGCAACGTCTCTACATCCAAATTCATACCTCGATTCAGCAACACCAAAAATCTCAGTCTCAAATTCCCAACTTTAACATCTACTAGGAGTGCAAAATCCGCCTCCTGAAATGGTTGCAGCCCGGATTGCCTCAAGGGGAAATTTGGGGGTGCGATCGCTGTACAATAAACCGTTAGCTTCTTGGAAAGTATCGGTAAATTGTGTGTAACAGAAGCCGCTAAACAGTTCAATGTTATTGATGGTTTCGAGTAGAGCAGCATATTTCATTTCTAACTCGGAGATACTCCAGCAACGCTCATATCCCCAAGCTTTATCTGTATTTGGCTCGTCTTCTGGAGCATAAGCAATACCACCAAACTCTGTGAGCATAACTGGTTGCCCTTGATGTGGATAGTTGTCGAGTGTGAGGATACGTCCTCCGGGGCGTTTATGATTGAGCATATCTGACAACTTCACCTCTGGCCCATAACGACGGAGTAATTGCAGTGGCTTGGTATCATAATCATGAATTGCCAGAATGTCTGTATCCGTACTTTCCCAGCCATCGTTACCAATCACTGGACGAGTTGGGTCAAGGGTTTTGGTTAAGTGATACATGGCTAAAACATAGTTGCGGTGAGCTGCTGTCTCCACTAAATTCGGTACTCCCCAAGATTCATTAAACGGCACCCAAGCAACAATACATGGATGGCTGGAATCTCGCTTGATCACTTCAGTCCATTCGCGCGTCATGCGTTCTACGGCTTTACGGGTAAAGCGATAGGCGCTGGGCATTTCTTCCCATACCAATAACCCTAAAACATCTGCCCAATACAAAAATCGGGGGTCTTCAATTTTTTGGTGTTTGCGTACTCCATTGAAACCCATTGCTTTGACGAGTTCTACATCACGTCGCAACGCTTCATCGCTGGGTGGAGTCATCAGTGTATCTGGCCAGTAGCCTTGATCGAGAACAAGGCGTAAATAGTAGGGGCGACCATTGAGCATAAAGCGATCGCGCTGTACGCTCACTGTTCGGATCGCTGTGTAAGACTTTACTTCATCTAATAACTGACCGTTGCTCCACAATTCAATTTTGGCATCAATTAACGTTGGTTTTTCTGGACTCCACAATAATTCATTACGGAAGTCATCAATCCCAGGATCGCCAAGAGCAATACGGCGGTTAATTTCTCCGTTCAGCACTTCGTATGTATCATTCACCAATACATTACTGCCAATGCTCAATTTCATCTTGATTTGTACGCCGGAAACAGGCACATCACCTGCCAGCACCGCTTCAAAACCAAGTTCCCATCGTTCAAAATCAGAATTCCAGCACAGATGGCCCAGATAAGTCTTACCGACTCGCTCAATCCAGACTGTCTGCCAAATGCCGGTAGTGCGAGGATACCAAATACTGTGTGGTTTCAATTGCCAATCTTGTTTACCGCGAGGTTTGGCGAGGTCTTGCGGATCATCTTGCGCCCATACTGTTACTTTTGTTGTCCCAGTGTCATTCAAAACGTGAGTAATATCGAGCGAGAAACTGGTGTGTCCGCCTTCATGTTCAGCTATGTATTGATCGTTAACCCATACACGAGCACGATAGTCCACCGCACCAAAGTGTAACAACAATCTACCATCACCTTCTGGTGTTGCAAATTCCCGTTCGTACCAACAGTTCGAGTGGAAATTCCTGTCATCTATCCCGCTTTTACTTGATTCAGGAGCAAACGGAACTTCTATCAAATGAGTCCATTGCTTTAGGTCACTGGGTTGAACACATTTTCCTTCGTCATCAAATGCAAACTTCCACAAACCATTTAGGCTTTGCCAAGGCGATCGCTGCAACTGTGGACGTGGATGTGTTATTTGTTTCCAGTCAATAGCATTCTCGTCATCATTCTTAACTGATAATGTGACTCCAGTATCATTAATATTTAATAAGCTCATTGAAACCTCTTTTCTATTTGCTTACATTCAATGGAAATTTTTATACATTTTTGCTTGGTTAATAGTATAAAAATATTTTGATTAGTCTGACTTCTACTAAAGGAATATAACTTTATCTAATAAAGTTAAAAGTAAAAATACTACTTATTATTCATTGCATCTTAGAGCTTTTTGAGCAACTGAACCTTTGCGTTGCAAACGAAACTTTTTTCTCAACAAGTTTGAGTTGTCAAAAACCAGACTAGAGGTATGTTGTAATACTGTTACTTAGATTATAACAAACTATTTAAGGGGCTTCACGGTTGCTCTCATAACAGGTTATATCTGTAAAGGAAGATAACCCTGCTGATCGTGTTCCAAAAAGTGATCGCAAAACTCAAACAAGAAAAACTCTAGATCGGGCGATCGCTCCTAACTTCTTACCAAAGAAAATTTGATACCCCTCTGCGGAATCTAGTACAACCTGTAGCGGAAGCTTATTATGTCCTCACTGAGGGAGATCCAATAAATAAAATGCCCCTCTGGGGGCGAAAGCAAAGCGCCAGCAGTGCATTTTATTATTGGTAACTGCCTGATATGGATGCGATCAAGACTACGTGCTGGTGACAACAAATGACTAATAATCAACAAATTGCTTACCCCTTGATTCAACAAGAGTATATAGACACTGATAAATTAGCCCTGTTCCGTAATCGCCGTCAGCAAAAGCCTTTTGTAAGAAATCCGAGTTTTACTGTTCGGATTCTAAACACAATTGCGGTTGCCTCTATTGCAAGTAGTTGCTTGTTTGCGATCGGCACGCTTTGGTTTTGGGGATTAGAGATTATTGAGCCAAACATAAAATCAGTTACTCTCAGCAAGCAGGATGAGTGGCACAAACGAAAGCATATCTGCTTGGGCTGGATGCTAATTAGTTTTTCCAGCTTTGCTGCTAGTGCTTCATTGGATGAAAAACCTCAGCGACAAAGCAATGAATAGTACCGATTCTCAGGAGTAGGAATCACTTTTTGATTAAGCAAACAACGGCATTTTAAATATGAAACTACCTCAAATGATCGTCACAACAGTTGCAGCAATCACCTTTGGATACATCGGCTCCCAATACTTCACTAGAAATATTATGTATATCATCGGCGGTGGAATGGTGGGGATTGGTGCAGTAGGATATGTTATTCCACCTAAAACCAAACAAAACCTAACCCCCACACAACCGAAGGAGCCTGCGGAAACTAGCCGCCATTGAGCGCAGTAATTCTCAGATGGGAGTAAAATTATTCAGCAGCAACCGCAATTCTGTATTTAGAAAAATACGTAATATCATGTCCGCTTGATTGCTTATTAAACCCGAATCACCCCACCCCCGCCTGCGCTACCGTGTACACACAAGTTTTGTAGAATTACTGCGTAACGTAGAGTAGGTTAATAGACCTCTTGCAAAAAGCACTTTTGCAAGAGGGGGAAAAGGGTAAAGGTTAAAGGGAAAGGGGACAATACAGAACCTTTTCCCTTTCCCTTTTCTCGACAAATGCCAAGAAGTTGTTTGAAAAGTGGTTGGCTGTGATTTTAGGCACTTATTGATCCCCCCAACCCCCCTTTTTAAGGGGGGCAAAACCTTTCAAAGTCCCCCTTTTTAAGGGGGATTTAGGGGGATCTAGAACGTTTTGCTACCAAGAAGAGGACTTTTCAAATATCCTCTAAGAAGTCTAATTTTTGCAGGTCGATGCAACAAAGGTGCAAGTCGATGCAACAAAGGTGCAAGTTGATGCAACAAAGGTGCAGGTGATAAAAACTTGTGTGTACACCGTAGCCCCGCCTGCGGGGAGGGGTGCAATGACTGTGGTTAGCATAACTAATTATGCGGACATGATATAAGACAGGGCGGCGCACAAAAAAATGTGGTCGGAACGACCACATTTGAATAGCGAATCAGTCACTACTCAAGTACAGGTAATCCTGCCAGTGCCATCGCCACTTCATTTGCACTATATTCTGTATCAATAAGTCGTCCAGCTTGATAATCAATATAAGCTTGCATATCAAAATGTCCATGACCGCAAAGGTTGAACAGGATAGTTTTGCTTATACCTTCTTCTTTACAAAGCTTTGCTTCATCGATTGTTGCTTTGACTGCATGATTGGCTTCTGGTGCTGGTAGAATTCCTTCTGCTTTGGCAAAAGTTAATCCAGCAGCAAAACAACCGAGTTGGTATTCAGCACGCGATTGAACTAATCCCAAATTGACAACATGGCTCACAAGCGGGGCCATACCGTGATAACGTAAACCTCCCGCATGAATTCCTTCTGGCACAAACTCACTGCCCAAAGTATGCATCTTGGTGAGTGGAGTCAAGTGGGCAGTATCACCAAAATCGTAAGCATATTTACCACGAGTCAATGATGGACAAGCAGCAGGTTCGACAGCTATTACTTGTACATCTCGTTCTCCTCGCAGTTTAGCACCGATAAATGGAAAAGCAATTCCAGCAAGGTTACTACCGCCACCTGTGCAACCAATGACAATATCAGGGTAATCTCCTGCCATCTCTAACTGAGTAAGTGCTTCCAACCCAATCACGGTTTGATGTAGCAGCACGTGATTGAGAACGCTACCTAAAGCATACTTAGTTTGTTCATCAGCCGCAGCTACTTCTACAGCCTCACTAATCGCAATTCCTAAACTGCCAGTGCTATTGGCATATTGTGCAAGAATTTTACGTCCGGCTTGGGTTTCAGCACTTGGGCTAGCAACTACCCTCGCGCCGTAGGTTTCCATTAAAGCCCGACGGTAAGGCTTTTGCTGATAGCTGACCTTTACCATGTAAACTAGGACTTCTAAACCGAATAGCGCCCCAGCAAAAGCTAAAGATGATCCCCACTGTCCGGCTCCCGTTTCAGTAGTTAGCTTTTTTACTCCAGCTTGTTTGTTATAAAATGCTTGAGCAACCGCAGTATTGGGTTTGTGGCTTCCAGAGGGACTAACACCCTCATATTTGTAATAAATTTTGGCAGGCGTATCTAAAGCTTGTTCTAAACGACGGGCACGATAAAGAGGAGTTGGTCGCCACTGGCAATAAATAGAGCGTACTGCATCTGGTATTTCAATCCATCTTTGTTGACTAACTTCTTGCTCAATTAACGCCAATGGGAACAGAGGTAATAATTCATCTGGTGTAATTGCCTTTCCAGTACCAGGATTTAAAACTGGTGGTAAGGCTTGTGGCAAGTCAGCCTGGATATTATACCAAGCTTTTGGCATCTGGTTTTCAGTCAAAATGTATTTAATAGTGTCCATACAATCAGGTAATGCACAATTAAAGGCTATTTATAGAGTAAATCTTAAATACAGCAGGCAGGATGAGTGGAGGTTTCTTGCATATATATTATGGAGTAGGGTAAGGGCGTGCAACTGTAGGCCCCTATAGAAGATGCACCTATAGTGCAGAAATAAAGAACGGGCGTTGCATAAAACAGGGATAAATTATTGGGGTTGCTGATTCCATGTATGAAAACGATTTTGCATAATACCAAAATCCTTGTAGAGACGTAGCAGTGCTACTCTCTACATCTAGATTCATACTTCAATTCAGCAACACCAATTATTGAACCGCGAAGACGCTCAATTTGTTATTATCTTCACTATGGTAATTTATAGCTAGCAACACGCAGATTTAGCCGACCTTGACGCGGGTTATGGCTGAATATAAATGCGCCTTCTTCACTTTCTCCACTAGATAAAAAGTCGATCTGTTGCTCTCCTGTTTCTGTAACTTTGCCGTCAATCATTAATTCAGCCATAATCTGAACTGACTCAACTGTATCTCCTCCACTATTGACAACTTCAAAGGGAACATAAAATTGACCATTAATTTCCCGAATTGTTTGTTTTTTAGTCACAGAAAGGATCGGAGGTTGATTTTTTTCGTTCAGCCAAGTGTAGCCTACCAGACTCACAATGATTGCTAAAATGAATGAGGCGATGCTGAATGTTACCCACTCAGCTATTGAGCGCTTTGGTTGTTCTGTTTTAGTCATATTGCTAACCTTCCGGCTGCACCACCAATAGTTGCAGGTAAGCCCAGCATCAATGTGTGATCTAACCACATTGTCCAGGGGTCGCTAAAAGTTAACTTTTGAAAGAACCACAGCATAAAAGCGGCTGCTAACAGCGACACTAGATAGGACATAATGGTTTCGCTCGATGGTCGTTGGAAAATTCCCTTTTGCTGTTTGCGCTTTTGTTGGTCAGAAAAGCCTGCCTGAAATACAATGCCATAAGAAATCAATAAGGATGTGGCAATCATTGCTAATTGCCAAGGTGGCGAGGCTGCGGCTGCAAGCATGGGAATTTCATCTGTTGGAGCAATGTTAAATGCAATTACAGTTGCACCAATTAGAGTTGCACCTAAATCGGTGAAGGTGGCGTGTAACTCATCCTCTTTATTGTTGGTTGTGTTGTTTCCTCGATCGCTTGCTTGTTCTTTTGCATTGCTGTTTGCACTATCTCCCAACAGCTGATTCGCTAATGCTACACCGAGAGCAAAGGGCACACTTTCAAAGATGATTTTACCTAAAGATTCCTTGAGGGAAGTTTCTAGTGTCAATTCTCGCAATAGTAACAGCACAAAGGTAGAGCAAGCTAGTCCGATCGCGATCGCTTCTACGGTATCCATTACAGTTTGATCAGCTAGCCAGCTATATCTGCGTTTCCGAAAGCCTTCGATCTGATTGAGCAAGTAAACCACAATAAACATCAATGCGATCGCCGTCATCATCAGTTGTGGTTTTGCCAGCGATCCTATCCACCAAACCTCCATTGTGTACAGTAAAGGGATGCCAAACAAAAAACCTCCACAAGCACCCCGAATGATGTCATTAATCTCATTCATCCATACATTTTTTTGACGTTTTGTTGCCACTCCTTTAGTTTCCTTTTGTTGAAAATTAGCTTTTACTTATGCGTTTCCTAATCATATAGGACTCATATTTGATTTCCGAAAAAATTTAGTACAACTCAAAGAGGTTATTGCCTCTTGCCTCTTGCCCGTTGCCTCTTGCCTCTTGCCTATTCCCTATTCCCTATTGCCTCCTACGCAAATAAGTATGGCTACGCCACGCTACACGAATAGAAATCAAATCGGATTGCTATAATTTCATTTTTTTGCACTGCGTGTTTCTGCAACACTTGGCATCTATCTTAGGTTAATATAACTTACTGAATTATTCCATCCCTTGATGGAGGTAAAAAAAAATACCCAAATGTTAGTTTATGTAATAGCTGAATCAACTACAAGTTGGAGATAAAAACCATGAGTGCTGAAAAAAGAGTAGAAGCTACTGCAAAAAATATTGAAGGTAAAATTCAAGAGGTTGTGGGTGAAATAACCGGTAATCCACAAGCTAAAGCTGAAGGGCAAGCAAAGCAAGCTGAAGCCCAAGTTTCTCACACTGTAGAAAACGTTAAAGATGAAGTTAAGAAAGCTTTACAATAATTGAGTTTTCGCAGTGATAATAGCAATATTAGCTATTCCTCATTACTAAGAGTATTAAATTAATTACTCCACTAATTTTAAAAAAAGTGGAGTTTTTATTTTGTGGATGCAAAATTTGAAAGGGTTAATTAATAGAAACTTTCTTCTAAGAAGAAAAATGTTGAAAAATCAAGGAGTTTTGAAACTTCTATTTACTTGTATTGTACCGGAGATACTGAGGGTTAAACAGTGAAATTATAGAGCAGCCGAAAAACCAAATTGATTTGATTTTTAGAGTGCGATCGCTTTCAATCTGGTTGAGTGCAACAAATATAAAATTTATGTCTACAGAAGTAATGCAAAATTTATATTGATATGCATACAAGTCATAGATAAATGAAGCAGTGACTCTCAATCAATATCTCTATAGATATAACTAAAAGAATAAAATTAAATTTATTATAATTACACCTTTAGACTCACGTAATTGAAACTAAAAAGGTTAATACTGAAAATAACTTTACCAGTATTAAATCTGGCTGTATCAAACAATTACAGTCAAGATTGCAAAATAGAGAAAAGAGTACAAATAATGGCAACTTCTACAGGGCGTGAGCAAGAGATTCAAAAACTACATGAACTGATCAAAGATATTGATTATGGGATGTTTACCACAGTCGATGATGATGGCACTTTGCATAGTTGTCCCATGTCAAAAAGTGGTGAAATTAGCTCGGAAGCCATACTCTGGTTCTTTACATACGCTAGTTCCTATAAGGTGAGTGAAGTTGAACACCATCAGCAGGTGAATGTTACTTTCTCGTCAGCTCAACAGCAGCGATATGTTTCTATCTCAGGTGATGCAGAACTCGTGAAAGACCGCAACAAGATGCGAGAACTATGGAAGCCGGAACTTCAAACTTGGTTTCCTAAAGGATTGGATGAACCGGATATTGCTTTGCTGAAGGTGAATATTAACCAGGTTAATTATTGGGATAGTACATCAAGTTTTAAGCCACAAATAATTAGTTTGTAGACACTATCACGCTTTTAAGTAATCACTAATGACGCTCTCTACGAAATGCTAAAAACGTAGTTTGCAACTCTTACAGAGTAAGCGAACCCGCTAAAGTAATTCGTAGTTAAGAATTAAATTAGGAATTATTTTCAAGCGTGTAATTTTTGGACAAAATTGGCAAATATTAAGTATATAATTGCAAAAAAATGGCAGATCAAAACAATGATGAAGCCGCCCAAAAGCATCTGCCTTTAGAGCTAAAGCGGCGACATTTTTTAAAAGGAATAGGGTTTATCGGTGCAGGCGCGGGGGCGATTTTCGCTGACCACATCCTCAATGTTAATTCTGAGGTGGAAGCGGTACAGGTTCCAGCATTATCTGCAACTCCAACGAATAGGACAAACAGTGGTGAAATTCCTCTGCGTCCACTGGGAAAAACAGGGGTAAAAGTGTCGGCGATCGGTTTGGGAGGTTCAACTTTAGGGCAAGCAAAGAGCAAGGAAGAAGCAATTCGCATCGCCCACGAAGCTATTGACAACGGCATCACCTTCATGGATAACGCTTGGGAATACAACAAGCATCGTAGTGAAGAGTGGATGGGAGAGGCGTTGCAAGGACGACGAGACAAAGTTTTTTTGATGACGAAGGTTTGCACCCACGGACGCGATCGCAAAGTGGCAATGCAGCAACTTGAAGAATCCCTACGTCGTCTCAAAACTGACCACCTCGACTTGTGGCAAATCCACGAAGTTGTTTACGACAACGATCCAGAAAGGATTTTTCGTACCAACGGGGCAATTGAAGCTCTGGATCAGGCCAAAAAAGAGGGTAAAGTCAGATTCGTTGGCTTTACGGGTCACAAAGACCCAGCTATTCATCTAAAAATGCTCTCTTACAATTACCCATTTGATACAGTACAAATGCCGCTTAATTGTTTTGATGCCAGCTTCCGCAGTTTTGAGCGGCAGGTGTTACCAGAACTCAACAAACGCCAAATAGCGGCCATTGGTATGAAAAGTCTCAGTGGGAATGGTGATGCAGTCAAAAAAGGTGTAGTGACTCCTCAAGAAGCCATCCGGTATGCCATGAGTTTACCGATCGCTACAGTTGTCAGTGGTATTGATTCTCTAGAAGTACTGCGGCAAAATTTAGCGATCGCCCGTGGCTTTCAACCGATGCAGGCAAAAGAAATGCAAGCGTTGCGCGATCGCTGTGCCCAATATGCTGCCGATGGGCGTTTTGAACTCTTTAAAAGTTCCAAGCAGTTTGATGCTGATGAAGGCAGAATCCAACATGGCTTTCCACCTCAAAGCCAAGTGCCAACCTGAGTTGGAGAGTAGGGGAGAAGTACAGTCATTTTTCCCCTCTGCATCTTTGTGCGACATGAAGAAGCAGGGGCATTTATGGCTTGTGCTTATCCCAAACGATCTAAGTTAAAACTTACGCACATACGGTCTGTATTGCACTCAACAGAGAAGCGCTATAGTTGCTTTACTGGCATCAATTAAGGAAACGAAATTTATGCCTTACAAACGGATTGCAGACTTACCTGATTCAGTCAAAGAACACTTACCCAAGCACGCCCAAGAAATTTTTCGGGCTGCATTTAACAATGCTCTAGAAGAATATGAGGAAGAAGAAAGTGCCTTTCGGGTTGCGTGGAGTGCGGTAAAGCGCGATTACGAAAAAGGCGATGATGGGCATTGGCACAAAAAGGCAGAATAGCTCGGCTCGTATTAAGCAGTTTTATTAATTCTGCACAAAAAAGCTATATATTGTTTACTTCATCTTTCATATTTTCCGCGAAGTCTTATGAATTATCTTGTTGCAGTTTTATCAGATCGAATACAAGCTGAAGCCGCCTACTCTGCTCTGGAAAAAGCAGGCTTGCCAACTTCACAAGTCAATATTTTAGGCGATGGTTATCTAAGTGCTGATGAATTTGGACTAGTTGATCCTGACAAGCAAGCCCGCAAACAATCAAATCGGCTCTTTTGGTGGCTTGTACCCTTTGGATTTGTTGCAGGTTATGCCTTCAACCATCTCACAGAAATTGAAATATTTCCCGAATTTGCTCGATTTGGCAATGAATTTCTTGCGGGGATCTTAGGAGCTATTGCCGGTGCTTTGGGCGCTGGTTTAATCGGTCGAGGAGTCGGGTTAACAGTTAGCAGTGGCGATGCTTTACCCTATCGTAACCGTTTGAATGCTGGCAAATACTTAATTGCAGTTACCGGAAGTGAGGATTTAATACGCGAAGCTACGCGCCTACTGCGTCCATTTGAACCAGAAAATATTCAAGGCTATACAGACTATTCACAAAACACCAAACTGGTAGGGAAATAAAGCTAAAAAGTAAGCGTTGCTGAATCAAAATACGAGTCATGCAACGATCGCCTCAAAAAAAGCGTAGGCGTAGCCCTTCGGCTGCGCTCAGGAACCGCCCGTCGTAGACATCGCTCTGTCAGTTTTCCTGAAAAATGGCTATAAGCGTTAATATTACAACCTTTTTAGCAGTTATGATAACTGATAATAAATCGCTTTTAGTTTATCGGATGTAGTATCGTTTGGCATAAAATCGTAGTGTTTTTAAACGCAGAGTTTTTCTGAAGAGAATTCGTTACAATTTTATGCAATGTTGTAGTCAGGAAGTCTTCAGATGTCGCCCAAAAAATTGATTTATTGTTGGCAAAAATGGTTACTTCCCATCTTAGTACCTGCTGCTGTGCGAGTAGTGGTCATGATTTGTCTAACAACAGCAATGTTGGGCATCTTGGGAAGCACTGCCGATCTGAGTTATGCTCTAGCTTCTGTTGCAAGTAATACTCAACTCGTAAGTAGCACTAGGCACATCCAGGAGCAACAAACACCATTAAACTCAACAGTGCTAAATGCTACTGTATATCACAGTCCCGATTGTAACTGTTGTGGTGGGTGGATTGATCACTTAAAGGCACAGGGTTTTAAAATTACAGATTTTTCTACAACTGACATCGAAACAGTCAAACAAAAGTACAACGTGCCGGATAACTTGTCATCTTGCCATACAGCAATTGTTAATGGATATGTGATCGAAGGACACGTCCCAGCAGATGATATTAAACGTCTGCTTCAAGAAAAACCAAATGTTGTTGGTTTATCTGTTCCTCAAATGCCTGTAGGCACTCCTGGGATGGAGATGGGGAATCGAAAAGACCCGTTTTCTGTGCTTTCTTTTGATCGCAATGACTCAGTTGCAGTATTCAATAAGTATCGTGCTGAGTCTTGAGTGAATTAGAAAGAAAGGCAGGGGGTAGGGGCAATAGGCAATAGGAAATAGGCGATAGGTAATAGGCAATAGGCAATAGGCAATAGGCAGGAGGCAATAGGCGATAGTCAAGAAGCCTCTTTGAGTCAAAACTAATATTTTTGAACGCAACTTGGTATCAGGACTCTTGATTATTTAGAACTAGCTTTGATCAACTGCGACAAATTATTTAACCATCTCTCAAACCAGAAGCCAGATGCGAAATTTGCAATATTTTGAGAAAGAAGCTCAATGGCATGGTTACAATCTTGCAGGCTAGCATCAAGTCCCATTGCCTGATAGATTTCACGAGCATTGCAAAAGGCATTCATCGCTTCTGATTCTCGATTGATTTTTTCTAACACCAAACCCAAATTAAACCAGGCGTTTGCTTCCCCATTTTGATCGTCAAGATCCCTTCTGATCTCTAATGAATGCTGATAAAACTCAAACGCCCTTTGATACTGTCCCAAAGCTTTATAAGCACTGCCCAACCCACTCAAGGCCATGGCTTGTCCATTGCGATCGCTGATGAATTTTGTCAGCCCTAACCATTGTTGGTAAAACTCAATTGCTAGTTGGTAATTTCCCAAAGATTCATAAGTATTGCCCAAACTTCCCAGGCTTATACATTCCCCAGTCCAATCGCCTGTTTTTTTGGTTATACTCAACCACTGCTGATAAAACTCTATCGCTTGCTCGTACTTGCCGAGGTATTCATAAGTATTGCCCAAACTTCCCAAGCTTATGCCTTCGCCAGTATGATCGCCTATTTTCCTGGTAATACTCAACCACTGGTGATAAAATTCAATCGCTCGCTGGTATTTTCCCAGTGATTGATAAGCGTTACCCAACCCAGATAAAGATTTAGCTTCCTCTAAGCGATCGCCTATTTCTCTAGCTATATCCAACCATTGCTGATAAAACTCAATTGCTAGGTGGTACTCGCCTAGTGACTGGTAAGCATTGCCCAAACTTCCCAAAGAAATCACTTCTCTGTTGCGATCGCCTGTTTCTCTAGCTTTTTCTAAGCACTGCTCTTCAAACTCAATGGACTCAATATTATTTAGGCCCCCGGATCTAATTACTTCTGTCATTTTCTATAGAAAACAAAATTTTTGCTCAATAAACTGTTGATTATACAATTTTCTACGCCTTTAGCACAGGATTGTTGCAACTTATAGGCAGAACTTATCTTAAAACTTAGAAATTGTTCTTCATTCAATATCAAATTTTCTTTTATACGCAGTTCGACTGTGTATAAAAAGCTTTTAATGTAAGAAAAACCAAATCAATCAGCAGCAGCATAATCTGGCAACACGTTGAGTTGTAAATTAACAGCACTTAGATAATTTTGGTCGTTTAAAAATTGTGATGGTAATTTATCTGCATTAACAGCAGCTTTCACCAAATCTTTCGCAATAATCTTTCTATTCTGAGTTTTAAGTATTAACGCTTCTCCACTAGGAATCCCGTGTTTTTGCAAACCTCCTTGATAAGCAAAAGTAACTAAATTCAAAGGCTGAAGGTAATTCACAGATGTCGAGTTACTAGATAAATTATTCGAGTTAACAGCTATTGTTTCACTGTTGTTAGTAGTAGCTGTTTGAGCGCCTGCGATTCCAGGTACAAGAGTAATAGAAGCTAAAATAAGTGCAGAATTTATTACGGTAGCGAGTTTCATAAGTTATACTTAGGTAAAATGCAATCGGTGTTCTTTACTAATAGATTCCTCTTTATTATTAATCTCAGCTTCCTTCAGTCAGGTCATCTGATCGGTTGATCTCTGACTCACCCGAAAGGATGAGCTAATCGAGCGATACAAACAGCCATGAAGGTTTAGTTAAGTCTAGATATAGAGAAGATTAGTTGAAATTTTCAAGTACTTAACTGAGGCGAATTGAACATTTATGCAATTTTTTCATTCGTTTCTTGAGTTCCCCCAACAAAGCAGAAATTGCCGCGATCGCTGACTCAAACACACCCATTAACCGAAGCCTAGTCGTGAGTATTTTGTGCCGTAATGCTTTCGCGTCTCTACACACCTCAAATTCTCCCAAGGGAAAAAAACTTGACAGCTAAATGCTTTTATGATACAAATGTACTATAAAAGTAAACTTTAACACTCCCGACTACGCCAATAGGAGAGCAAAAAATAAATGAAGCTATCTAAGGTAGACTTGAGCAGTTTAGTAGCGATCGCTCACTCTGATGGATATTTGCAGTTATTGCTCGACCGAGGCGACGAATTAGAGTTTTTGGAAATTCCAGCACCGATACAAGCTTATGAAGGATTGCAAGAACTCAACGAGGTAATCGCGGAAACACCTGCATTGCCCTTTGAAGAAGAACCAATTGTCATGCTACCAGTTGTCTCCTCAATGGCTATGGCTGTAGGCTATGATCACAAGGAACAGATTTTGCAAGTTGAGTTTCAAAGTGGAGCTGTTTATCAGTACTTAGGCGTAGACGAGGATACTTGGGAAGATTTACATTCCTCGGACTCAATTGGCAGCTTTTTCAATCAAGAGATTAAAGGTAGATATGACTGCGATCGTCTAGATTGTGCAGATTAATGACTGGCGTTGCTGATTGCGGTATGAAAAATAATTTTGCGTTATTTCAAAATCCTTGTAGAGACTAGCAATTGCAACGTCTCTACATCCAAATTCATACCTCGATTCAGCAACACCTAATGACTAATAACTGTATGTAGGGTTTTCAATAATTCTTGCGTTGTGTAGGGTTTAGGTAAATCAGAGACAATAGAAAAAGCCCACATAATATCAACGCTGTTATGACAACCACACTTGCCTCTGCTGTTAAACCAAGAGCTGAAGATAGTTTTGCCATTACCTTTGCACCATTATCTCTGGAAGAAATTTATAGCAAATCTGACGATCCAGCCAATGGTGCTGTGGTTGTGATGAGTGGTATGGTTCGCAATCAAACCGATGGTAAACCAGTGATTGCTCTAGAGTATCAAGCTTATGAGCCGATGGCATTGCGGATATTTTATCAAATTGCTGCTGATATTCGCTTATCTATGTCTGATGTGAATCGAGTCGCGATTCATCATCGCGTTGGACGTTTGCGAGTTGGCGAAATCAGCGTTTTAGTAGCTGTAGGTTGTCCTCATCGAAGTGAGGCTTTTGAAGCTTGTCAATATGCTATTGATACCCTCAAACACAATGCCCCGATATGGAAGAAAGAACATTGGGAAGATGGTTCTAGCAGTTGGGTGAGTATTGGTGCTTGTGAAACATCAGGAGAAAGTTGTTAAGATTTTGAATTTACCGAGATTCTCGCCCACAATTATTAAGGGTTTTGACAAAATCTTGACAATCCCAGGTAAACTGCTATACCGTTTTCTCAAGTGTGTTGAACTCATCGACACCACTCGCCAGAACCTTGAAAACTGCATAACTTCGTTGACTGGTGTCGATTGTTTCCACAGTAAGGGTTTCAGGCTACAAAATCAATCGCTTATTGAGAATTATTTGAGAGTTGTTGACAATTTTAAAAGTGGTGTCGATTTGGGTATCTCAAACCCTTACTCAGTAAGGTTTCCAAAAGGTAACTCTTTACATAACCACTTCCCCTAACGGGGATGGAAACTAACAACAAAATATGTGTGATTAATGCTCTGCAAATTCTTTACATAACCACTTCCCCTAACGGGGATGGAAACACGACGAATCCACTGAGAAAATTTGTTGTGGCCCAAACACTTTACATAACCACTTCCCCTAACGGGGATGGAAACACTCCGACCAGCGCCGGGTTGCCGAACCCATTCGCCAACTCTTTACATAACCACTTCCCCTAACGGGGATGGAAACAAAAAACAATGAGAGACAACTATTGCAATACAGATTCTTTACATAACCACTTCCCCTAACGGGGATGGAAACATCGCTGCATCCCATGCATACGCGCCTCCGATGTTGCTCACTTTACATAACCACTTCCCCTAACGGGGATGGAAACACGCTAATGGCGATGGAATAGTAGAAAAATTTGTCGGCTTTACATAACCACTTCCCCTAACGGGGATGGAAACTGAACTACGTCTCCCGGTTGGGACAAAACTATACCTTCTTTACATAACCACTTCCCCTAACGGGGATGGAAACTTTATGTCTATTGGCTTGTTCAAGTACTTCTCAACTTTACATAACCACTTCTCCTAACGGGGATGGAAACGTCTCCTGACGGATGTTCGTTGGCGATCAATTGTTGGCTTTACATAACCACTTCCCCTAACGGGGATGGAAACTTTTCTGTGGTTCAGGTAATAGTGCCCAAACAACCCTTTACATAACCACTTCCCCTAACGGGGATGGAAACTCCAAATGAGGCTGGCTTCGGGAACAACCGTGAACCTCGACTTTACATAACCACTTCCCCTAACGGGGATGAAAACAAAAAAAATCACCGTCGTTTTCTACGAAAAGCCGATCGCGGCTTTCTGCGCGATCGCACCAACGTAACCATCAACCACTTAAAACGGCAGTGCATAAGCTCAAGTAAAATTTCTGGCTATAGTAATGTAAAATGATTATCTGGATGATGTCTGGTTAATATCTCTAACCTAAACAAAGTCTAAATTACTAAAGCTGAGAGTTGGGAAACTCCGGTGAAATTCCGGGACTGTGCCGCAGCTGTGATGGGATCGCCCAAGTCAGAATGCCAACTCTCAGGATGTCCTCAAGACACACTTACCATCTACTCCCTGCGTTGCACGGGGAAGGAGTTCTAAGTTTGGTTTCTGGATTTGCCACTTGTCCTGGCTTGTTTTATGCTACAGCCGCCGCAGATGGGATATTATCTCGCGTTAGAATCCCAGGTGGAATTATTAGTAGTCAGCAATGCCGTGCGATCGCAGATATAGCAGAACAGCACGGTGGCGGTTATGTGGATGTAACTAATCGAGCTAACCTACAAGTTCGTGAAATTCGCACGGGGATAAATGCTGAGGTTCTGAAATACCTACAGCTTATGGGATTGGGTTCTGGCAATAGTGTTGTAGACCACATCCGTAATATCATGACCAGTCCAACTGCTGGTATCGATCCCCAAGAATTAATCGACACTCGCCCTTTTGTCCAAAGTTGGGATGATTATATTGCTGCACATCCGGCGCTTGCGGGACTATCGGCAAAATTTAGCGTTTGCTTTGATGGTGGTGGGATAATTCGGGTGTGCGATCGCTTAAATGATATCGCCTTTGCAGCTGTCTTAGTTGATGGTAATGTTTACTTTCGCCTCCATCTCAGTGTCGGCGAGAAGGGTCAACCGCCCAGCGATACCGGAATTTTGTTACCACCAGAGGAATGTTTGCCCGTCTTGGCAGCTTTAGCGGAGGTCTATCTAACTCATAGTCATACTACCAGTAAGCGGCGGCTACGTCTCTTAGAGTTATTGAATACTTTGGGTTGTGAAAATTATCTCCAAGAAGTTGAACAGCGTTTACCTTTTTCTCTTTTATCCAGTGACCTAACCCCCCAACCCCCCCTACGTTCGCGCAGCGTCTCGAAGAGAGGGAAGGGAGAGAAATTCTCCCCTCTCCTTGTAGGAGAGGGGTTGGGGGAAAGGTCAGATGCGAAATATCAGCATATTGGTATCCATCCCCAACGTCAGCAAGGCTTATTTTACATTGGTGTCGTCTTGCCCCTTGGGCGATTGGAGAGTACACAGATGCGGGGTTTAGCAGATTTAGCAGCAAAATACGGTAGTGAAACTCTCAGGCTAACCCCTTGGCAAAATTTGCTCCTTACAGATATTCCTCAGCAATGGGTTGCTGATGTCCAAAGTGAAATAGCTTTATTACGATTAGATTCCTCCCCAACCAACATCAAAGGTGGATTAGTTGCCTGTTCGGGAAAAAAGGGTTGCGCCGCTTCTGCCACAGACACTAAAAGTCATGCGCTGGCATTAGCAGAGTATCTTGAAACTCGCCTTACTCTGGATTGCCCAGTTAATATCCACTTTAGCGGCTGCGAAAAATCTTGTGCCCAGCATAGCAAAAGTGATATTGCTCTCCTCGGTGTCAGCATTGAAGCTGACAATGAAACTGTGGAAACCTATCACATTTATGTTGGTGACAGCAAGCAGAAATTCGGACGTGAACTATATCAATATGTAAATTTTGCCGAACTACCTGCATTAATAGAGCGGATGCTATATGTATATAAAATTCAACGCCTAAATTCTGATGAGTCCTTCGGGGAATTTGCTAATCGCTATCCAATAGCACAATTACAGCAGTTATTTAATAAATATTTAGAAGATGTAAGCACAGATAAATACAGATGATTGATTCCTCCGTTTCTCTGACTCTGTGTTCTCTGCGCCTCTGCGGTTAATTAAATTAGGTATTCTTCTAGTGAAAAAGAAGTATCCATATTAACTAACAAATTAATCCAAAATCGTTCGACTGAGCGACTTGCCTTGAGCGGAGCCGAAAGGAGCCGAAGTCCAAAATTTAAAATCTCAAATCGAATGCCCGACTACATCCGAGATGCCAACGAAATTTACCGTCATTCCTTTGCAATCATCCGGTCAGAAGCAAACCTAGATGTCCTGCCGCCAGATGTAGCAAAAGTTGCCGTCCGTCTAATTCATGCCTGTGGAATGACGGATATTGTCACAGACTTGGGATATTCACCAACAGCAATACAATCCGCAAGGGCAGCATTGGCAAATGGAGCGCCAATTCTGTGCGATTGCCGGATGGTTGCCGATGGCGTTACCAGACGGCGGTTGTCTGCAAACAATCAAGTTATCTGTACCCTCAACGAGCCAAAAGTGCCAGAAATTGCTCAGAGTCTGGGTACTACAAGGTCGGCGGCAGCTTTAGAATTATGGCGATCGCACCTAGAAGGATCGGTAATCGCAATTGGGAATGCGCCCACAGCACTATTTAGGCTGTTAGAAATGCTTGATGAAGGAGTACCCAAACCTGCTATAATTTTGGGCTTTCCAGTAGGATTTGTTGGTGCAGCAGAATCGAAAGCAGCATTGGCAGCAGACAGCAGAAATGTACCATTTTTGACCTTGCACGGTCGGCGCGGTGGAAGTGCGATCGCGGCAGCAGCAGTTAACGCCCTGGCAACGGAGGAAGAATGAATATGCAACCCAAAGGTCGGCTTTATGGAATTGGTGTCGGCCCAGGCGATCCAGAACTATTGACTCTGAAAGCACTGCGGCTATTACGTGCGGCTCCTGTGGTAGCTTATCAATCAGCCACAGATAAAGAAAGTATCGCCAGAGCGATCGTAGCAGAGTATCTTCCTGGCAATCAAATTGAGGTGCTATTTCACCTCCCCCGCGCTTTGGAGCCAGAAAAGGCAAAATCTATTTATGACCAGGAAATTGAACCAATCGCCGAGCATCTAGCAGCAGGACGAGATGTCGTAGTACTGTGCGAGGGCGATCCATTTTTCTATGGTTCGTTCATGTACCTGTTCACGCGCTTATGTGACCAATACGAAACAGAAGTTGTCCCCGGAGTTTCCTCGCTAATGGCTTGTCCGGTAGCCTTGGGCGTACCTTTCACCTACTACACCGATATTCTCACAGTTCTACCCGCCCCATTGCCAGCAGAAGAACTAACTACACATCTGCTAATGACTGATGCCGCCGCAATTATGAAGCTAGGTCGTCACTTTACCAAAGTACGAAATATCCTGCATAAATTAGGGCTAGCATCACGAGCAAGATACATTGAGCGGGCATCAACATCACAGCAACGCATCATCCCCCTGGATGAAGTTGATCCAGCCGAAGTACCCTATTTCTCAATGATTGTGATTCCCACCAAAAATCGACTATAGACGAATGTCACACTTCTAAGCTATAAAAACATCTGACTTTCTTTCTTTGTGTCCTTTGTGCCTTTGCGGTAGCCTGCGGCAAGCCCCTGACGCTCCTTCTCTGCGAGACGCTACGCGAACGTCGCTACCGCTTCGCTAACGCGTCTACGTTCCTCATATATTTTGGCGCATCTTCATACAGAATTGTTATTAACTCTTAACTACTAACTCCCCAAACTTAGGACTCCACCACCCTTTTTGCGTATTGAAATAAGCCACATTTTTATGTTTGGTATCCTTACGGGATCGTGAATTAGAACATCGCAACATTGTTTTACTCTGCCCCTCTTTGATGTAACTGTACTCCTCTAGAGGTTTCTTACATACTGGACAGGGATATGCCGTCATCTTCACAGGAGGCTTTTGTTGATTTTCAGCTTGGACTGTTTTAGTTTGTGGTGGCTGCCAAGTTTTGTTAAAGTCGCTCCAAAATAGCACGACATTTTCACAGCCTTTTGTGCATTTGAGGAAATATTTCTTTTTGACCTTACTGCTCGGAATTTTGGCGAGAAAATTTTTGCATTCAGGACATCGAGTCTTGGAAGTTTCGTATTTGCGCTCAGTTATCACATTAGCTTTACCTGTTGGGGAACTCGCAACTACAGTTTTAGCTTTGGAGAGCGCTGGTACAAAGTAATTCTGATTCCAACTAGTTAAATAATGCTGCCAAGAGTTTTTTCCTTCGGAAATTGCATCAAGGGCATCCTCCATTTTTGCTGTGAATTCCGCCTCTAGTAAATCCGGCAGTGCTTTGAGCAAAAATGCATCAACTTCTAACCCTAACGCTGTCGGTTGCAGATGGTCTTTTTTCAACTCAACATAATTTCGTTTCTTTAAGGTAGCAACAGTAGGAGCATAAGTACTTGGGCGACCAATTCCTTTACGTTCCATCAATTGCACCAATTTTGGTTCACTATAACGGGGTGGTGGCTGCGTCTGCTTCTTGTCATGTCCCGCATTCTCCAGTTTCAATGCTTGTCCCTGTTGTAATGAAGGTAAAACACTATCCTTACTGAGATTATTCCAGTACCGAGCATAACCATAAAATTCAATCACTTGCCCTCTAGCTGACCACAGTAAAGAACCAGACTGAGTAATCACCAGAGTTTTACGCAATTGGGCAGCCCGACACTGAGAAGCAATTGAGCGTTTCCAAATCATCACATACAAATTAAACTCATCATCAGGAAGTTCTAAACGCAACTGAACTGAGGGACGAAACACATCGGTTGGACGAATCGCTTCATGTGCTTCTTGAGCCGATTTGCTACTGCGATGCTTGGCGACTTGCGACGGTACATTCGGCGGATCATTTTGCTCCAACCATTTACGGGCGCTGGCACAAAATTCTGGACTCAGCATTACTGAGTCTGTTCGCATATATGTAATCAGCCCAGCCTCATAGAGCTTTTGGGCAACAACCATAGTTTTATCGGGAGCAAACCTCAGCTTTGAACCGGCTGCTTGCTGAAGGCTGGAAGTTGTAAATGGCGGCGGTGGCTGGCGGTTAACGATTTTTCCTTCAAAATGAATCACCTGATGAGGATGTCGCTGTGCTTCTTCAACTAAACGTGTAGCCTCTGCTTCGGAAAGAACGCGCTTAGACTCCGGTGTTTCTGGACTATTACCTACCTTCGCGTCATCATGAGTTTCAGTTTCTTGTTCTGCTGCATCTTTTGCAGAATCGACCGTCCCTTTGTAAAAAGCCCGAAATCCTTCCGCATAATCTACCCAAACACTCCAGTAATCTTGGGGGACAAAAGTCAATATTTCGTTTTCTCGCTGACAAATCAGGTGCAATGTGGCGCTTTGGACTCTACCAACACTCTTAGCACCGTTATTCAATGCCCAAACTAAAGGGCTACCTTTATAACCCACCAACTTATCTAGGCAATCTCGGCACAACCCAGCACCGATTAAATTTTGGTCTAGCTTTCTGGGATTAGCGATCGCACTCTGTACCGCCGATGCTGTAATCTCAGTATAAATTACTCGTTTCGGTTCCCTTAAACCCAGCGTTTCTTTGAGATGCCAAGCGATTGTCTCGCCTTCCCGGTCTGGGTCAGTTGCTAAAACAACTTCATCAACTTGCTTCACCGCAGACTTGAGCTTCTGAATTGTTTCCTTCGCTCGTTGGTCACGCGGAACGTAATTGCATTTAACATTACTACCGTCCATGACAAAGCCCAAGGAATCGTCCCCTTCATTGCTGAGTTCTCGGATATGACCAAAACTTGCGAGAACTTTCCAATCGGAACCCAGAATTTGACTGAGTTTTTTAACTTTTCCGGGAGACTCGACTACAAGCAGGCGTTTGATCATAGCAACTGCGTTCTAGATTTTGAGCAATAAACTGGTAATTGCAACAAAACCGCCAATCCTCCGGTGGAAGCGTTTATTATGCTGCATACCTTAATAACAGTACATCTGTACACGTTAAAAATAATCTTATAATTTAGCATCTTTAACCAATTATTGCTACTCTTAAATTAAAAGGTAAAAAACCCAGCTTCTCTATGAAAACCGGGTTTTTAAGTAATTGTTAATTTATTTCTGGGCAGTACAACAGGGCAATAAAGGCTTGTTTACAACTTCTTTTATGTCTACTGAATTTAACAAATCTTCCCAATACTTCTGAACTTCAGGATCATTAGGACGCTGGCGGCGTAAATTAGCTAAAGTTCTCAGAGCATCTTCCCAAAATCCAGCTGTGGCAAATAAAACTGCTCGATCTAAGTCTGTGTTTGGTTGATTTAGCTGAAGAGATAGGTTTTCATCTTGCGATCGCACAATTGTACCTTCTACATACGAATCTTTATCGCGATTACTCCTATCACAAATCATCGAAAAAGTCCAATTATATTCTTTGCCGATTTGTAGAGATGGCTGATCGACAGGTAAATCTACACTAACAATACCATTTTGCCCAACAGGTTTGAAAGTTCCCTTATATAATGGGTCAATGCTATCACCATCTCGCAAAACAAATTCTAGTGCTTGCACTGTTGTCGAGGTTTGAGGAAGGTAGAAAAAGAATGTGGGATGCTCTGCTGTGGTTCGTTGAGCTTCCTTATCTGTTGGTGTCAAGGGAATAAGATATTGTCCAGTTTGAAAGCAATTTCCCCGTGTTCCTGCTGACCTTACCCTACCAGGTCTACCTGGGACGAAGGCGATCCGATTTCTATTGCTACCGCGTTGAATATAACCAGTAACATTTCTAATTGCAGCAGTAGCATACCTATCTCCAGGACGTAACCGTTCTGCTTGCTGAAAATTCAATAAAGCTTTTCTATAGTTTCTCCGTTTGGTTTCGTTATAACCAAGCTGCATATATTGGGTGTAAGCAGATTTTGCTTGTGCCAGTTGGTAAACTGATGTCGCCAAAACCTGAGTAGTGCTTACAGGCTCAAAGGGTAGAAATGCTAAAGCAGCAAGCAGATAACTTGCCCAAAATCTACATTTCATAATGTTTATGTTTACTTGTAGTACATTATTTGGGTATATATAATACAATAGCCTAAGCTTGACAGTGAGAAGACTTTAGGTGTGCTACTTTGTGCAAAGGTCGAGGCAATACGGTTCGGTTAAAGGGGAAAGGTTTTGAATACATCCTTTACCCTTTACCCCTTACCCCTTACCCTTTCCCCAGACCACAAAGAAAATGAAAAATGCTTATCCGAACCGTATTGAAGGCCGAGGTAGCCTTCTAACTCTTTCCAAAAAAAAATTTCCCAACGTTTTTTAAGAAGTCGGGAATCTGAGCCTTTGGATTTTCAGTAGTTTAAAATTGATAGACTATTGACTTTTGCTTAATAGTCATCTCCAGAAATTAAATATGCTTAATCCAGAACCCTTGTAGAGACGTAGCACTGCTACGTCTCTACATTATTTCTCACTCATATTTTTAATGAGGTACAGCCAATTGTTCATCCGCTACCTGAACATGATCAGCAACAATTTTGCGGAATGAATCACCTTCAATTGTTTCCTGTTCTGCTAGCAAATCTACTAAACGTTCCAAAACTATCCGGTTTTCTTCCAACAATTCTTTAGCCTTAATGTAGGAATTGCTAACAATTTCACGCACTTGCGAATCAATTTTGGCAGCAATTTCTTCAGAATAGTCTGATTTATTCATCCAGTCGCGTCCTAAAAATACCTCTCCACTCTGATTTTCTAAGGACAATGGGCCTAATTCTGACATCCCGAAGCGTGTCACCATCTGCCGCGCCATCCCAGTCACCTGTTGCAAGTCATTGCTTGCACCTGTGGTCACTTCTGGCTTGCCAAAAACGATTTCCTCGGCGGCGCGACCACCCAAAGTAGCAGTAATCCTGGCTTTGAGTTGGGAACGGGAAATTAACCCCTGTTCTTCGTTAGGAGTAAACCAAGTTAATCCTAGTGCTTGTCCCCGTGGAATTAATGTAACTTTCTGCACGGGATCATGTTCTTTGAGCAATGTGCCTACTAAAGCGTGTCCAACTTCATGATAGGCAATCAAGCGCTTGCTCTTGCTGTCTACTAAGGCGGTACCTTCCATACCTGCAACAACTCGGTCTACAGCAGCATCAATTTCTAAAAGAGTGACGGCTTCTTTACGTCTTCTAGCGGTGAGAATAGCGGCTTCGTTGAGTAAGTTAGCTAAATCTGCGCCAGTAAAACCAGGAGTGCGGCGAGCGATCGCTTCTAATGATACGCTAGGATCGATTTTCTTATTCCGCGCGTGGACTTTCAAAATTTCTAGTCGCCCTTTGAGATCGGGTGGATCTACCATTACTTGTCTATCAAAGCGTCCCGGTCTAAGTAATGCTGTATCTAAAACATCTGGGCGGTTAGTGGCAGCAATAATAATGATGCCTGTGTTACCTTCAAAACCATCCATTTCGGTGAGCAGTTGGTTGAGGGTTTGTTCGCGCTCGTCGTTACCGCCACCGATACCAGCACCCCGTTGTCTACCTACTGCGTCAATTTCATCGATAAATATTAGGCAAGGAGCATTGTCTTTGGCTTTTTTGAAGAGGTCGCGCACGCGAGATGCACCCACACCAACGAACATTTCTACAAATTCTGAGCCGGAAATACTGAAGAATGGTACACCAGCTTCACCTGCGATCGCTTTTGCTAGTAAAGTTTTACCAGTACCAGGAGGGCCAATTAACAGCACTCCTTTAGGAATACGTGCGCCTACAGCAGTAAATCTTTCTGGCTGTTTTAGGAAAGTAACAACTTCTTCAAGGTCTTCTTTAGCTTCTTCAACCCCAGCGACATCTTCAAATTTCACTCCAGTTTTTGCTTCCATTTGGAAGCGAGCTTTGGATTTGCCGAAATTCATCGCTTGGCTAGAAGCATTAGTAGAGCGCCGCAGGAACAATAGCATTAAAGCCAGCAGTGGCACAATCCACATGAGATTAATCAACAGTCCAACAGCAGCTCGACTGTTGGCAGAGGAAACTTCGCCAAAATCAATATTTTTATCTTTGAGGATGTTGATTAACTCTGTGTTTTGCGCCAAAAGTCTCACCTGTTGAGGTGGTGCATCATCCTTTTGTCCCTTGAGATAAACCCTTGCTATCTGTTCAGTTTCGTCAAGCTCTACTTTTTGAACTTCTCCCGCCTTCGCTTTCTTGATCAAGTCGCCATAATTTAGAGAGGTGGTTTCTGCTTTTTGTGCCATGACAGGAGTACTAGCGAAAATTCCTGGCAACATAATCAAACTAGCAGCGATCGCACCAACCCAAGCACCACGCTTTGAGGACTGCCTTTTTATCAATGCTTTTTTTCCCAAATTTGTCATAATAGTTACCCTTTGTCTGCTGGCACAAGTTGACCTATGGTTTTATGCCTATTCTTCTATCAAAAATTGTAATAACTGGAAATTACACTTTTCTTATCTAGTCTAACTTCCAGACTAGGTATTGGGGATTTGGGATTGGGGATTGGGGATTGGGGATTTGGGATTGGGGATTGGGGATTGGGTATTAGAGATTAGGATTAAAATAATTCTTTCCCAGTCCCAAGTCCCCAGCCACCAGCGAGGCACTGAGTTTCGACTACGCTCAACTACCGCGCAGTCGAAGTGTCCCCAGCCCCCTTGATATCAATTTGACACATTCTGACACAAATCGCTAAGATAAACATAGTCATAACGATTCCGCTTTTTAAGAAATCTGGTAATAGTAGCTAGTTAATGGTTTGTGGGTTAATTATGGTGAAAATTATTGGCATTGGTGGTAGCTTAAGACCCAACTCTTATACCCAGCTTGCTTTAGAAGTTGCAGCGCAAAGGGTTGAAGCTATAGGCGCAGAGGTAGAAATTCTCGATTTACGACAGTTGAAGCTACCATTTTGCACTGGCGCAAAGGAGTATCCAGAGTATCCAGATGTTCAGAGGTTGCAAGAAACAGTTAGTCAGTCCGATGGGTTAATTTTAGC
Source organism: Nostoc sp. DedQUE02 (assembly GCF_034531035.1). Taxonomy (NCBI): domain Bacteria; kingdom Bacillati; phylum Cyanobacteriota; class Cyanophyceae; order Nostocales; family Nostocaceae; genus Nostoc; species Nostoc sp. DedQUE02. The sequence continues at coordinate 40,612 of NZ_JAVRBY020000036.1, read as the reverse complement.
GACACCTGAGTATCATGGTGGCGTTAGTGGTGTCCTAAAAAATGCTCTGGACTTAATGAGCTTCGATCAACTATCTGATAAAGTAGCAGGATTTATCAGTGTTTTGGGTGGTCAGTCTAATAGCAACGCTCTAAACGAACTACGGTTAATTACCAGATGGGTGCATTGTTGGTCTATCCCTGAACAAATTGCGATCGGACAAGCTTGGGGTGCTTTCAGTCCTGAAGGCAAACTCGTAGATGAGAAGCTCTCTCAAAGATTCGATCAATTTGCTCAGAGTTTAGTTGATAATACTCGCAAACTACGGGGCGTAAATTAGTTGAGGGTGGGCAAAGCTTTGCCCACCCTATTAAACTCAAACTTTACTTAATGATGATGGTGGTGATGATGGTGATCGCCTGCAAGTTGGGGATTAACTGCTAAAGGTTGCTCTGACAACAACTCTGCTATATGAGTATCAGCCCATTGAGCCGCCATTGCCAAGAATTCGGGATGGTCATTGACGCAAGCCATTTGCACGTAGTTTGTGCCAGGATGCTGTTTCTCTAAAGCATGGATGATATGGTGTACATCCAACAGAGTTTCGTGGTTTTCTGTAGCAAAGCCAATTGGCATAAATATCACTACTTTCGCACCCAATTGGATCAGGTTATTTGCAGCTTGCTCTGCATTTGGCTGTGTCCAATCAATTAGGGGTGTGTCATGATTCAGCCAACCCACGGAGATTAAGGGATAGCGGTTAATCAATTTATCCCGAACCAAGTCGTACATTGCTTCGCTTTCGGCAATCCCAGAAGTAAAGCCTTTGGCTTTGTGGGGACAGCCGTGATTCATTAACACAATACCGATTTGAGAAGGGAGATAAGCTCCGGCTAACTCAGCAATTTTCTCCTCAACCAAATGAGCCATTAAATCGATGTAAGCTGGTTCGTTGAAGAAAGAAGGAATGTAGCGCTGTGCTTTAACCCAGTGTTCCTCACCATCAGTCAACTCAACGAGAGCATTGTTAACTTGCTCGATCGCAATCCCACTAGTAAAGATAGAATCAACAACCAGCAGTGGGTAGATTAGTAGCTTTTCGAAGCCTTGGTTTTTGATTTCTGCTAAAACTTGATTGGGTAGAAAAGGAGCGCAGAAGTTGAAAGCCTTGAAAACTTGAACCTTATCGCCCCATTTTTCTTGTAAATTCTTCTCAATTCCAGCCCGTTGCTGTTCAAAGATGGCATTGTGTGGGGAAATAAAATCGTGGTGTGTGTGTCCCCACTCATGGCGGTCAAATAGCGCCAAAAGCTTTGCCAGAGGCGGATAAATCCAGGTTGGTACTGGTGCGAATTTTGCTGTCAGTAGATTTAAAGCCTGTTCGTTATAGTTGGCGAAATCTTCGTAGCTTTCGACTTCGCCGTAGCCCATAAGCAATACGGCTACACGGTCTTTACCTGATAGATGCTCGTGGGTGTGTTGTACTTTTTCCGGCGTGGCAACCACAATTAATTCCTCAATATAACCAGAGTGCAGAGAAATATAACGTTAGGGAACAGTTTGCACATTTTCCCTACTTGTAACTTATTATCCCATCCAGGGGGATAGGATAGGTGGGAAAATCAAAATAATACATCAAAAGTAAGACTTTTGTGGGGCATTGGGTATGGGAAATTGAATCAAAAGTGTACTTTTGACCTCTCTCCTAAAAGGAAAGAGGCTTTAAATTCTTCCCCCTTCCCGCGTCGGGAAGGGGGTTAGGGGGTTAAGTCTATCTGCGTACCTCATTCAATTTAAAATAGCTATATCGCTGGAATAACGAAAGCTATGAAGATGCCGAAAAGCTGCTCAGTGAAATTAATATGTGCAGCTTTGTCTCAAATATGTCTATCAAGATTTAAATCTTCAACAATGCCCAACATCAAATTGAGAGTTTCAAAATATTCTCTTAAAGGCGCAAAGCTTAACACACTTTTATAGAGATTAGGTTCAAGTATATTATTTTCTACTGCTTCTTCAATGGCTATATATATCATGTCATCAACAAAAGAAATATAGATATTTCTATTGGTTTTTTTACGAAAATTAACTATTTTATCCATTAAATTAGTAGATAAAACATAGCGTGCTTCTATTTGGTCATCACCATAAACAGTAAAAAATTTAGCAAATTCTGGGTCTTCTAATTTAATTACCTGTTTCTTAGCATGATTAAGAGCATGAATATTAGCGTTGATAGCTTTTGGTTGAACAATTGTAACAGTTCGCAGATTTTTGTTAAACTTAGCTTTAAAAAATAATCCTTTAAAGATTAAGCTTGTTCGGGTAAATTGATTTTTTAAAACTTCAGATTCAAATTTTTTATACTCAATATTTTTACCACGTAAAATATTATTAATTATATATGGAATCATTTTGATTATTCTGAAAGTTAAAGCGCTAAATGTAAATGGTATAACAAAGATTAATAAAGATAAAACACGTAAAGTTGAAAATACAAACAGATAACCTATATGGGATTGAATTACTGTTTCATATCTCCGAGCAATAAAAAAGATAATATCTAAAAAATTAGTCCAATCATGTTTTAATTTTAATTCTGCACGAATATTTGAGAAGCAGATATCAAGATTATTAATTTTACCATAAATATAAATGTCATGTTCAATATTATTTGGGTTGATAATCCCTTTAAATAGTTGACTGTGTTGAAAACAATTGATAGTACTTTCACTATCTTCTTTGGAACAAGAACTAAGATATTTTAAATTCTTATTTTTATTTACGAAAGTAAATATTTTTTCAGATGTTTTGTATGTAAAACCTGCGGAAAAGCCCTGATAAATTGTCGAATAAAAAAATATCCAAATCCAAAAAATCAATAAAAAGCACAATAAATAATTGAAAGATAAAAAAAGAAAAATTATAATTTTACATATAAATACTACGGCTATTGGTGTATAGTGATTTTCAACTAATGAAGATTTATATTGAATTTTTTCAATATAAATATAATCGTTTATATCAAAAGATATCATTGAGAGAAGCTTGAACGTTATAATTAAAAAAGATAAAAAAAGCAGATGAAGAGTAATAGTAGATAATAAAGCTTGTTTTCTACGAGATTCAAATATTTTCAATTCGCTCAAGAGATTTTTTTGACAAAATATTTTGAATTCATTTAATGTTTTTGGGGGAAATTTTTGAATAGGTGGTTCCGGTTCTTCTGGTAAGGTTTCGATTGGTGTTTGTAGCTTAACTTCTAATTTGTTGGGGTTTTGTGCCGTTGCGGATACATCAATATTATCTGTAAATAGGTCTGTAAATAAAAGTTGTCTTGCCCATTTTCTCGTTGCTTCGTGTTTATTAATCAGGAGTTGCTGACAAAGAGCGATCGCCTGATTAATTTGCCCATTTTCCTGATATACTTTTATCAGTAATTTGTGTGCTTTTAAATATTCTTTTGTGGCTGGATAAGCAGCTTGACAACAAATCTTCAATGCTCGAATTGCTTCTTTATAACGTTTTTTAATAAGAGCTTCATAACCAGTATGAATAAGTTCAGTCGCTTGTGCAGGAGTGAGTGAACCTTTAGTTGAATTTAGTGATGATTTTGGCTCTGTAAGTTTAGCTTCTGGCAGAATCTCGGCAAGATAGTATTGTGCTAAAATCTGAGTAGTTTGATGTTTACTATTACTCAATTCTTTGCATAAGTTAATTGCTTTATCAAAGCGTCCATTATAGAGGTATGTGTCTAAAAGCAATACTCGTGCATACAAATATTCTTTTGTATTGGTTTCTGGATTATTTTGGAAAAACTTTTCCAATGTCTGAAGCGCTAAATTGTAGTTTTTATGTTCTAACAATTTCACTATTGCGTTTAATAATTCCTGATTTTGTGCAGAATTAAGTTTGGACATATTTTTTAAACTTTAAATTTATTTAGAATTTATTTGAATAATTACATTTTCTCTAGCTTGTAGATTAGCTTTAAACTGTAATTTTAGTTGATATTTCATCCACCAAGCTATAAGGTTTGTCGGAAACATTTCTACAGCATTATTATATTCAGTTACGGCAGAGTTATAAAATCTTCTAGCGGCGGAAAGTTGTTCTTCTACTTCACTCAACGAATATTGTAGTTGGATAAAATGATCGTTTGCTTTTAATTCGGGATATGCTTCTACTGCTACGATAATTTTGTTTAACATTCTCGAAATTTGGTCTTCTACAGCAACTCGGCTATTATTACTTAAATTTTTTGAAGTGATAGTACTTCTGAGTCTGCTAATTTCTATCAATGTTTTTTGCTCAAATTGCATATATATTTGAGCTAAGGTAACAAGTCTAGGGATCAAATCGCTTCTTTTTTGCAGAATTACATCAACACTAGAAAATGCATTATCAACTTGATTCTTTTTTTGAATCAAGCTATTGTATGAAGCTCCCAAAAGAATTAAAAATAAAACAATAAAAATAATTATAAAAATAAACATTTAATTGATTAGATTAATCTGATATTGTTTATAACCAAAATTAATCATTTTTTGAAATAGTATTATTTCGGGATAATATATGAAGCAACTATAATTTACTCAGTAAAAATAAGGTATTATACAATAATATTGCTTAACTTTTCAAAAAGCTCTGTACATTAGAAAAGGAAAAAATCAAAAATAGTCTTACGGATGAATATAATTATTTGCCCTGGAATTCATGAGCCAGAGTTAACTGAAAGCTTTAGAGTCGGATTGTTAGATTTAGTTTCTCATGGCGCGATCGCACACAATCCCCCAAATATACTGGTTTATCCGGGTAAAGATGTTTTGGTTTTATCAGCCTTCCACATTTTGCAGTTTTTGCGCGTTAGCGTAGCTCACCGCAGGTATCGCTTGACCGACTCTTTAGAATCACCAATTATATTCATAAGCTTTAGTGCTGGCGTAGTTGGGGCAATAGGGGCAGCACATTTGTGGCAACTCTTGGGTGGTCGTGTGAAAGCGTTTATTGCTATAGATGGATGGGGAGTCCCATTACAGGGAAATTTCCCGATTCATCGAATAAGTCATGATTATTTCACTCATTGGAGTTCATGTTTACTTGGTAGCGGGCAAAATAACTTTTATGCAGAACCAGCAGTTGATCATTTGTCCATCTGGAAATCTCCCCAAACTGTACAAGGCTGTTGGGTAGATCCATCCATCGAGATTATTCCACCCAAAGGTCGTCTGACAGCAGCTGAATTTTTGCTTATGCTGTTAAAGCACTATGAAGCAAATTAATCCGGACAATGGATTAAGTAAACAGGAGTTAGGAGTGAGGAGAGACGCGATTAATCGCGTCTGTACAGAGTTTGGAGTTAGCATTTATTTTCCCCTATGCCCCATCTACCCAAAGTATCTAATGTTTCCAACTGAACCGGCTGCTGTTAATAACGGGTTTAGCGCACTGCTAAAAAACCGTGGTTTTATGCTCCTGTGGATTGGGCAACTCCTGTCCCAGTTAGCAGATAAGGTCTTCTTCGTTTTGCTGATTGCTCTGCTGGAGAACTACCCACCGCTTCCTGGGTTGGCACAAAACTCGATGTACTCAACCTTGATGCTCTCCTTTACAATCCCAGCAATTTTGTTCGGCTCTGCTGGTGGCATTTTTGTTGACCGTTTGCCAAAAAAGCTGATTATGGTCGGCTCAGATGTCGTGCGGGGAATATTAACGCTGTGTCTTCCCTTGTTACCCCGACACTTCCTGATTCTGTTAATCCTGACTTTTGCCATTTCCACGGTGACGCAGTTTTTTGCACCAGCCGAGCAAGCAGCAATTCCCTTGTTGGTGAAGCGAGAGAATTTGTTGGCAGCCAATGCGCTGTTTACTAGCACGATGATGGGAGCTTTAATTGTTGGTTTTGCTATTGGAGAGCCGATTTTGAGTTTGGCGAAAAGCTGGATGGGAGAAGAATACGGTCAAGAGCTTGTGGTTGGTGGATTATACATATTATCGGCCGCAATTATGCAGCCAATTAAGTTTAAAGAAGACAAACCTCACCGGGAACATCGGGCATCAAATCACCCTTGGGCTGAATTCACTGAGAGTCTGCGCTATCTCAAGAAAAACCCTTTGATTTTGAACGCGATGCTGCAACTGACAACTTTATATTGTGTGTTTGCAGCCTTAACAGTACTGACGATTCGATTAGCTGAGGAGTTTGGTCTAAAAGAAAAACAGTTTGGCTTTTTCTTGGCAGCAGCAGGAGTAGGTATGGTATCTGGTGCAGCGATTTTAGGCCACTGGGGTGATAAATTGCGTCACAAGCCTCTACCTTTAATTGGATTTTTGATGATCGCACTAGTTTTAGGAGTGTTCACTTTTACGCACAACTTGTTACTGGCGCTAGGACTCTGTGCATTTTTGGGTGTAGGTGCTGCCTTAATTGGTGTCCCCATGCAAACTTTAATTCAACAGCAAACACCACCGACCATGCACGGTAAAGTATTTGGCTTTCAAAATCATGCCGTCAACATCGCTCTGGCATTACCTCTGGCGATTACTGGGCCATTAACTGATGCTCTAGGCTTGCGATTTGTACTAGTAGGAATGAGTATTGTTATCGTGGTCGTCGGTGTTTGGGCTTGGAAAAATACCCGCAATGTCTTGCAAGACGTAATTTAATTAATGTAGGCTAATAATCTAGCTTTATATCTAATATATAAAATTCTCAGAATTTAATTGGACTTTTCCATTAAAATGAAATCTTAACTACAGAATTCAGCATTAACTTTAGCTATAGTCTGAGGTTTGAACGTGCGATCGCTTTCCCCAATTAGTCTCCCACAAACCGAGAATCACAAACAGTCTCGTGCTTCTAATCCGCCAGTCGTGCCCAAACGTGCATCTGGCGGTTTTGCTCTACTTGACAGCCTTCATCGCCACGGCGTTGATTACATTTTTGGTTATCCTGGTGGGGCAATTCTCCCAATTTATGATGACCTGTATAAGGTGGAAGCAACTGGTGCTATGAAGCACATTCTCGTGAGACACGAGCAAGGCGCAGCCCACGCTGCTGATGGTTATGCCCGTGCTACAGGCAAAGTAGGAGTATGCTTTGGTACTTCTGGCCCAGGAGCAACTAACTTGGTGACAGGCATCGCCACAGCCTACATGGATTCAATCCCGATGATTGTGGTTACAGGACAGGTGGCACGTCCGTCGATTGGTACAGATGCGTTTCAGGAAACTGATATTTACGGGATTACCCTCCCAATCGTCAAGCACTCCTATGTGGTGCGCGATCCCAAAGATATGGCGCGAATTGTCGCCGAAGCATTCCACATCGCTAGCACTGGGCGTCCGGGGCCAGTTTTGATTGATGTCCCTAAAGATGTCGCTTTAGAAGAATTTGACTACATACCTGTAAAACCAGGTTCAGTTAAACTACGCGGTTATCGTCCCACGGTGAAGGGAAATCCCCGGCAAATTCATGCAGCAATTCAGTTGATTACTGAAAGTCGCCGTCCGCTATTGTATGTGGGTGGTGGTGCGATCGCAGCTGGCGCTCATGAAGAAATCAAACAACTAGCTGAATTATTCGATATCCCTGTCACCACAACCTTAATGGGGATCGGTGCCTTTGACGAACATCATCCCCTAGCTTTGGGAATGTTGGGGATGCACGGCACTGCTTACGCTAACTTTGCTGTTAGTGATTGCGACTTGCTGATTTGCGTCGGCGCGAGATTTGACGATCGCGTTACAGGTAAATTAGACGAATTCGCCTCCCGCGCCAAAGTAATTCATATCGACATCGATCCAGCAGAAGTCGGCAAAAACCGTATTCCCGAAGTGCCCATTGTCGGCGATGTGCGGAACGTGTTAGTAGACTTACTGCGTCGCTGTAAAGAAACAGGCGTTAAGGCTACACCTAATCAAAACCAAGAGTGGTTAAACCTAGTCAACCGTTGGCGCGAAGAGTATCCTCTAATCGTGCCGCAGCATCCCGACAGCATTTCACCCCAAGAAGTGATTGTAGAAGTCAATAGCCAAGCACCCAACGCTTTCTACACCACAGATGTCGGACAACATCAAATGTGGGCAGCACAATTCCTGAAGAATGGCCCAAGGCGCTGGATTTCTAGCGCTGGTTTGGGAACGATGGGTTTTGGCTTACCTGCGGCAATGGGCGCGAAAGTGGCGTTTCCTGATGAAGAAGTCATCTGTATTAGCGGTGATGCTAGTTTCCAAATGTGTTTACAGGAACTAGGAACGATATCACAGTATGGCATAAATGTCAAGACAATAATCCTCAATAACGGCTGGCAAGGGATGGTACGCCAGTGGCAGCAAGCCTTCTATGGTGAACGTTACTCATGCTCCGACATGGAAATAGGAATGCCAGACGTAGAGTTATTGGGAAAAGCTTATGGCATTAAAGGCATGATAATCAGCGATCGCAGTCAATTAAAAGATGCGATCGCCGAAATGCTAGCACACAACGGGCCAGTAATCTTAAATGTCCACGTCACCAGAGACGAAAACTGCTATCCAATGGTAGCCCCTGGTAAGAGCAACGCTCAAATGGTCGGTTTGCAGAAGCAACCGCCCAAAGCCGCAGCCGAGCCAGTTTATTGTAGTAACTGCGATGCCAAAAATCCTCCTACTCATAACTTCTGTGCTGAGTGTGGGACGAAGCTGTAAGGCGTTTTGATAATTCAGACCAGAGAGGTAGGCAAGCAGGGGAGAAAGATGCTGTAATTCCGCAGCAATAAAGGGTTTTACCGCCAATAAATTTATTGATGGAGTTCTCCCCCTGCCTCAACGGATAAATTTCTTAACCCAAGCGTATTGGAATATAGATAGAAGCCCAATACTTTTCGGGTTTTGGGGGAAAGGGGAAAGGGAAAGGTTTTAATTCACCTTTCCCCCTTACCCTTTAACCTTTTCCCAGACCAAAAGAGAGATTGTTAAGGCTTATCCGAAAAGTATTGGGTAGAAGCCAAGTACTAGTTACTTTAAGTGCGAAACACTTGACGAAAACCAAAATAGGCGATCGCGTCTTTCATATTTGAGACAAAACGTTTTAACATACCCATACGGGTGTCAGTGACGTACTCCAGAGTTAAGACAATGCGCTGTTCATTGTTACCCAAAGGAGTAACTCTGTGGTAAAGTTTGTCACCGTTGAATAAGACTAGAGTACCAGGAGTTAAGGAGAGCGATCGCGTTTGTGTCTCCCGTTCTGGAATATCTTTGTAGAGTTGATATTCCAACTTACTGGATGAATTATCAACCAAACCAAGCAAAACTGTATAGCGTTTCCCGCGATAGTAAGAAGTATCGTAATGATACTGGATATGGTCTCCAGGCTCAGTGTAATAGTACAGCGCGTAAGTATGGGGATCAGCTTCAGGGCAGGAAAGGAGTTTTTCTGCCGTAATTTGGTTCAGGAAATCGCAAAAGGCACTGAGTTGATAAAATTCTCCAAAAATCGGAGCAAGACTGTCTAAGCTATAGCGGCTGATACTACCGCCCTTTTTATGATTGGGAATATAGTTGCGGTTGATAGCAGGTTGCAAAGACGGCAACAACGCCAAAAACTGCTCAATAATCGAGTTAGGGAGAAAGTTTTCAACCACCAATAATTCATTCTGTGCTTGAAACTCTGCTTGAAGTTTCTGGTAATTAATAGCTGCTATAGCTTTATCAATTTCAGTTTGAAGCTCCATTGATGTCCATTGATAATTATTTATTTATTCTCTCACTGCTTCCTTATCTAGTTTGATTCCGGCTGCGGGAGTGTCCAAAATTGCCAAATTACCCATACTGCAAAGGTTGGCGCTCCAATCGTCGCTGCCATTAATAACGGCTCTAGTCCATTCAGTAAAGGAACTATGGGAAACAAATATAGCACGTCTTCAATGTCAAAGCCGGCGAAATTTGGTTGACGGCTGGCATCTTTACCTAAACGTTGTTCCATTTGGTTTCGCAAATGAAAAATGCAAGCAACAGACATGCCTGATACTATCCCCATCACCAACGCCCACCAACCAAATTTTCCCTCTCTAAGACCGTATCCAATACACACAAATAATAGAATATGGATGATAGCGTCACTAGCAAGGTCATACTGATGTCCCCATTTGCTACTTTTCCCACTCAAACGAGCTAATTCACCGTCTGTATGATCGAGAAAATTAGATAAAGCAAATAGCCATGCCCCAATGTTAACCCAAATGATATCACCAACTGCAAGGGCGACAGCCGCCGCCAACCCTGTCAGAAGTCGCACTGTAGTAAGATGATTGGGGTTTACCCAACTGTCTTTGAGAGGTTTAATTAGCCAGTAAGCAAGTTGAGCATCCCAAGGCTTTGCAATCATAGATAAACTTAAATTTGATTTGGTCTTGGAATATATATATAGCGGTTCTGATTTGGATGCAACAGGCGCTATGCGCCCTTATTAGTCAAAACCTTAATTGATAATTCATAATTTTTGTCTTCTGGTACTAATAGCTTTCCATCTTTAGTTAGCTTCAGTTGTTGTCCTCGCCACTCTATAGTGTTACCAATAAAGCCAAAAAACCAAATAACAAAGCTTAACAAGTCGCACACAGGAACGAGCCACAAAAACTTTTTGACTATTGGATCTTTCAAACTGATAGTACCAACAACCCAAGCCATCACCAATCTTGTTATCCAACAGATAGATAATCCTAGCCATCCTAATATTGAACCATTAGTGGCAATCAACAACAACAAGCTGGTGACGACACCATAGGTAAAAATTAGTCCTAAATAACCCCAAGGACGAGAAACTCGTTTACCACGCGCCCAACGAATCTGTCGTCTGATGGCATCAACTAAGTTGTTGCTTATTTGTACGTGTTCAACTATGTAGTCAGAAAGTACAACTTTGTAACCTGCTTGGACAGGTAAATAGCCTAGTTGGAAATCATCTGCCAGATAATCAGCGATCGCTTCAAATCCACCGATAGCTTCTAGTACTTTTTTCGGGATCACAATGGTGGAACCAAAGGCAAATTTTATACCATTTTCTTTAATATTGCTGACTAAAACCCCGGCGTGAAATTCAGTAGTAGTACTAATAGCTTCTAATATCGATATCCATCCTTGAGTTACGGTTCGATACATACAAGTAACTACGCCTACGTTTTTATCTTGCAACGGCTGGATAACTCTTTGCAAATAATCACCTCCAACTCGAATATCACTATCAGCAAGGACTAGAATTTCGTATTTAGCTTTGGCTGCGGCATTGGCTAAGTTGCTAATTTTCAGGTTTGTACCGATGACGCGATCGCTTACAATCAGCAAAATATCCAAATCTGAAAAATTGTGAATTATTTTTTCTACAATCTCTATACAAGGGTCTTGAGAGTTTCGTACTGCAAAGATAATTTGATATTTGGGATAGTCCTGCTGACAAAATGAGGCTAGGTTTTCATAAGCATTACTATCAAGCCCACAAATGGGTTTGAGAATAGTAACAGCTGGATGAAACTCTCGATTAATTGCCTGGGGAGCAGCAAAAAAAGTTATTGCTGCATAAATTGCATAGCAATAAAACAAAACAGATGCTATGCACAAAATTAGGAAAAAATAACTAGCGATCGCATGAAGATTTGTTAAGAAGGTAGATGCAAACATAGCCATTTATTACCAGCAATTAGTATTAGCATTTTCTAGATTCACTGCCGATAAGTTTAGGATTTTTGTATGTACGTTAGATGGGATTTAGATGACAAAGTTATACCAATTCAAAATTCACGCATTCAAAATTCAAAATTATTTAAGGCTGGACACGCCAGTATGTTGGGATAGGAAATGATGGTTAGTAAGTTCAAAGCCGTTACTCAGGAGCGCTTCCCGTACCTGACGACTTAACAATGCAGCCAGTTCTGCTTCTCCTGTGCTTAGTTTTCCATTTGCGTTGGCGTTGGCGTAGCCTCTCGTAGAGAAGCCCGCACTTCGGCTGCGCTCAGTGACCACCGCAGGCATCGCTGGATGAGAGTAAATTTCAACCAAGTTTGCCTGAATTTGGGGTATCAATTTAAGTAAATATTCCTCTGTAATGCCTCCAGTTTGCAATAAACCGTAAACTCTTTGGGTAAAGTGAATACCTTGGGAGTCTAGCAATTTCTCACCATAGCGGCGTAGTCTGCCAAATACTCCTGACCAAACTAGTTTTGTCAGTAGATGACTGCGATTAACTCTTAAATTCATTCTCAGTTCTTCACTGGGAAGACGAATTACTTTAATATCAAATTCTGCTGCCAAATCAACTAAAATTTGCAAGACTACTGGATGTATGTGCAAATGCAAATGTCCATCGACATGAGAAAGAGGTAAATTAGTAGAACGGTATTTTTCTAATTGAGCGCGAATTTCTTGGCGCAGTTCTTGATGGGTTTCCTTAACAAATTGATAGCGCAAACCGGCGAAAAATGGACTGTTGGAAAAGTTACCTTGTTTGTCAACTAAATGGGGAATTTGTTCTGGCGGTAAAACAGAACGACCACATACCAATACAAGATGTAGTCCAACAGCCAGGTTTGGATTGGCCTTTGCCAAAGTGACAGCTTCTTTTGCAGCATCAGCGCTCACCATCAGGCTGGTACTAGTTAGCACTCCTTCTTTATGTGCTTTGATAATTGCTTGATTAACTCCTTTTGAGAAACCAAAATCATCACCATTGATGATGGCGAATCGCTGTGCTTGCATAAGTTTTGGATTTTTAAGGTTCCGATAATTGAGCTATTGAATTAGACTGACGCCGAGGTATAAATCTGAGAGTCGCTAAGGCAGTTTTAGCCAGGTTAGGTATCAGTTGCGGTTGGAGTAATTCTTTATCAAAAACACCAAGCCGTCGAGTGTTTTCTTGCAAGCAAGTAGATAACAATAACTCTGGAGTTAAATTATCTATAAAGTTGCTAGCACCGGTGGCTGTAAAACCCTCTTGTTGTTCTTCGTTAGAACCACTAAAGGCTTTAATCTTATCTTGTAAGGCTCTGCTGTAATGTACAAGAGCATTAATTCCTCGTAACCAACTACTTTTGTTTTCCTGAATTTGCTGGTATGTTACCCAATTCACAAAAAACATGATATGGCGAGCTTCTTCATTAAGAACTGCATCGAAGATATCAAATAATGATTCTGGGATGTAGTTGATATGACGACGAGCAAGCCCAAACAAGCCAAAGGCTAAAAACGAGTCAAGACATTCACCAAAACCAAAGTCAAGGAAGGCGGTTTTAATATTATTAGGAAGTACAGGTTCAGGAGGCGGGCAAATTTGAATATCGTAGCGATCAATGAGAAATTTAATTAGTCTCCCGTGACGAACTTCTTCCATCCCTTGGAGAGCGATCGCTTCTTTTAATAAAGGGTCGCTAATTGTAGCTGCAAAAGCGTTTACCATCACTCCTGCTTCTTGTTCTGTGTTGAGTGCTTCTCTCCAAAATGGAATGCTTTGCAAGCTTTCGAGAGCAACACGATCCAGATTCGGCCAAGGAAGACTTTCTGGTTCATACTCCAAGTGACTTTCAAGAAAGCTACGACAAAAAAGCTCTTTGTGTTCTTTGCTTCCTATTTTCATGGCTGAATAATTTTTAACTTGTTGATAAGTAGTCAGACAGAATTAATTACACGGTGCGATCGCAGTAAATTATTTTTGTGCATTTACTTATTTGGCTGGGTTATCGTCAATTCCTCCATAAAAATAACCAACAACTAACCAACAACTACTGATTCGGCTTTCGCAGTTGCTTGGGTGCGACGGTCTTTTAAGTAAGAGAAAAATTCCCGCCCTTCACGCAAGCGGCGCACTAACATTTGGGGATCGGTGAGCATTTCACCAACAATTGGAATAATCGCTCTGGGACGGAAGTAAAATTTCCGATACATCCTTTCAACTGCATCCTCAATTTCAGCGCTGGAGAGATTTGGATATTGCAGTGTAGACATTTGAATTCCAGAACTAGCAACTAAAGAAGTGTTGCTAAACCAATTATTTTCTTGTGCTTGACGATAAAGTTCTGTTCCAGGATATGGAGCTGCGATCGAAACCTGAATTGTATGCGGACTAATCTCGCAAGCAAACCGGACTGTTTCTTCAATTGTTTGTGGAGTTTCGTCGGGTAAACCAATGATAAATGTGCCGTGTACGGTAATGCCAAGCTTATGACAATTTTCCATAAACTTTCGCGCTACTTCCAGCTTGATTCCTTTTTTAATTCCATCTAAAATTTGCTGATTTCCAGATTCAAACCCGACTAAAAGTAAGCGTAAGCCATTATCGCGTAGTTTTTTCAGGGTGTCATAATCTAGATTGGCGCGAGCGTTGCAACTCCAAGTTAGTTTGAGTCGCCGCAGATGTTCGCTAATGGCGATCGCTCGCTGTTTGTCTATAGTAAATGTGTCATCATCAAACATATATTCCCGCACTTTGTCACCGAAGATCGCTTTCGCTTCTTCCATCTCGCGGCCAACAGCTTCGGGGCTTTTTGTGCGGTATAAGTGTCCGCCAATTGTTTGCGGCCAAAGGCAAAAAGTACATTTTGCCGGACAGCCCCGCCCAGTATAAAAGGAAATGTATGGATGCAATAAGTAGCCAATAAAGTATTTGGTAATATCTAGATCGCGATGATAAATCGGCAATACACTGGGCATCGAATCCCAATCGTGAATTAAGGGACGATCTTGATTATGATGGATATTACCCTGGCGATCGCGGTAGCTTAAACCTGTGATTTCTTCCCAAGATTTATCTTCGGCTATTTCTTTGCAGGTATAGTCAAATTCGTGACGACAAACAAAGTCAATAATTGGGTTTTCAAGCAACGTCTGTTCTGGTAATACTGCAACGTGCGCTCCAATCAAGCCAATCTTGACATTAGGGTTTCGAGCTTTGATTGTCTCGGCACACTTGACATCATTAGCCAGCGAAGGCGTGCTGGTGTGCATGATAATTAGCTCGTAATCTTGAGCAATTTCGATGACATCTTCTACTGTTTGACCGTGTGGGGGTGCATCAATAAGTTTGCTACCAGGCACAAGGGCTGCGGGTTGCGCCAACCATGTCGGATACCAGAAAGAAGTAATTTCGCGCTTGGCTTGGTATCGGGAACCTGCACCACCATCAAACCCATCGAAGGAAGGAGGACTGAGAAACAAAGTTTTTTTCACAGGTAGATTTCCCTTTGCAGGTTTTAGCTAACACTTTTTTAGGATAAAACCTAAAGGGCAACAGATGCGATCGCAGTTCTAAATCATTCATTAAATTTTCTATTTCTCTCTCGTCAAGCCCTTCGGGCAGGGAAAAGGTTAAAGGGAAAGGGGAAAGGGAATTCCATAACTAATTTCCCCCTTCCCCTTTCCCCTTTCCCCCTTCCTCCTTCCCCCCTCTTTGGTCAGCGAATGCTTTAAACTCGACAGCATCATGACTACAGAACAAGCGTACATCTTTATTGCGATCGCTTGATAATGCGCGTAGCCGATCTTGATTGAGCAATCGAGCTTTGCGATCCACTTCCATCATCCATTGGTAGGCGCGTAAACCTGGCGTGCAACTTTTTTTGGCTGAGTCCATCTCGTGCCGATAAAAATAGGCATCACCTGCGTGCAAAAGCCAACCCTCTGGTGTATCAATGGCGATACCAGCATGACCTCGTGTGTGACCGACAAGGGGGATCAGGAGAATTTCTGGCGGTAGTCCGTCGAGGTTACGTACTGCTTCAAAGCCGAACCAAGGTTCGCCTCCGGCTGAATAATACTTCCAATGCTTAACCTCATCCCACTGTTGTGGACGAAAGCGCCTTTTGGCAATGAATCCGCGCCGATCCTGGGCGGTTTCCATCTCAGTTTGCATTACGTGTACGGTTGCTTCTGGAAAATCTTCCAGACCACCGGCATGATCGAAATCAAGGTGGGTAAGCACAATATGACGCACATCTTGCGCGGAAAATCCCAACTTTTCAATTTGATCGACTGCTGTGTATTTTTTATCAAACTGGATGCCATTGAAATGAATGAAAAACGGGCTGAGGCGGGAGTAAGGCGAGTTGATATCGCGCAGCCCGAAGCCGGTATCAATCAGAACAAGTCCCTGCTCTGTCTCGATCAGCAGACAGTGGCAGACGAGGTGAGCCTTCGGGCCGCGACTGAAGCCATCGAACAGGGCCCCGCCAATCGGGCACATACAGCCGCAATTGAGATGATGAATTTGCATGAATCCTCCGTTACGACTTTGACGGTGAAAGTAAGTAGGGGCACACAGCTGTGCGCCCCTACAGATGTGCAAATAATTTGGGATAATTTCTTTTTTGCAAGTCTGTTAGCCCAGGCGATCGCACCCCGCTTAAAATGAGTTTTGACTAGGTGCAAATTAGTTGTTGCCTGACCCCGGCTCACTGAGCTTGCGGTGCTGTTCAGCACTGACTGTATCAGGTAAAACCTTACTAACATTCGCCAGAAGTTTCGTTGTGAGGGAACCGGCGATGATGTGATCCTTTCCTGCCATCAAAGCCTCAAAACCCTGCTTGGCGACCTCAGCCGGATCGTCCTTTTGATCCGTGCCCACTTTTGTGTCGTCCATACCCGCGCGGTGGAAGAAGTTGGTATCGGTGGGCCCCGGCATCAGGGCGGTGACGGTAACGCCTGTGTCCTTCAATTCGTTACGTAACCCTTCTGAAAAGGAATGCACAAAAGCCTTGGAGGCGGCGTAAACTGTCTCAAACGGGCCGGGCATCAGAGCGGCAATCGACGACGTGAAAAGGATTCGACCCTTGCCAAGCTCAACCATATCCTTTACCATTCGTTTGGCAAGATGTACAGAGGATACGACATTTAGATCGATCAGATTGAGTTCGTCCTTTAGGTCGGTTTCACGGGCGAAATCACCGCCGACACCAACACCTGCGTTGATGGCGATCGCATCCACTGGTCGCCCAGTTGCTTTAATCTGGTTGTAGAGTGTCTCAACTCCGTCATAGCTAGCCAGATCGGCCTGCACCGTCTCAACTTTAGCACCCAGCTCCTCAAAAGCTTGAGCCGCTTCGTCAATGCTCGATCCGGTGGCTGTAACTAGAAGATCGAAGCCGTTTTGAGCAAACTGTTTTGCAAGTTCATAACCGATGCCGTTAGAGGCACCTGTCACGACAGCCAAGGGTCGGGTCACTGAACTGTTCATAACCATCTAAAATTCCTATGTAACTGCTCCACACTCGCTGGCGATAGTTTTCTCACTACCAAATAATTGCATGGACTGTGGGCTTTCAACCCTTACAATCTTAGGTAGGTAGCAGTGCGATCGCGTCTTTCCCAGGAAGTATCGCGAGTGTATCTTCAAGGTTACTTTTTTACAGTTCTGTATATACCTCTAACAGACTTTCAAGCTCTCAAAACTTATTTTAATTGTTATAGCTGTCGCCAAGTAGTTTAGGACATAAACCTAATATAAAACCTAGACAACAAGCGACTTTTGACCCTGTCCCCTGTCCCCTGTCCCCTGCTATACCTTAGCTACGAACTTTCGTCACGATTTTTTGGGAATAAAATGAAGCCGATTCTTCATTTTTGGCGCAATCTTGGGCAAACTTAATCAAATGATGTCCGACAAGTCCAACGTGAACCAAGTTTTCAATATTACCTGCTTTTAGTGCTGGCTTGGCCATTTTCCAGAAAGTCTGACGATAGTTACTAAATAAGCCTATCCGCACCAAAATATTAGTTAAATAAGTTAAACCCTTGCGAATATTAGCCGCAGAAGTTCGAGAGGGGCTGTTAGGAACTTCGATGCGATTTGGATAGGTGTGTTCCATGTTGTAGGCAAATCGCTGATATAAAAATTCTGGCTCATAAGCAGTTGTAATGCAGCGCCGCCACATCTCAACAACTTGCTCGTAGGGCATCAAAAATTCAACATTTGATTCCCGGCTTTCATCAAAAACGAGTCGCCCTTCTGCTTCTAATCTCCGCCATAATGGAGTTCTCGGTAATGCATGAAGCAGGTTAATTGTCAACATGGGAATTTGCGATGCCCGCATAAATTCGATAATTCGGTCTGCTGTTTCTGGTGTATCTGTATCTAACCCGATGATGATTCCTGAAACTACTTCCATACCATAACTATTTAAAACCTGAATCGCTTTTAAGATTGGCATACTCAGATTTTGGTCTTTGGAAATCGCATGAAGGGCATTTGGTTCTGGTGTTTCGATACCGCAAAAGATTGTGCAGAAATAAGCTTCGCGCATCATTTCCAGCAGCTTTGGACTTTGAGCTAGGTTGAGCGTTGCTTCACAGGCAAACTGGATAGGATAGCCATTGCGTTTTTGCCAGTCAATCAGATGAGGAAGTAACTTCATGGCGGCGCGGCGATCGCCAACAAAGTTATCATCGACAAAATATACTGCCCCCAAATTGCCAGATTGTCGCATTGCATCTAACTCCGCGACTACTTGCTCTGGTGTTTTCATCCTGGGACTGTTGCCATAGAGTTCGGGAATATCGCAAAACTCGCAGCGATAAGGGCAACCACTAGAAAACTGCACATTTGCCAAGAAATAATCATTGATATTCAGCAAATGATAAGCTGGGGTGGGAAACTCTGTTAAGGGTAGGCGTTCCTTGGTTTCAAAGCGAATTTGTTGTTGCGGACGTTCGAGGTTTTGGTCTAGATATTCGATCATGCGATCGCTAGCATCTCCCAACTCACCCAAGTGTAAAATGTCAAAATCAGGATAATATTCTGGACACCCAGATACCGAAGGGCCACCGACAACGGTAATTTTCCCCGCTCGATGGGCAAGTTCATTAATTTGATTAATCTGTGGTTTTTGGATATGCATTCCACTCACAATCACCACATCAGCCCATTGGTAATCAGCCCTACTTGCTGATTTGACATTCTCATCAATAAACCGCACTTCCCATTCTTTAGGTAAGTAAGCAGCCACAATTAAAATACCTTGGGGTGGCATAAAAGCCCGGACACTACCCATAAGTGGGTAAGCATGATGAAAAGTACCAAAGGAGCGGCTGTACTTGGGAAAAATACACAGAATACGTCGATGGTGCGAAGGAACGTAGCGGGTTCCTTGAGTGACAGAAGCGGTTTGAGAATTGCCGGCTACATTAATTTGATTCTCTAAAGACTTTAAATTCACAGTCATTGCAAATTTCACCCTGGAAAACTGAGCAGGTAATTTGACAGTTTCTTGACAGAATTAGCTGTAATTCCAACTAGCTTACCAAAGAAAGGCAGAAGGCAGAAGGAATTATAAATGTATTTTTGCTCAAAACAAAGTCCTAAAGATTACAGATCGCCCAATGTTGCCTTCTGCCTGATTCATCGTCATATTTGAAAGGGTGTTTAACTGGTAAAATTTGAAGAAGAATCCAGAAGTCAGAATTCAGGAGTCAGAACAAGAAAATGGGGGATTCAGACCCGCCACTAATTGTAGACTGCTAAATTAAAAATTTAGCGGGGTGCAAAAACGCCGTTTATTCATCTGCCAGTTGCACAGAATTTATACTGAATTCTGACGACTGACTCCTGAATTCTGTTTGATAAAATCTACCCTAGCAATGCAAATTTAATTGGTTGGCAAACAACTATTATGGAAATCGCGCATGGGACATAAAAAGAAAGATTTTCATTTTTGGTTGTGTGCAACTGGGTATAGGCATCTGTCATGAATTTGATTTACTTTCTTTTGCGTTCTTCGTGGGGGATGGTGGCGATCGCGATCGCTACCGGATTTTTGAGCGGCGGTAGTAGTGCTGGCTTGATTGCCTTAATTAGCCATGCTGCAAGTAACGGTAATGCTTCCCGCCTCACATCGATAATTTGGGGTTTTGCGGGGCTGGCTATAGTTGCACTAATTACCAGTATCGTTTCTCAAGTGATGCTGATTCGCCTTTCTCAGAATGCAGTCTTGCAATTACGGATGCGTTTGAGTCGCCAGATTCTCGCTTCCGAGTTGAGTCATCTGGAACGCTTAGGGAATCCTCGATTATTGGCAACTTTAACAGAAGATATTCAGGCGGTTGCTAATGCTGTTTATCAGATGCCTTTTATCTTTATTAATTTAGCGATCGTCCTTGGTTGTATAACATATATAACCTGGCTTTCTTGGTTAGTATTGTTGATGGTTTGTGGGATTTCAGTAGTTGCGATCGCTAGTTGTCAGTGGTTACTCAACAGAGGCGGTAAATTACTTACTTTAGCTCGTGAAGATGAAGATCAGTTGTTTAAACATTTTCGCACTATTACCGAAGGAGTCAAGGAACTTAAACTAAATTACAAGCGGCGTGAAGATTTTTTAGAAGAGAAATTACAATCAACTGCTAACGAGTTCCGTCATCATAACGTTCACGGTCTAAGCCTTTTTGCCATAACTTCAAGTTGGGGTCAACTCATATTCTTTTTTGCTCTCGGTTTTGTATTATTCGTGTTGCCTAATCTGTTTACTATCAATCCCGAAACTCTCTCTGGCTACATTTTGACCTTCACTTACTTGGTGTTACCAATGGATAACATCATCAGTAAACTTCCTCTATTAAGCAAAGCTAGCATTGCCTTACAAAAAATCGAATCACTGGGTTTATCTCTAGCTAGTCGAACGGAAATATCCACTGTTCCACCTGCTCTGAAATCTGACTGGCAAAAGTTAAAGTTTCAAAGTGTTACCCACACTTACTACACAGAGCAAGAAGACAATAGCTTTATTTTTGGCTCCGTCGATTTAACACTTTATCCTCAAGAATTAGTCTTCATTGTTGGCGGGAATGGTAGCGGTAAATCTACATTAGCTAAATTAATTACTGGGCTTTATATCCCAGATAACGGCGAAATATGGTTTGATGATGAGTTAATTAGCGACAAGAATCGAGAATGGTATCGCCAGCATTTTTCCGTAGTGTTTTCCGACTTTTATTTATTTGAAGAACTTTTAGGATTAAAAAATTCTTACTTGGATGCTCAAGCCAGAAAATATTTACAAAAACTGCAACTAGACCATAAAGTGAAAGTTGAAAATGGACAAATTTCTACCACCGCTCTTTCTCAAGGACAACGAAAACGGCTAGCTTTACTCACAGCCTACTTGGAAGATCGACCAATTTATCTGTTTGATGAGTGGGCAGCCGATCAAGATCCAGTATTCAAAGAAATATTCTACACTCAACTTCTCCCAGAACTGCGATCGCAGGGTAAAACAGTGCTGGTAATTAGCCATGACGATCGCTATTTTCATTTAGCAGACCGAATTATCAAACTTGACTATGGCAAAATAGAGTACGATAAAACTTAATCTGGCAAAACAAATCATAATTCTTAAAATAATATTTGGAGTTTGATTAAATAAAACTAATGTCTGAACAAAAGCCCATAAATCCTTGGAACTACAAACCTTGGTGGTGTCAACCCTGGTCTATAGTTCTCACAGGTGTAACACTGATTGGTGGTAGCTGGTTACTATTTAAAACTATCTGGCTAACAGTTCTCGTTTCCATCCCGATAGGAACGTGGATGGTATTTTTTGTGTTGTTTTGGCCACAACTAATGATTCGCAGTGGAATTTTAGAATCGTATAAAGAGTAGTTTAAGCTTGATGTAATACTGGAAATTACTCCAGGTAGAGAAAATTATTCCGCCGTGTTCAGAGATATAGCAGCAAAGTTTATTTAGCAATTAATACTGCTGATCTAGCGGTTTTCCTGGAATAATTTCCAGTTTGTATACAGCAAATTTCAAGGAAAATGAGGTACACAAGCTTGCGTCTGTTTTCCAGGTAGAAAGCGTGTTTTACTCGTGAATTCTGAATTCTGAATTCTGCTGTATCAGCCAGTAGGTGAATCTTCTTCAGGCAAGATTTCATCTATACTGAGTACCCAAGGTATACCTTTGCCAGGTGGAGGGCTGACAGTAATCCTACCTCTGTTAGTAAATCTTTTCAACATCTCGGTGAATTGGGGAACAGTTGTCATGATGTTCTGATAACTTTCTATATCAGGGCAAATCATGATTAACATTAAAATCCCACTATTAATTTTGAAATACCAATGGCAACTTGACAACAAAATACGGGTGATGCGATCGCCTGCTAGAAAAAATTTTTGTTTCGTTGCTTCTTCTAGTTGTCTAAAGAGAATTTCACTCAATTGAATTGTCAGATTTGAAGGCAAATCGTCTGGAGAAAGATACGGCTGATTCATAATATTATTTAGTGCTTTCAGACATTAAAAAACTGATGGATTTGCAGGTTTAATATTACATGATATTCCCATTTTCATAATTCTTGCTTTTGCGTAACAATCCACATCAAATCTAACCACAATTGAGGATAAACCTTCTTAATCTGCAATTTGGGGTCGTGCAACAAATTTGTAGCATTCACGCAAACAACTTTAACTAGTCCCATATATTCTGCCACTTCTATCAGTAATTTTTTTTCTGCTACTACAGCAGCAATCAGCCTGTCGGGACAATAAATCTTTATATATTTGGCATGAGGGATATATGCTCCTTTTGAGCTAGAATTTAGCACTTTTACATAGCAGTACCGTAGTAATTTCCACACTTCTGGGTGAGCTTGCTCAATAATAAGGGTAAATTGTCGGGCTAAGTCTTCTTCGGTAATCATTACTTTCTCCATTATTATTGTGCTAAAAATGTAAGAATTCAGGAGTCAGAATTATGAATTCAGAATACTTAAAGAATCAAGATAATATTTGATGCAATATACCAATCATTCTAGATTCTTGATAAATTCTGGCTTTTGACTACTGGATGCTGAATTCTTACCTAAAAACTGTAATTTCATCTCATTTCTGCATAGTAAAGGTGACGCAGCATTGTTAATGCTGTATGCATTTTTATCTGAGTAAAATTAACAATTTTTAGTTTGGCTAAAATTTCCCCATGCGGCAGAATTTGTTCGTAAGTTTTCTACGGCTGATGTTACTTTCCTATCAAGCATCAAAGCTGAAACCGATTGCTAAAACTGTATCAATCGCTGCTTTCAACCAAATTAATTGGTATAAAGCAAAGTTACTGAAAAAAGAATTCAGCAGCTAGAATGACTCTTGTGCAAGCGACAGATGACTTACAGCAAAAATATTTGCAGGTAGCAAGATAATTTGCAATATTTATGATATTCTGGTTTTAGAGGCAATCAAGAGTGCGATCGCCTACGACGGGCGGGTACGCCATCGCACAAAATATCTTTGAGTAAAAATGGTATACATTCAAAGATTCTGCTTTTGCCTTGGTAGATTTAGTTAAATCCGCTACGGCTTTATCGGCTCATCTCTGCACAGACGCGCAGAGACAATCGAAACTGTGCTGCAAAATTAAGCGATTGCCTCCACTACACGTGATCGCTCAAGCAGACGATCAGAAAATTCCCAAGGCGAAGCACTAGAAGCACTCGCCAAAGGAAACATTAGACCTCTTGCAAAAGTGCTTTTTGCACTCTTGGGGAAAAGGTTTTGGTTAAAGGCGAAGGGGACAATACAGAACCTTTTCCCCTTCCCCCTTACCCTTTTCCCGACAAATGCCAAGAAGTCTATTGAAATCGTTGCTGGTAGCAAAAAAAGTACCGAGGGTTGGAAGCCAGCTCTCGGTACTTATGTGTATATATTTAATTTATAAGTATAAAAAATTAAGGATTGACAAATGACTCTGATAGTATGATAAGTTTTGATAAATTTTACCTGATA
This sequence comes from Nostoc sp. DedQUE02, assembly GCF_034531035.1. Classification (NCBI taxonomy): domain Bacteria; kingdom Bacillati; phylum Cyanobacteriota; class Cyanophyceae; order Nostocales; family Nostocaceae; genus Nostoc; species Nostoc sp. DedQUE02. The sequence continues at coordinate 16,900 of NZ_JAVRBY020000036.1, read as the reverse complement.
TTGATAATTTTCAACCTGGCTTTGGGCAAAAGACCTTGTAAGTATCTACATATTCAGGGAATTTGCACAGTGAAAGCTAGGGTGACATGAACAACAGAGCAAACCAAAGGCATGAACAACATCATGTAATACAATTTTTCTGTATATCCAAGCGAACGTTGATTTTCGTTGCACAGATGTTTATGTCATGCAGGCTTGCTGCTGGAAAAGTAATCCTGTGGTTGTTGCAACATTTTCAGCGTCCCAGACTTTCTTGGCTAAAACTCAGACACCCATCTGTGAAAATCCAACCTGTTCCTCTACCTGACAATGAAGCAGAAAGGCTCAAAGCCCTGGCGGACTACAATATTCTGGATACTCTACCCGAACAAGCATTTGATGACCTGACTGCTTTGGCTGCATACATTTGTAAGACTCCAATTGCTTTAATTAGCTTAGTTGATGCCGATTGCCAATGGTTTAAATCTAAGGTTGGACTAAAAGGTAGTGAAACAACCAAAGATTGGGCTTTTTGCTCTCATGCGATTCTTCAATCAGAAGATATATTAGTGATTCCCGACGCGATCAAGGACGATCGCTTTAATAACAATCCCTTAGTCAAAGGCAATCCCAAAATTCGTTTTTATGCTGGTGTGCCTTTAATTACCCCCGATGGTCTTCCGATTGGGACGTTGTGTGTTCTAGATACCATTCCTCATCACCTAAGTTACCAGCAGTTAGATGCACTGCGCCGCCTGGGTCGTCAGGCGATCGCTCAGATGGAACTGATTCAGGAAGTTCGCAACCGCAAACAAGCATCGCTGACTGATGAACTAACAGGTTTGCATAACCGACGTGGTTTCTTTGCGATCGCAGAACAAGAGTTAAAAATTGCTTACCGGATGAAAACGTTGTGCTGGGTTATTTTCATTGATTTGGATGGGCTAAAACAGATTAACGACACCCTTGGTCATGATATGGGAGATTCCTTGATTATTGATGCTGGTCGATTACTCAAGCAAAGTTTTCGCAACTCAGATATTGTTGCCCGCTTGGGTGGAGATGAGTTTATTGTTTTCAGTTCCAGCTACTTTAAGGATGCTGATAGCATCCAAGCGTATCTGCAAGCAAATATCGCCAACTTCAATCAACAGCAAAACCGTAGCTATAAACTTTCGATGAGTATGGGAATAGAGTGTTGCTCACCAGAAAGCAATATGTCACTAGAAGAACTAATCGCCAGGTCTGACGAATTAATGTACGCACAGAAGCGTCTCAAACGGCAATCTCTTACATGAAGGGTACAGAGAGAATCGGTATTATAATATAGCAATCCGATTTGATTTCTGAATTTATTTGCGTAGATAGGGAAGAGGCAATAGGCAAGAGGGAAGAGGGAAGAGGCAATAGGGAAGAGGCAAGAGGCAAGAGGCAATAGGGAAGAGGCAATAGGCAATTAGGGAAGAAGTCTCTTTGAGTTGTACTGAATTTTTTCAGAAATCAAATATTATTCCTATATGCAAGCAGATTCTATCCTGAAAATGATCGCACAAGCAAGTCAGCAAATGCGAAGTGGTTTGCTAACTTCCAAAATGTTTGACATTCATGCAAATTTTAGATTGCGATTCAATTATCCAGTACAAGCACGCATTAGATATCTGGTGAAGTTAAAAAGATCCTGCAATCATCCCAGCAAGTAAAATAAAACCAATCCACACGTTTTGCCGGAACATCTGACCATAAACAGGATTTGGTAAGTCTTGCTTTCTTAATCGTAGAGATTGCCAAACCCAGCCAATAGTTGCAACTGCAAGGCTAATCCAGAAGGCTAAATGCAGATGTATAAGTACGCCTAACCAAGCCAATAACAAGATTGTGCCAGCAAAGAAAATTCCAATGGCTGTAGGGGCATAATTACCAAAAAATAGGGCACTAGAATTAACACCAATGCGGCGATCGTCTTCCTTGTCGCTCATGGCGTAAACTGTATCAAATCCCAATGTCCACAGTACAGTTGCGCCCCAAAGTAACCAAGTGGCTTGGGAGATCGTTTGTGTTACTGCACTCCAGCTAATCAATACCCCAAAGCCCCAAGCGATAGAAAGTACCAGTTGCGGTACAGGAAACACCCGCTTTGCGCCTGGATAAAGGAGAATCACGGGTACTGCTGCCACACATAACCAGAAACTTAGGGGGTTAAGATAAAAAGCCAGGATCGCTGCACATGCTAGCGATACGATCGCGACTACAATCCCAACTTTCACCGATAAGGCGCGAGAAGCGAGGGGGCGATCGCGTGTTCTCTCCACTTCTGGATCAATATCTCGATCCCACAAATCATTGACAACACACCCGGCCGCACTTGTGGCTAGAGTACCCAATATAATTACACCAACCAGAGGTAAAGGCGGTTTCCCAGAAGCTGCTAAAAACACAGCCCAAAGGGCAGGAATCATTAAAATTAACCGTCCTTCTGGTTTATGCCAGCGCAAAAGCCGGATAATTACAAGCCAAATTGGTGAATGGGGGCGTTCTGGCGTTGTTAACATAGTGATTGGGCAAGGGGCATTGGGTATGGGGGATGGGGCATGGGGCACTTGTACTAAGTGTTGGCGTAAAGCCTGCGGCATAGCTACGCTTCGGGCGCAGCCTCTCCAAAAGTTGTATTGGGAATTAGGAATTAGTTATTTCTCGCCTTGCTTCTTTGTTCCTATGCCCCATACCCCATTCTTTAGTTCACACATCTTTACATCTATAGAATAACGTTATTTGTTATTTGTAAAAACATAACCTCAAGTGGCAACTTTAAATATCTTTAAATAGTCACTTCGGTTAGAAGCAGTAGGGCGAATATACTTAGCTCAGTTAGCCTCGACCAAAGATAAAGAGTATTAATTACTCAGTGCTGAGTACTCAATACTCAGTCTGAGCAAGTGTGTTGCAACAAATATCAGTGCCAGCTACCCCGACATACCACCGTTTGTCATCATTTCTTAATAAAGAGAGAAAACTAGATGCTGAATTCAGTAGCTTCGGCTAACTGGGAGAGTGTTCCAACTCAACCACCTAAGCAAGATCGGATTATTGCTGCCATTGACTTGGGAACAAATTCTCTACACATGGTAGTAGTGAAAATTGACCCCACACTACCAGCTTTCAGCATTATTGCTAGAGAAAAAGAAACTGTAAGACTTGGCGATCGCAATCTTAAAACTGGGGAACTCAAACCAGAGATAATTGAAAAGGCGATCGCGGCTTGTGGACGTTTCCAAGAAGTTGCCAAAACTATCAACGCTGAAACGATCATCGCTGTGGCAACTAGTGCTGTGCGCGAAGCCCCCAATGGTAAAGATTTTTTGTCCAGATTAGAAACGGAGTTGGGTTTAAGCGTTGACTTGATTTCTGGTCAAGAAGAAGCGCGACGAATCTATCTTGGCGTGCTGTCAGGGATGGAATTTCACAACCAGCCCCATACCATTATTGATATTGGTGGTGGTTCCACAGAGTTAATTTTGGGCGACAGTCAACAACCGCGCACTCTCACCAGTACCAAAGTTGGTGCAGTGCGACTCACTGGCGAGTTAATTACCACTGACCCGATCAGCCACACCGAGTTTCAGTATCTGCAAGCTTATGCACGCGGGATGCTGGAACGTTCTGTAGAAGAAGTGTTAGCCAACCTAGAGTTTGGGGAATCTCCGCGTTTAGTGGGTACGGCGGGTACAATTGAAACCCTGGCGATGATTCATGCACGAGAAAAATCGGGTGTTATTCCTTCTACCCTCAATGGCTACCAGTTTAGTCTTAAAGACTTGCGAGAGTTGGTGAATCGCTTGCGGAAACTGAGTAATTCCGAAAGGGCTACTATTCCCGGTATGCCAGATAAGCGGGCTGAAGTTATACTCGCTGGGGCAGTAATATTACAGGAAGCAATGACCCTCTTGGGTAGTGAATCGGTAACAGTTTGTGAGCGTTCTCTCAGAGAAGGCGTAATCGTAGACTGGATGCTCACCCACGGTTTAATTGAAGACAAGCTACGCTACCAAAGTTCAGTTCGGGAACGGAATGTTCTTAAACTCGCTAATAAGTACCACATTAACTTAGAATATAGCGATCGCGTGGCAAAATTTGCCGAGAGTTTATTTGACCAAACTCAAGGTACTCTACACCACTGGGGAAGCGATGAGCGACAACTACTGTGGGCAGCTGCAATATTACACAATTGTGGTCACTATATCAGCCATTCCTCTCACCACAAGCATTCTTACTATCTAATTCGCAATGGTGAATTACTCGGTTATACAGAAACCGAGATTGAAATTATTGCCAATTTAGCACGTTATCATCGCAAATCGCCGCCCAAGAAAAAACATGAGAATTACCAGAGTTTGCTGACTAAAGAACAGCGACAAATGGTCAGTCAATTGAGTGCAATTTTAAGATTGGCAGTGGCATTAGATAGACGACAAATTGGTGCGATCGCTCAAGTCCAATGTGAGTATTATCCACAATTTCGCCAGGTCAATCTACTAATTCATCCATCTCAATCTGATGATGACTGTGCTTTAGAACTCTGGAGCTTAGATTATAAAAAAGCAGTGTTTGAGGAAGAATTTGGAGTGAAATTAGTAGCGACTTTAGAAAAGTCTAGCGTTGCTAAGTTATCTTAGAAAGTAGCGTGCGTTACACTGCGTTAACGCACCTACACATAGCTTCTATTCCATTATTGTGATAATTCATTCTTTTTATAAGTTAGGCTCAATAAAAAACTTTCAGGGAAAAATAAGATGAATTTCTCTGGTAACAGTTAAATATGGTATAGTCAGTGACTAGCAAAAAATACCCCATTGCAGAACTAGATTTTTTATCCAAAATATACTTTCAGAAAAGTAAAACTTTTATCTAATTTTGACATCCTGCTTAAGGATGAATTTATAACTATCCCAAGAAGCATTGAAAAATCAAAATTAGTAATTAGAATAGAGTTAACAATCTATTTAAAGTAGGTTATGTTGCTATTGGATATCTAAGCCGGGAAAACTTAGATATCCTTATATAAAATTTCATTAAAGAATAATTCAGAAGTCAAAATTCAGGAGTCAAAATCAAGACGCTCTTTAGGGGATGTTTGAAAAGTATTTTTGGGAACCTTAAATGTTACCAAACTTAACCCCCTAGACCCGAATACAATTCAGTTAAGAAAATAATCTGTTGAGGGAGGCAGGGCAGGCAGAGGGAAAGAAAAATGCTTAACCCAAGCGTATTGACTTTTGGAACTAAGATTTATTTAGAAATTTCTAAAATCAATCATTGTCTGGCGATAGGTATCTGGCAATCCTGTATCAAAACACTTACCTTTGACAACGTATCCTGTCATCCCCTCTTCCTGACGTAATCTATCAAGACAGGATGTTAACTGAAATTCGCCTCGTTCTCGGAAATTTTGGTTGATATGTTCTCCTAAAAAATCAAAAATTTTTGGCGTTAATAAATACAAACCAAATATACATAAAAACTCATTTTGTGCCATTCCCTGTACACGAAAATGTTGTCGTGCATACTCAATGGTAGGTTTTTCATAGAGTTGTGTAACTTCCAGAATCGAGTTTAACTCTTGCCAAACTCCTGTTATACATCCAGATGTATGAAGATTTTCTGCTGGCGTTGTAGTTAAGCTAACAACGCTTTGATTAACTTGTTCATAAACATCTAAAAGTTGACTAGCACAAGATTTGTCAATATCAGATGCATAAATGTGGTCGCCCAACATTAGCAAAAACGGCTCATCTTGCACCCAATCTTTGGCACAAAATACCGCATGGCCATAGCCTAATTGCTCCTCTTGCAATAGGATAGTAATTCTGCTACCTAAATCTTCGAGATATCGGCTATATTCTTGATTTTGCGGTGAAAGTTTATCTAAAAGTTCTTTTTTGGGTGGATTTTTTAGCAAATATTCAAATATTTCTTGATCGTCCGGCTGCACTACGATCCCCACTTCTTCTATTCCAGCACTGATTGCCTCTTCAATAATTGCGAGAATGACAGGTTTTGCCCTGCCATCTCGATCAATAATCGGAAAAAGTTCTTTTTTCACAACTTTGGTAGCTGGAAATAAGCGAGTACCGAAACCAGCTACTGGGATCACAGCTTTTCTAACTTTATTTTTCTGCATAAATTATTAGTCCGTTTTAGAGGAGTAGGGAGTGGGGACAATACCGTTGGGTTAAGGAATTTTTTGGTTGAGGCAGGCAGGGGGGCGGGGGGAGAAGAGAAGCAGGGGAAGAGAAGAATTGCTGAACAATAACCCTCTTTCCTGCCCTGCTTATCCGAACCATATTGACAGTGGGGTGAAAGGAAAATTTTTCTTTCCCCCCCTGCCCCCTGCCCACACCACGATAGGATATTTTTTTAGTTGGAAGTCCCTAATCTCTCTTCTCTCTGTGCCTCTGTGATTCATTCTCCCAACTTTTCAAACAACTCCGCCAACACTACATTAGAAAACAAAAACCCTTGGGGATCAATCAAACGCAACCTTCCCCCTACAACTTCCACCCAACCTTTATCAAAATACTCTTGCAAACAGCTGCAAATTTCCTCTACCTTCTCTTCGCCATAAGCTTCCGCCAACGCCGCCAAACTTACACCCTCTGCCAAACGCAACCCCAACATTAATGTTTCTAACAATACTTCCTTTAGGGGAGTCACATCACAATCAATCAGACCACCAGCTTGTACCCACTGATAATACTCCTTAGTTTTACGCGGACGAGTAAAGCGTTTTCCTTCAACATAACTTGCAGCACCCATGCCAAAGCCATAATAAGGGCGGTTCTCCCAATAAACTCGATTATGCCGACACTGATGACCAGGTTGGGCATAATTGGAAATTTCATAATGCTCATAACCAGCACTAGTCAAAACTTGCTGCCCCATCTGGTACATTTTGACTGTGGCTTCATCCGTAGGCAAAGGAGTATCGCCAGGTTTGTAGTAACGACCAAAGGCTGTACCTGGTTCGATGGTAAGATCGTAAATGGAGATGTGAGTAGGTAAAATCGCCACCGCTTTTAAGAGAGAATCTTGCCATTGCTCCAAAGACTGATGCGGCAACCCAGAAATTAAGTCTAAGCTAAATTCGGGAATCTCGACTTGGTGGATTAGTTCTACAGCTGCGAAAATATCTTCAACTGAGTGTGATCGCCCAGCCCTTTGCAATAATTCTGCTTGAAAGGCTTGTACACCCAGACTTACCCGGTTTACGCCTGCATTACGATAGCCTGCTAGATGGGCTAAATCAAAGGTGGCTGGGTCAATTTCCATAGAAATTTCTGCCCCAGACGCAATACCAAAATGCTTCTCTAGCTCTCTGAGTATACGTTGTAGCTGCTCCGTTGATAGTAGCGAAGGAGTCCCACCACCGAAGAAAATTGTCTTTAGGGGTTGACCAAATGCTGATGTAATGGCAATTTCTTGACATAGCACCTCAACGTATTGGGAGATCGTACCAGATGTTTCGCCGCGCAAGTGATCGCCTACAACAGACACCGGGAAATCACAATAAAAACACCGCCGTCTGCAAAAGGGAATATGCACATAAGCAGAACTCGCAATTCCAGAAATCCGAAATTTTTGACTCATTTGGAGAAAAGTTTTAAGTTAACCAACTGCAAATTCCAGACAATGAAAATGAAGAAAGAATTCAGAAATCAGGAGTCAGGAGCCAGAATAATTGTCAGATCAAGCCTGCAATAACTTCTTGATTTTATGAAAATTATTAAGTTTGGGTATCAAAGTCTTCTTAATTCTGACTTCTGGATTCTGGATTCTGAATTCTTACAAAATGAGTAGTTTATTTACGAGTTTTTGTTGTTTTACAACGAAACAATGAAAAATATTAAGATAAAAGCCTTTGGTTATAATAATTGCAGATATTGTCCTACTAAACCCTTAGTGTAAGTCAATATTGATGAGTTTATCTTACCGATGAAATAAAAAATACTTAACTTTATCGGTGAACACAGTTGCAGGAAAACAAGACAACCATGCTTGACGCCATTATAATTTTTTCATTCATCCTAGCAGCGTCGGGAATAGGGTTCTACAGCATTGAACTACTACCCAATGGCACGTTAGATCAAGTAACAAATCTAGAAGCTTTACGCTTAGTTGTTGCCGTCTTTGCCGCTATTATTGGTGGTGCGATCGGGCTGAGTTTCCAGACGACATATCGTCGCTTGGAGACACAAGTCAAAGAAATGCCTCTAGAGGTTATTTTAACTCGTGCCATCGGCTTAGTGATTGGGCTATTACTAGCTAACCTGATGCTAGCCCCACTATTCTTGCTACCGATCCCGGCAGATTTTGGATTTATTAAGCCACTGGTGGCAGTTGTCGGCAGTATTATCCTCTCCGTCACTGGTATGAATTTGGCAGATACCCACGGGCGAGGTTTATTGCGGTTCATTAATCCCAACACCGTCGAATCGATGGTAGTGGAAGGAACGCTAAAACCAGCCAATACCAAAGTTTTAGATACTAGCTGCATTATTGATGGTCGTATTGAAGCCTTACTAGAAACAGGGTTTCTGGAAGGGCAAATTCTTGTACCACAGTTTGTTTTGCAAGAACTCCAACAAGTAGCGGATGCTAGCAAAGACCAAAAACGGGTGCGGGGAAGACGAGGACTAGAAATTCTTAACCGCATTAAAGAACAATACCCCGATCGCATCCTGATTAATACAATTGACTACGAAGATATTCCCACAGTCGATGCCAAGTTAGTGCGTTTTGCTCAAGAAATTAGCGGTACATTGCTAACCAACGACTACAACTTGTCTAAGGTTGCCAGTGTTCAGAAAGTACCTGTTTTGAATGTGAATGATTTAGTGAATGCCGTCCGTCCCAGTTATTTACCTGGTGATAACCTGGATTTGAAAATTCTCAAGGAAGGCAAAGAACCAAGTCAAGGCATTGGCTATCTAGATGACGGCACAATGGTAGTTGTTGAAGAAGGTAGCAGTTATGTGGGTGGTGAACTGCGAGTAGTAGTCACCAGTGCTTTGCAAACTACAGCAGGAAGAATGATTTTTGCCAAACCCCAAGCTTCAGCATTGGCGTGAAACAATGGGATGTTCAATTCGAGTGACACTTGATAATCGGTGCAGTCAGCCTGCACCGATTATTTATTGATTGGCTTGCGTAAAAGGCAATAGGCAATAGGCAAGAAGCCTCTTTGAGTTGTACTGAATTTTTTCACGCAATCAAATATGAGTCCCAATACTTGTCGGGTTTTGGGGGAAAGAGGAAGGGGAAAAGGGAAATAAAAAACTTTTAACCCAAACCCAGTAACCTTTTCCCCAAACCAAATTCTGAGTTGAAAATGCAAAACCCGAGTGAGTAGTATTGATATGAGTCCTATAGTAGTGATTAGATTGATGATTGGACAGGCTCTTTCTTTTTTCCAGTATTATTGATTTTAGAAAAAGCACAAGGTAAATTTTTATATTTAGTTGAGTTAAGCCTAAAATCCAATAGACTTCTTGGATAAATCAAAAAAAGAACCCCATCCAGCCTGCAAAGGTCTGGGGGTGGGGCGTTATATATGTCTGAATAATTAGTTATGAATTCCTACCAGTTAAGCTGCTAAGACTTGATCGCGATCGCTACTTCTATGACTGGTTTATTTGCCACACCTTTATAGGACAAGGGTAAACTTGTCGCCTCTGTGACTCAACCTCCAACATGAATACCAGGACGCATCTGGGGATTCTTTTCAGCTCGACGCAGTACTTCACGGGTAACTACAGCAATGTCACCTTCACCAAACAAGATAAAACGCAGTAGGTATTGTATGGGATTTCCCTCAACCCAGCCGAAATAAGCATGGGGAATTTTACCTGTTTGATCGCGAATATAAAGTAGTAAAGCCGCGATCGCATTAGGTACTGCTGCACTTTCAGCTCGGAGGATGCGATAATCACCAACTTGCACCCCTTTTACTTTGATTACATCTGCAAATTCTGAAGCATCGGATACATGAATTTCTAGAAACAGAATTGGATCGTTGGGGGGAATATGGTTATCCTCGCGTACCTCTTTCTCTTTCATAAAATACTCTAGGACATCACCCTTATTCAACCGATTTGCAATCAGTCGGATTGCTCCCTGGCTCTCTTCGGCAAGGAATTGGCTAGCAAGTTCGTCAACTTCAATCCGCTCTGCTCGCAGTTCCGTTGAACGCCAAACCCGAGAAACCAACGAGGTAAAAATGATCGCACCGATGAAAAACCCAGCAATCCTAATCCCTTCTGGTCTTTCAATGATATTGACAATAGTGGTATATAAAAATAACAGTGTAATGATGCCAAAGACGAGTTTTGCCCGCTTCTGTCTGTGACGGTGGGCTGATAAGGTGACGGCAAAGGCGGCTGAGGTGATCAATACAAGCACACCAGTTGCGTAAGCCCCACCTTGGGCTTCTACACTTGCTCTGAAGATAATTGTGACAACAAAAGCGATCGCTGTGTAGACTAACACCAAAGGTCGCGTTACTCGTGCCCAATTGGGTGCCATACCATAGCGTGGTAGGTAGCGAGGCACAATATTCAACAGCCCTGCCATTGCAGATGCACCTGCAAACCACAAAATAGAAATAGTACTTAAATCGTAAATTGTGCCAAAGCCATTACCTAAGTACAGATGTGCTAAATAAGCAAGGGCCCGGCCGTTAGCTTTGCCTCCCGATGCAAACTCTGCCGTTGGAATTAGTAGAGTGGTTATAAAGCTAGTGGTAAGCAAAAAGAAGCTCATAATCAGAGCCGCAGTGGTAAGCAGCTTGCGTGTATTCCGAATCCGCCCCTTGGGATGCTGCGGAGTGCTGTTACTGCTACCTTTAACTAGAGGCATAACGGTAACACCAGTCTCAAAGCCTGACAATCCCAGCGCTAATTTAGGGAATATCAAAAGAGAGATGCCGATTAGGATCAAAGGATTGGAATGGCGGGCAAAAAGTGCAGTTTCCCAGTTTGCGATCGCTTCTGTGTGAGTTAATATTTGATACACACCGACGCCAACGACAATAAAGTTTAACAGCAGATAAGCTGCCACCAAAACTACTGCAATCCCAATGGCTTCTCGGAAACCTTTCAAGAAAACTGCACCTAGTAATGCAATTAATATCAGGGTGATTGCGATCGTCTGATTGTGAAGCCAAATTGGTGTAAGCGGATTTTCGATGATATGGGCTGTGGCATCAGCTGCTGACAAGGTAATGGTAATAATAAAGTCAGTTGCCACAAAGCCAAGTAAGCACAGTACAAGTAATTTACCTTGCCACCAGGGAAGTAAACGCTCTAACATTGCGATCGACCCTTCACCATGAGGGCTTTCAGCAGCAATGCGCCGATAGATTGGCAATGCTCCAAAGAGCGTCAGCAAAACCAGAATCAGGGTAGCTATAGGAGAAAGAGCGCCAGCCGCCAGTGCTGCAATCCCAGGTTGATAGCCAAGGGTGGAGAAATAATCTACACCAGTCAAGCACATCACCTGCCACCAAGAATGCTGGCGATGTGGTTCTTCTTTGCGGTAAGGCCCTTTCTTCTCTCGTCGTCGGTCTTCTTCAAGCAACCAGTGGATTAACTGGCTACTGAGCCGTTTTGTTGAAACAATTGAATTAGCCATCAAATACGGTTGTGTTGCAAAAGTCGGCTTTGTGATTATTTTAAGCCTTCGTAGTTTATGAAAATTTTTAACTACGAAGGTATAGCACTATTATTGTATGTTAAGCATCCTGTCCAATTTACAAAATATATAGTAGCTGCTCGTAGTCGTCTATCGTATCAAGTTCAGTTGCAGATTTTGGTATAGGAATAATCAATCCTGCAACCGTATATTTGGGGATTAACTTTCGTACCCTTAGTATCTTTAAACTGCATAAATTCTAAAAAAAGGCACTGCTAAATAAGGCAGGTAGCTAATTAATAAATCTGCCCTAAATTGATAAATACAAAATTTATAAAAGGCTCCTTCAGAACATGTTAGTAATCCAGAGGATTGTGGTTTAGGAGACCTTACTTTTTAAGTTGATGATGTTGAAAAAACTGTTTTTTATTTAAAATCAAAAGGCTATCTGGAGAAATGCAGTTTGCCTCGGTGCTGATTGAGTCGGATTTAGACCAAATATGCGGAAGGTTTCGGCTGACCAAATTTGTTTTTGAGACTCATTTTTAGCAGTAGCTAACAGCGTTTCACTGCATCGGAATTCTTCCTCAGCTTGTTTGCGTTCGTTGAGTGTGAATTAATTGTTGTCTTGTACTTACCGCTTAATTTTCTCCACGAGGCTAGTGACTACAGCAGCCAACTGTATTGCTTCAATTGGTTTGGGGAAATGTGTTTGATAGCCGGCGGAAATCGCCTTGAGCCTATCTTCTTCCCGTGCAAAGGCTGTTACCGCTACGGCAGGTATCTGACCACCTACTTCAATCTCCCACTCTCTGACTTTTCGGATAAAATCATAGCCGTCCTCTTGTGGCATACTGATGTCGCAAAGGATCACGGTGGGTTTCCAAGCTAACACCTCTTTTAGCGCCTGTGCTGCACAAGCACAGGCGCGCACTTCTGCTCCCTGCTGCATAAGTACTGCTGAAACGAGACATAGAGCATCAGGTTCGTCATCAACCACAAGTACTCGCACATTCTGAAGTCCGTGCAGGCTTTTATACGGTGAAAACGTGCCATCCGCAAATGTCATCGGTGGAACGCTAATGCTCTCCTGGTGGGCAATCACGGGAAGTTTAATAGTGAAAGTTGCGCCCTTGCCCTGACCATCACTATCGGCCTGCACTGTCCCACCGTGAAGCTCAACTAAGTGACGGACGATCGCCAGACCTAGCCCCAAACCGCCAAACTTCCTTGTAGTTGAGCCGTCGGCCTGGCGGAAGCGCTCAAAGACGTGTGGCAGAAATTCTGCGTTGATACCCACACCAGTGTCGCGCACTATAACCTCAACAAATGAGTTAGCCTGCTGAAGCTGCACTTCAACCCGTCCACCCTGAGGCGTGAATTTAACCGCGTTCGAGAGCAGGTTCCATAATACCTGCTGAAGCCGATTTTGGTCTCCTAAGACAGGTTCCACATTGGCAAGTTGTAGCTGTAAATCGATGCCTTTGACTTCAGCAGCGTGGCGTACCGAATCGAGCGCATTGACGATTATGATCGCTAAGTTTAGCGGCTGTGGTTCAAGACGGAGTTTCCCAATGATGATCCGCGATGTATCGAGGAGGTCATTCACAAGTTGTGTCTGGGCTTTAGCGTTCCGCTCGATGGTCTCGATTGCGTGCTGTGTCTTTTCTTGGTCGAGCTTTCCAGCACGCAGCAACTGGGCCCAGCCGAAGATGGCATTGAGAGGAGTTCTGAGTTCGTGCGAGACGGTAATTAAGAACTCGTCTTTGAGGCGGCTAGCGGCCTCAGCCTCAGTTCGGGCTGCTTCAGACTGCCTTAAGTGTTCGTCCCGCTCACGCTCACGCTCTTGAAGAAGGTCAGCCGAAAATTCTAAGGCTTGGCCTAACAAGGCTACTTCCTTAATAGGTGAGGGACTGATGCGCGGATATTCACCTTTGGCGAGTGCTTCTGCGGCACAAGCAGCCGAGGCTATGCCTTGAGAAATCCACTGCGAGAGGATGAGCGCACCCACACCACTTACCACAAGCAATACCAAGCCAGATCCAACAACGAGGCACATCGCGCGGCGAGCTGGACTTTCAATGACTTCAATGGGAACGACGACGGCGGTCGTCCAGTCAGAAAAATTGGCTCGCCTAAAAGCAACGTACACTGGCGCTCCCTCCAAGGTGGTATCGCGGTAGATTCCCTCAGTTGTTAACGCAATTCGCTTCAGAAAAGATGGCGTACCCCGTTGCCCCACAAAGCGCTCAGGATTGCGAGTCCGGGCTACAACAACACCCTGACCGTCAACGACAGTACGTGTCCACTCCCCATTGATCGGTGTCTGAGTCTTGACGACGCTAGCGAGTGCTTTCGGGGTGATAACAGCCGTCAGCACATACCGTAGCTCGCCGCCGCGAATTACTGGGACGCGGATGGGGAAAGCCCATTTTCGCTTGAGATTTCCAAGGGCGAGATACCCCACTGTCGGCTGACGTATAGCGACAACACGTCGCAGGCTCTTAAGCTCGTTTGCTGGGGGTAGCGAAATGCCAAAGGGAACAGAGGTGTTCACGACCTGTTGCCCATCCGGCGTTAAGAGGATCACACCCAACCAAGTCGGCTGCGTCTGCACTGTGCGCTGTGCTTCGTTATAAAAGTTTTTTAATTCACTTTGGTCGAGTCGGTCAGAGGCTGCTAGTGCTTGGAGAGTCCTGGTTGTGCTGGAAACCTCGCGCTCTATATCTTCGGTGAGATTGCGTGCCGCTAGAACTAAGCGGCGCTCTGATGCCGCACGCTCGTTGAGCGAGAGTCTGTGTACAACAGCAACAGCAAAAAGGACAACTGGGAGTAAAGCCCCTGCCACGAGTAACACAAGATACCACTTCAGAGGCAACGTGCGTCTGCCGAAAACATTCAAGTCATCATTTTTACTTGCTTTAGCCAAACCGGCTCCCAAGTTTAAGAGGAATTCGGTCTTCTTTAATCTTGTCACGCTCTTTTGCTGAAAGCACACCAAGTTATTTGTGTACTGTAATCATTGGATTATAACTACCTATTAATTTCTTACAAGTTATAAAACCTAAATTTAATTGTTACCTCGCTTTTTATTGAGATTAGACTTCTTGGCAAAAGTCGGGAAAAGGGGGAAAGGTTTGTTATTTTCCCTTTCCCCTTTCCCCTTTAACCTTTACCCTTTTCCCCTCTCTTGCAAAAAGCACTTTTGCCAAAAGGTCTATTACTTACCCCTAACTGATCATCATGACTAAGTTAGAGCTACAACAGTGCCAGGTGTGAGAAACCGCAGTAGAAGAAGCGGGTGCGATCGCTGTTGCCCTTGGCGATTGTTACTCTAGAAGTAAGTTGAGATTCATGACGGCACTCTCAACGTGAAACCCTCAACAACATTGACTTACCAGAAGCACACCGTCAACTGCCGCAAGTCAAAAAATGTATTTCTCACTTACGTAACTGTGGAATGTTAGATGACCAAGAAAGATTTGCTTCGTAACCAAATTTTTACGCTGGAAAATATTCTTTCGCCAGCAGAATGTGTTGAGTATATTACTTTAACAGAAAACATTGGCTATGCAGATGCTCCTATTACTACCCACCGAGGTTTTGAAATGCGTCCTGACATACGCAATAATCAGCGCGTTATTCTAGATGACCGGGAGCGTGCTTTTGATTTATGGCAGCGTGTATCAAATTATATTCCCAGCACCATTGGTAGATGGCATCCAGTTGGGCTGAATGAGCGTTTTCGTTTTTATCGCTACGATCCAGGTCAGAGGTTTGCACCTCACCATGATGGTTCTTATCGGCGACCTAATGGTGAGGAAAGCCTATTGACTTTCATGATTTATCTGAATGAAGGCTTTGAAGGCGGCGAAACCCGCTTTTATCTTCCTCAATACTACGAAGATTTATCTAATCTAGCTGTGCTTCCAGTAACAGGTATGGCTTTGTGCTTTGTTCACGAACTAGTACATGAGGGCGCTGCTATTATCCAGGGACGAAAGTACGTTTTGCGATCGGATGTTATGTATAGTCAATAGTTTAGAAAGTCATTAACCAGCAAAATAACAAAATTTAATCTAACTCCCGGCGTCCTTCCAACGCCCTCGCCAAAGTTATTTCATCTGCATACTCTAAATCGCCACCGACAGGTAAACCAAAAGCAATCCGCGTCACCTTAGTAAATGGTTTTAGTAGCTGACCGATATACAGGGTTGTTGTCTCCCCTTCTACACTCGGACTAATTGCCAGAATTACTTCTTGAGGTTTTTGCTGACTCACTCGGCGCTGCAAAGCCAGTATATTCAACTGATCTGGGCCAATTCCATCAATTGGCGAAATCACCCCGCCCAAAACGTGATACTTGCCTTTGTATTCGCGGGTTTTTTCTAATGCAATCACATCACGAGGATCTGCAACAACACAGATGGTGTTGCTGTCACGGTTGGCATTGCGGCAAATTTCACAAACAGGTTCAGCAGATAAGTGAAAGCAAACAGAACACAAGCCTATCTGTTTTTTTGCTTCAATTAAAGCTTGTGCCAAAGCTTCTACTTCTGCTTCTGGTCGCTTCAAAATATGCAAAGCCAGTCGTTGGGCGGATTTGGGGCCAACTCCCGGCAGGCGTTGCAATTGCTCAATTAACCGTGCTAAAGGGCGTGCGTAAACCGTTGTCTTGTCTCCAGAATTGTTTTTACCTTAACTATGATGACATTTTTAGGACAATATCGAATGTAAATAGAAGCAGCCTAATACGGTTTACCTGGTGGTTTAATTTATTTAATCATGGATTCTGTTCTGGTTTATAAAGACAAGCGCCTCCCTTTGGAAAGCGCTGTTTATCTTTACAATTCAAACTAAAAAGCGCCCTCCCGAACAGGAGGGCGCTTTCTTATTTAGCTAAACTTCAGAATTAACCGTTGATAGCAGGAGCGCTTATTGCTACAGGAGCAGAATCACCAGCAGCCAAATCGAGAGGGAAGTTGTGAGCATTACGCTCGTGCATTACTTCCATACCCAGGTTAGCGCGGTTGATTACATCAGCCCAAGTGCTGATTACACGACCTTCAGAATCAATGATTGATTGGTTGAAGTTGAAACCGTTCAGGTTGAACGCCATTGTGCTTACACCCAAGGCGGTGAACCAGATGCCGATTACAGGCCATGCTGCGAGGAAGAAGTGCAGTGAACGGCTGTTGTTGAAAGAAGCGTATTGGAAGATTAGACGACCGAAGTAGCC
>NZ_JAVRBY020000035.1:70398-82079 GCF_034531035.1 Nostoc sp. DedQUE02 | reverse complement strand
TATGGGTCAGCCACTTTATATAGTACATAAATACTATAAAATAGCGATCACGCTGTGCCAGTTGCGTAAGTCCTGAGTACTGTTAAAGTTATCAATTATTTTTGCATTAATGGGGGATAAAGAATCGCCACCAAAGGTTTATAGCAAATGGTGGGGGACTTAGATCGCGGGATAAATAGACGACTGATAACTTGTTCACTGTTAAAAAACTAGCGAGTGCGATCGCATAGAAATATGGAACCTGGCGATGAGGCAGTATGTTGCTTTATTGCTGCAACATCTTTAACAGAACCTCTGGGCTGTCCATTTTATCCATTACAACCTCAATAAAAGCAAGTTGGTCACGGTTTTGTTGAGCTGTTTCTAATGCTTTATCTAACTGCGATTCGGTACTAACTTTAATTGCCCAGGCATTGCCAGCAAAAACCTTAGGGAGCTGATGATAATTCCAAGGTTGAATGTCGTTATATGGCATACGTTCACCGTGAATATCACGCTCTATAGTATATCCGTCATTGTTGATCAAAAAAATAATCGGTTTGAGATTATAGCGTAAGATGGTTGAAAGTTCTTGTGCAGTCATTTGGAAAGACCCGTCACCAACCAGTAGGATAGAGCGACGTTGTGATGCGGCAATGGCACAACCAAGTAATGAACCAACAGAGTAACCAATCGACCCCCAAAGTACTTGCCCAACGAAAGTAGCTCCTTTTGGTAAAGGAACGATAGAAGCGCCAAACAAACAAGTTCCAGTCTCAGCAACGATAATGTCATCTTCTTGGAGAAAATGAGCAAATCTATACCAAAAATGCTGCTGCGTAATCGATGCCGAAGAGCCGCCAACGATAGGCTCTATAAAACCAGCATCTAAATTTTCTGTTGCTGATTTGAAGTCAAGCGTTTGAGGATCGCGGTACTGCAACCGTTGGCTTAAAGCAGAAAGCACATCTGCCATAGCGACATTGTTGTATAAAGCATGTTTAACTTTTACATAATCCCCATGCACTTCAATAGTTTGGCTGGGATCGAGTTTGGCTGAAAACTTGCCTGTGTTGAAATCAGTCATCAAAGCACCGATAGTTAAAACACAATCTGCCTGCTCAATACGTTTTCTGACAGATTCCTCACTGGCAGCACCATTATATATGCCGATGAATTGGGGGTGGGTTTCTTTTAGCAATCCTTTTCCCATGTTCATCGTGGCATAAGGGTATCCGGTAGCTGTTAGCAATTCTCGCAATTGTTCGTGCAAATGATAGCGAGCTACACCAATATCAGCAAGAATCACAGGTTGGGAAGCTTTTTCTAGTATGTTTACACAGACATCAACTATTTCTGCTATTGTAGCGCCATCACTCTGAAACACAGGGGGCATAAAGTTTTCAGACGGTGCAGACACCTCAGCCAGAGCAACATCCATAGGTAGGGAAATATAAACAGGTAATTTCTTCAGCAAACAGATACCTAAAACTCTGTCAATTTCCGTTGTTGCATTTTCCTTTGTTAAATATGCTTGAGCCACCGTTACCTGTTGATACATTCGGGCAAATATTGAAAAATCACCAGTACCAAGCGTATGATGTACAAGTGAACCAAGAGCTTGAATTTTAGTTGCAGGAGCACCGGTAATCGCTACAACAGGAACGTGTTCAGCATAAGCGCCAGCGACACCATTAATAGCACTGAGTTCACCAACACCAAATGTACTTACTAATGCCGCAACACCATTAAGCCGACCATAACCATCGGCAGCATAGGATGCGTTAAGTTCGTTGCAAGTAGGAATTAACTCGATGCCATTATGGTTAACAATATAGTCGAGGAATTCCATATTGTAGTCTCCAGCAACGCCAAAGATATGCTTGATGCCAATTTGCTCCAGACGAAGCAATAAATAGTCGCCAACAGTAAACTTTGCCATTGTCTTAGCCAAAATTTTACCCCTTTAGGGTATGAAAACTATAACTGAGATGCGTATCTCTGAAGTAAGAATAGGATTGTGACTTTTGCCGTTAAGCCTCTCAAGAACGTCCGCTTGCATTTTATTTTTTGGATCTCCCTAACAAAAGAAGCGGTCAGTAGTCAGAAGGCTAATAATCTGAGCGCTTAGAAATAATTGAAAACTGTTATTGAGTAGCTTAACTGGCATTAGGATCAGATAAGGTAGTTACAACGATACGGATGACACCACAAGACGCACGACAATATGCCCCGGCAACCGAACGCAACCGCGAAGCAATTCTAGAAGTACTTTTAAAAGTATTACCTAGAAGTGGTACGGTCTTAGAAATTGCTAGTGGAACAGGTGAACACGCAGTCTATTTTGCGTCTAGACTCATAGATTGTATGTGGTTGCCAACAGATGCAAATCCACAAGCAAGAGCCAGCATTATTGCATGGACTGAACATAATGGATGTAAAAACGTTTATCCACCACTGGAGCTTGATGTTAGAGAAGCAGTATGGGCAGTGGAAAAGGAAACAGTAACCCAGTTGCCCAATAATAACTCAGCAATTGTCGCCATCGTCAATATCAATATGATTCATATTTCAGCGTGGTCAGCTTGTCTAGGACTAATGGCAGGTGCAGGTCGTATCTTACCAGTAGGAGGTATCCTTTATTTATATGGGCCTTTTAAACAAGGTGGAGAACATACAGCATCAAGTAATGCCGCATTTGACGAATATTTGCGTATTCAAAATCCAGAGTGGGGTGTGCGTAACTTAGATGATGTAGTGGCAGCAGCTAGGCTAGAGCATTTGAGCCTTCAGCAGGCTTACCAAATGCCAGCAAATAATCTTTCGGTAGTGTTTGAACGGACAGCGAATGTCACTTTTGAGTAATGCTTAGAGCAATCCTTGAGCGGGAGTGCAATGATCGCAATCTACAGACGTGAGCATTGTGAGTTGGCTTCGGTGACGAAAACGCCAAGTAACAATCCTTGAGAGTCTACAACGATATGGCGTTTACGTCCTTAGTGAGGCTCAAAGACAGCCCCCATAGTTAATAATCCCTTGATGCTGGATAAGAGTTAGTTCTTTTTGCTTGGGAGGAACTGACCTTTTAGCGATCGCTTTCTGTACCCAACTTTCTCACGCCATCCATTCAGTCCACTGGGGCGCATCTGCCACCATCTGAGCAAATCTGTCTGCACAAGTTGATATTCATACTTGGCTCAAATTACGCTCTCAATTGCAAAAACACCACCTTGGAGAAATCTACTGGTAGTTTGCCAACCCAAAAATATTAAGTGGAGACAGGCTCTTGTGCAGAGGAGCAAGGGAGCAGAAGAGAGTTCAAATACCAAGTTCTAAGCAGGGCTATTGATCCAACCAGTTAAGCAACCCAAGCGAAGTAGCGCCTCCGACAAAATGAGCGCCAATCAGATTGACGTTTGCTAAAACCACAAAAATATCTAGGGAACGAATGACATTTTCAGGTCTATAGACTGCCACTCCTTGAGGCAGAGCTAGAGTTTTCGATAGTACAGCAATAACGGTCACTTCAGCTGCTAAAAAAGCTAATAACAGTCCGATTGTACTAGCAATTAAGCCAATTTGTAAGACTTGAATCACATCCTGTTTGCTTGGATGTAATTCACGATTAGGCGACTGTAAAAGTTTGTCTAAACGCCTGTATCGGTTCACCCAATAGAGTCGGAAACACAGCACTAAAATTCCCATAATTCCCAAAAATACTCCAAAAGCCATAACCGAATTTGTTGTAGTTTGGGGAGTGAGATTACGACTAAATATAGCCAATAACAAAGCCAAGCTAGAAATAGCACCTAGCGCTAACTGTAGCCAAAAACTAATCGGTCTGACTATGTGAAAAGTAGCTGCGAATTTTTGCTTAGTTGGTACAGGTAGGTATGAATTTAAATCATTTGTCATCTTCGCTCTCCTTAGCTCTAATACAATATCTGGCGTTGCTGATTGCGGTATGAAAAATAATTTTGCATTATTTCAAAATCCTTGTAGAGACGTTGCATTGCAACGTCTCTACATCCAAATTCATACCTCGATTCAGCAACACCCAATATCTTTAATTAAAAACTCATTACCCAAAATTAACTGATATCTTGTAACTTCTTTTCTCCCTTAAGTATTATTTGAGATAATTCCAGCCAAGCCTAAGTAAACAAAGAGACACTTCCTACTACACGCAACACTATGTTGATTTTAGGAAGTTTCAAGAACCTTATTTAAATTCCATGCAGCGCTAATCAGTGCCAGATGGGTAAACGCTTGCGGAAAGTTTCCCATCGCCTCACCGCTAGCACCGATTTCTTCGGCGTATAACCCCAGATGAGTCGCATAACTTAGCATCTCTTCAAACTTCAGTCGTGCTTCGATCAAGCGAGCCGGATCAATCCGTCCAGCGCGAGTCAATGCTTCCACGAGCCAGAAGGTGCAGAGATTAAAGGTGCCTTCATTCCCTGTCAAACCATCAATGGCATCCGCCACGTTATAGCGATAGACCAGGCTGTTCGACACCAATCCCCCGACTTCGGGCGAGCAATTGATGGCAGAGAGCGTTTTCAGCATACGCGGGTCATTGGGTGCCATAAACAGTACCAGGGGCATCATCAAGCTACTGGCATCTAGAGAATTGCTGCCATAGAATTGCACAAAAGCCTGCCGCTCTTGGCTCCAGCCTTTGCTGAGGATCTCTTCGTATATCTGATCCCGGACTTGCAACCAGCGCTGCCGATCTGCCGGGAACGATCGCTTGTCTGCCAGACGCAAGCCGCGATCAATGGCAACCCAACACATCAGTTTGGAATAGACAAATTGTTTGCGTCCGCCGCGTACCTCCCAGATGCCTTCATCCTGACGCTGCCAGTTGTCGCACACCCAATTGATCAAATGGCGCAAATATGTCCACAGATCGTAAGAAATGGGAGAGCCATATTTGTTGAAAAGATAGACTGCATCCATCAACTCACCGTAAATGTCGAGTTGTAGCTGAGTGTAGGCACCATTGCCAATTCGCACGGGCGCTGAGTCTTTGTAGCCCGCTAGATGCTCCAATATTTCTTCCTTCAGGTCATGCCGTCCGTCAATGCCGTAGACGATTTGCAGGGGCGTATCTGGCTTGAGCTCCTGGCAGCGAGCTTCGAGCCAATCCATAAACTGCGCCGCTTCAGTGGTAAACCCAATTCTCAGCAGACCATACAGCGTAAAAGCAGCATCCCGAATCCAGGTGTAGCGATAGTCCCAGTTGCGTTTGCCACCCACAGTTTCGGGCAAACTGCACGTGGGAGCGGCAATGATCGCCCCGGTAGGTTCATAGGTTAGCAACTTCAGCACCAGTGCCGATCGCTCCACCATTTCGCGCCAACGCCCTTTATAGTTGCACTGCGACAGCCAGCGCTGCCAGTATTTAACGGTGTGTACAAATAGATTGTGCGCCTCTTTTGGGTCAACGGGTGCGCCACAGCCCGTCGCTGGATCGAGTTCTCGCAAAACAAAGATAGCTTCTTCACCTTCGTCGAGCGTAAATCTGGCAAACACACCGCGATCGTTCTGCTCCAGGGGCACATCGGTTACGAGGGTTAACCGTAAGTCGGGTGATTCAAAGATCGCTCCATCTGAAGTGATAGTCGTTTTGTGACGATCACGGGCATAGTTAAATGCCGGGTAGCATTCCATCTCAAACGCCATAGAACAGCGAACCATTCTCACCCGTCGGACTAACCAACGGTAGCCGCGATCGTGCTCACTCAAGCCAACAGGCATGAAGTCAATCACCTCGCTGACTCCACAGGGCGACAAAAAGCGAGTCACCAGAATGTTCGTTTGCAGCCAATACATCTGCTTATGCGTCGTCACCTCAGTCAGTGGATAAATCTGGAAATGTCCTCCTTTATCCCGATCCAGTAGAGAAGCAAAAAGGCTGGGTGAATCGTGCCGGGGAAAACAGAACCAATCGATCGAGCCATTTAACCCCACTAATGCGGTAGTATGCATATTACCAATAATGCCGTAGTTACCGATCTGTTGATAGTCCATATTGTGATTTTGAGAAATGGGGGGCTGCTATCGGCAAATTCACGAATATCGTGACTGATATTACTCAAGGTGCTGCGAAGGTCTTTTGTTCAGTATAACAATCAATTTCTGCCTTCATTTTTACTGATTGCTGTCAGTTCTACTGCTATGTTTGACTTGTTAAACCGCAACTTAACGAATACAAGTCAAAAAAAGGAAAAGGGGCATGAAGCAGGGTCAGCTTTGGAATCGGTTAATCGGCGTACAAAATCCTGAGCGTCTAGGAGAAACTAACAAATCTTAAATTAATAACCAACCAGCAAGCCGAATAATAACATGGCTCAGATATCCGTTCCATAGAGTAGCCGTCTCTTCAGCCAGATCGAAATCCCCAACCAGCCGGATGAGCGTGGCAACAATCCGACCCCACTCGGCGCGATAAATGGAGGCGATCGCTTGAGCTACATCTTGAACATTGTTCGACAGACGGTTTCCCTTTTTGCCTGCCAAGAACCATAAATCCTGGTAAAAATAGGCAAGGGGCACGGGGAAAACTGAGACAAAGCTTGTACTTTGCTCTAGTTCGAGCTGTATCAATATTGCTCAAGTTGACAAATAAAATCCAATATGAGTGATGTAAATTTCTCAGGATACCAGAGTCCCCATTCGTGGAAACCTTCTTCTACAACCTCACTCACTATAACCTGATAAATTACTTCTACTGTTATGTAACAGTAACAAGTCCACAGGTTTGACGAAACTTTCTCAAGGATTATATATAGTGGTTCTCA
This sequence comes from Nostoc sp. DedQUE02, assembly GCF_034531035.1. Taxonomy (NCBI): domain Bacteria; kingdom Bacillati; phylum Cyanobacteriota; class Cyanophyceae; order Nostocales; family Nostocaceae; genus Nostoc; species Nostoc sp. DedQUE02. The sequence goes on along the minus strand of NZ_JAVRBY020000035.1, from coordinate 75,294 downwards.
GTTGAGTGAAATATAGTAAGAGCAGTGAGTAACTGACACCAAATCAGAATCTTCTCGCTAGCAAAGGGAGCATTCGCTAGGTCGTTTATTGTCTGATTAAGCAACAGCCTCGCCAATTTTGGAGACAAGCGAGAGTGTAGAATTGACTAGCGCTATCGAGTTCAAGCTGCAGTTTCAGGCTTAACCCCTTCTATCCTTGGATAGCCAGACTTTCAATGTAGTTAGCGCAGGTGAGCGTTTAACGTTGCCTAAACTAATTTACAAACGAAGATTCTTGCTCGATAAAATTCAAAAGCCTTTCCTCTTTCCTCAGTCAAATAAAGCAGACAGAGCTAGATGTATATTAGCAAATTAAATGTTTGATATTTACTACCTATTGGGAGATATTACTGTAAGTATATTTACTTATCTAATTCTTTGAATAATACACCTGATGATAGTGTAAAATTTATTTTTTAACAGTGTAAATAAAGGTAAGTACTTCAAGAGATAACTAAGTATGGCAACCTTATCTAATCCCACACTGTCAATCGATATTTTTACTAATTCAGAGCCTAGTGTCAGTGTTACGGTCGATGTCAGACTCACTTCGTTTGAGACTTTTCTTATTGAGAATGAGGTTGGTTTCCAACTTAGAGCTAAATTAGTTGGAGACGATGGTGGTTTAAACCCAAGAGATAATGACTTGTTCTTGTTTCCAACTCAAAACATCACTAGTGCAGGAACTTATACCTTTCAATCAACACTTAGCTATAGCACGCTCAATGAAGATAGTAGCTTATTTAACAAAGGTAATGAGATATTCGCCAACTTTAGCCTCACAAGCACAGAACAAATGTTTCCATTAAATGTATCAATTAGCAGCCCTAGCATTGAGGGCAGGATGGTTTCATTCTCTAAAGAGACTGATAAATCAAGGGTTCTAGCAATTAAGTGATTTCGCTCATTTAGGATCACGTTTTGCCAGAAACTCACACCCCAGCGTCAAATCAATTCAAAAAAAGGTATTGTAATAGTGTATCCTCAGTTTTGGATACAAACCGTGATTATCCTTTTTACTCTGGGATTTTGCACTACACAGTCTCACTACACAGTCTATAGTAGCTCCTTTGGTAACTCCCATTTGAAGGTAGTTGCTTGTAACCAAGCATAGTAACCAGCAAATTGCTGTTCAATTAAACCTTTGACACTTTCGGCATAAGGCATAAAAGAGCCAACAGGCTTTAAATGAGTGTAAACTCCTTCCCAACCAAAGATTTTGCTACCCAATTCTCCCAAAATACTTTTCAGTTGTCGTTGATATCCTGCGCTTGTGCGTGTAATCGTTTCGATAAAAAAACCCCTACTTCTGGCATGACGTGATAAAAGCATTTGACTTCGCACTGCCTCTCCAATTCCTGCAAGGTTTGTTAGTCTTTCTGGTGACGTATCTTCGTACAGTAGTTTAGCGTTGGCATAGCCCGCCGTAGGCATCGCTTGAATATGTTCTTGAAGAGCTTGCTTTTATTCTGGGGTCATCGGTAGTTAAGTGCAGAGATGATGCCATAGAGGTGCAATCGCTGAATATTGACTCTCAAGGTCGCTCTGTTGTCGGTGCTTTTTATTGTCGTTTGCATCTGTAGGAGTATTATTATCTGCACCTGCTTTACCTGCATCTACATCAGCAAGAGGATTGTTTTCTTTTCGCGGATTATTAATTTCCGTTTCAGGAGGTTTGGAATCTGCAAGTTCTGCGGCTGCTAAAGATAAGGCAGTGCGGTAACTTGAGTTGTTCCCAAAGCGTCTAATGTTTTTGGAAACTGGGTGATGAAAAATTTACCCAAGACAATTGGCAAAATCCACACTAGAAAGTATTCGGTTTTACTTAAGGACTTTAAAAAATCATTTGTTAGTTTAGAAAAGTAATAATTGTGAACTTAGTCTTTAGTCATAAAGATAACCATCAACAAGAGTTGTAATTAGTTTCAAGATTTACAGTTAAAACTGTAGCCTTTAAGGTTTACAGAAACGTTTAATGCTTAGGAAAAAATGGCTTTTAACAACAGTACTTGTTGTTTTAATTTTGAGTATGGTTGTACTGACAAAATTTCTAGATAAATCTCATTCTCTTACCGAAGCATATATATTTGGGGACAGCCTTTCGGATACAGGTATGGTATTCCGGGCGACAGGAGGAATATATCCACCTAATCCAACTTACTTTCACGGGCGTTACTCGAATGGTCGAGTTTGGATTGAGTATCTTAGCGAACGTTTGCATCTGTCCACTGAACAAGTTAATAATTTTGCTTACGGAGGAGCAACTACTGGCAGCATTGATAATAGTTATGTACCTAGCTTATTTCAGCAAGTACAGTCGTTTACACAGAGACATCAAAAGACAAATTCAGATGCTTTGTATGTGTTTTGGGCAGGGGCAAATGATTATTTGCAAGGAGTAAGCAGTGCAACTGTTCCCGTGAAAAATATAATGAGTGCAATCAACTTGCTCACAGATATAGGCGCTCAAAAGTTTTTGGTAGCAAATTTACCAGATTTAGGACAGTTACCTGCAATGAAAACCGCTACAAATTCTATGAGTCTGAATGCATTAACACAAGCACATAATCAAAGTTTAAGGCGTTCACTCAAAGTATTGACTCAACAAAATTATCATCTGAAGATTGCAACTTTAGATGCTAATAGTTTATATCGAGATGCGATCGCAAACCCGGCAGCATTTGGTTTTACAAATGTAAGTAGTTCCTGTCTGTCTGGCTCTGCCATCTGTGGTAATCCAGACCAGTTTTTGTTCTGGGATGGTATTCATCCTACGACTGCGGCTCATCGGATTATAGCGGAAAGTGCTTTTTCAACGATTCAAGAGGCAGGGATAATTCATTCTGGTTCAATATTGGTTCCAGAAACCACATCGGTAAAGTAACCACTAATATAGCAAGGGACTGGGGACTAGTACTCTGCCAACCCAAAAATCTGCTTGTGAGGGCTGGGGAAAAGGACTCATGGTAAGGGATTTAAAACCTTTCCCCCTTACCCCTTACCCTTTACCCCGCTTGCGTTCCCTTGGCGAACTACTAGGGACACAACGAAGAAAAATGCGATGCCTGCGGCGGGCTGCACCAACGCAATCATGCCTAATACAATCATGACGCGATGGCGTACCCGCCATGAGCCGATGGCGATCGCAGTTAACCAAGCAGAATTAATCTGAAGGTTTTCCCTATTTTCAAGATCAGTGACTCTTATAAAAGTTCTCCTAGAGTCGTTTCAACATTTTGAACTAGGCAATCCCGATGCCGCCTGTTACACCATAAACTTCTCCGGTGATGTAGCTGCCTTCTTGGGAAGCAAGCAACACATACACAGGAGCAATTTCTACAGGTTGTCCGGGTCTTCCGAGCGGAACTTCAGAACCAAATTTCTCGATCTTCTCCTGGGTCTGACCACCACTCGGCTGTAGCGGTGTCCAGAATGGGCCGGGTGCGACTGCATTAACGCGCACTCCCTTCTCGATCATCTGTTTGGCGAGAGATTTGCTAAAATTCTCAATGCCGGCTTTGGTCATCGCATAGTCAAGCAGACTCGCTGAAGGTTCATATGCCTGAATCGAAGTGGTGTTAATAATTGATGCTCCGGGTTTAAGATGTGGAACGGCAGCTTTGGTAATCCAAAATAGCGCGTAAAGGTTTGTCTTCATCACTTTGTCGAAATGCTCAGTCGTGATGTCGCTAATTGATGGGTAAGATGTCTGTGCGCCAGCATTGTTCACGAGAATATCTAAACCGTTCAAAGATTGCACTGCATCTGTCACCAGCTTTTGGCAAAAATGCTCGTCGGTGATGTCACCCGGAAGCGCAACTGCTTTGCGCCCTGATTGTTCAATCAATTGGATCACCTCTATTGCATCAGCCTCTTCGCTCTTAAGATAGCCGATCGCGACATCAGCACCTTCTCGCGCAAATGCGATCGCAACAGCACGCCCGATCCCAGAATCGGCTCCGGTGACTAATGCCTTCCGACCTGCAAGTTTTCCACATCCAATGTAGCTCTGCTCACCGTGATCCGGTTGGGGCTGCATCTTTTGAGCAAGTCCTGGTACGGGCTGCGGTTGTTGAGGAAAGGGCGGAGCGGGATATTGCTGCCGGGGGTCTTGCATCTCTAATCGATCGTCTTTCATCACTTAGTTGTTTTGATAGTTTTTGCAATTCAAGACTCAAGTATTAAGCATTGAGGAGAACGATTCCTCACCCTTTGAGCAGAATAATGTTCCAGAGCATGCACCACTAAGGGCGTGAGCTAATTGATACGCTTGTATTTGTTATCAGGCAATATCACTTGAAAAGCCACGCTTAAGACTCTACACTCACAATCAACTATTATTTGTAAGAGTTTAGGCACTTACTCGAAATAAAAGCCAGAAGTTATGATCGCTTGAGATTGAATTACCGATTTTCCTCAACTGACGCGCTTAGTGACTTTAGTCATGTTTAACTAATGACATTTGTTAGATATCTTTTCTTGATTATGCAGAATATATTGGCAATATACAAGTTCAGGAAAACAAGGATTAAAGGATATATGAACCGCTTAAAATCTATTCTTCTTGGTGGTTTATTAGCTTCTGTTTCTATTGCTGTTTCAACTCATGCTAATGCTTCTGAAGTGAATTTTCGCAATGAACATTTAAATACTAATACTATTGCTTTTAATAACGCTAAACTAATTCGTGAGCGTCAATTGCATGAACAGCAGGTTCGTGAACAAAAAGCTCGTGAATTACGTGAACGCCAAGCTCGTGAACAAAAAGCTCGTGAATTTCGTGAACGCCAAGCTCGTGAACAAAAAGCTCGTGAATTACGTGAACGCCAAGCTCGTCTTCATCACTAAAATTTGAAT
>NZ_JAVRBY020000035.1:0-70390 GCF_034531035.1 Nostoc sp. DedQUE02 | reverse complement strand
GAACAAAAAGCTCGTGAATTACGTGAACGCCAAGCTCGTGAACAAAAAGCTCGTGAATTACGTGAACGCCAAGCTCGTGAACAAAAAGCTCGTGAATTGCGTGAGCGCCAAGCTCGTGAACAAAAAGCTCGTGAATTACGTGAACGCCAAGCTCGTGAACAAAAAGCTCGTGAATTACGTGAACGCCAAGCTCGTCTTCATCACTAAAATTTGAATTTTTACTCGCTCTGCGGTAAGCGTTCGCGCAGCGTCTCCAAGAGTTGCTATGCCGTAGGCTTATCGCCCCACCCAATCAAGCGACCGCGAGTAGCGTCTTGGGCGTTGCATAAAACAGGGATGAATTATTGAACCGCGAAGACGCAAAGTGCGCGAAGGAATTAGGTTTATGAATTCGCAAAAATTAAAAAACATCCCGCAAATATGCAACGCCGCGTCTTGAGTAGTCTGACTGATTGACGATGGTTGCAATGATTTGGCGATCCTGTGCTGTTAGCGGATCTTTCGTTGTTAAAATTGCTTGTGTCATAATGTTATAGCTAATGTTAGAGCCTTTAAGTAGTTTAGTAGAGGCGATCGCAGACTGTTCAAGGTGCGCGATCGCCTCTGTTTTTTGTGTGAAACAACGTTGTGCTGGCACAACGCTCAATTTAGAATTGCGAAGCCTCATATTTAATGCTCCTAACCACTGATTAGGAGCTTGCCAGAACAAGAGATACTTTGAACAGGCGACAGTCGGCTTCAAAAGCTTTCCGTCGTTCTACTCTGGCAATTTTTTGCAACCCACTCTACCCTTACCTCGCTTCAGTAGCCTTGACTATTCGCTACTTCTGCTACCTGGAGGCAGCCAAATTAATAGTGAATTAGCTCAACTTCAATGTTGGTCTTTGCTGCTACAGCATTTACTAGTTCACCCTTGTTCATAAATTACCTTGAAATGTTGCAAGTAAAAGAAATTTACTTTACACGGCTTCGAGCACTTGGGTGTTGTTCATAGCGCTAGCTAAGTTCTTCAAAACCATACCCATGAGCCGCAGACATTCCTGAGCATTCTCTTTGAGTGGTTCAACAGCTAGCCATCGCTCAATTGAAATGTTAAGCAATATTTCGCAAACAGCATCATCAATGGAACATAAAACCGGGTTAAGCTTCAAAAGTTTATTCGTTAAAACTTATGTACAGTAAAGCTTTTAGACTATATTGCAGGTTTTTACTTGTATCTTAGTTTAATACCAAATATCATACAAATCCGAATCAAAAGATTGAAATGGGAAACCTAAGCGTATCGGCTCAAAAATAATGTAGTGATGAATCAGATTAGCAGCGCTCGCCCCATTTTACTTGAACCCAATTCTCAACACAGTGATGACTTTTGTTTGTCACAAATGGTCGATCTGATTGCTGATACATTCGGCATTCATATCAAACCACACTATCAAGATAGATTAAAGAAAAATCTTTTAACTCGCATCCGGGCGCTGGGATTATGCTCGCTCAATGATTATTATCAGTTCTTGGTGGCAAGAAATCAATTAGTTCCTGGTGCGACAGAGTGGCGAGAACTAATTTCTTTACTCACTGTCACTGAAACTTATTTTTTTCGCGATCAAGGGCAGATGTCGCTGCTCAAAAATCAGCTGCTCCCAGAGTTAATCGAGCGCAAACGAGAGCTTAGTTTAACTCAGTGCAACGCTGGTAATAGAGAACTTTATCGACCGACATTACGGCTTTGGAGTGCTGGATGTTCGACTGGTGAAGAAGCTTACTCACTTGCCATTCTGGTGAAGGAACTAATCACTAACAATCAGACATGGGACATTCTGATTTTAGGCACAGATATTAATCAACGCGCGATCGCCCTAGCTCAACAAGGAATTTACAGCGATTGGTCTTTTCGGACAACCACTGAAGAAATCAAAAATCGCTACTTTCAATCCCACAAAAAAGGTTGGAAAATCGATCCTGCTATTCAAGCAATGGTTACATTTCAACCTGGAAACCTGATGCAGGATAACTTTCCGGCTTACGCGTCTAGCATTCACGATTTCGATTTGATTATTTGCCGCAATGTGTTTATTTATTTTGACTTCAACGCCATCGCCCAAGTTATAGACAAGTTTTACTACTCTCTGACACCGGGAGGGTTTCTGCTCACAGGCCACACGGAATTACACGGGCAAAAAACTGAACTGTTTCAAGTCAAAAATTTTCCAGAATCTGCGGTTTATCAAAGACATAGCTCACTCAACGAGCAGAGCAAAGTCTTAAATACCATAACACCTGCTGCCATTGAGAGCAGGGAAACCGAAATTTCTTCGCCCTCTCTCAATCCGGTTTGGTTAACAAAGTTATCTGTTGAGGCGTGCAGGGGGAGAACAGAAGCAGAGGAAGAGAAATTGTTTAATATTAATAACTCTCTTCCCTCCCCTGCCCCCCCTGCCTCCCCTGCCTCCCCTACCTCCCCGACCTCCCCTGCCCCCCAACACTTTCAGGCATATTGTTTGATGGCAGAAGCTTACGCGAATTTTGGCGATTACTCCCAGGCGAGTCAGGCGTGTCAGCAGGCACTCCAGATCAGCCCATTGGCGATCGAACCTTATCATTTGTTGGCTCAAATTGCCGAAGAGCAAGGAGATCGCGACAGTGCCAAATTATTCTTAAAACGTATTATTTATCTCGCTCCTAATTCTGTTACTGCTCACCTGGAATTGGGTTTTATATATGAACGAGAGGGAAATGAAAAACAGGCTCAAAAAACCTGGCGATCGCTTCTTGAAATTTTGCAAAATCTACCCCAAGAAGCGATCGATTCCCATAATCAGCAAACCACTGCTGAACTAAAAGCACACGTTCTTAAGCACTTAAATTCAACTAGTTATGAGCCATGAATCTTATTTAATGTTTAAACTCAACCATTCACGCTATGGGATTCCGGCTACAGCCGTGCAAGAACTCTTCTTTCTGCCAGAAGTGACTGCGATCGCCAAAACTTCCAGCACAATTTTAGGCGTGATTAACCTGCGAGGGAAGTTTCTCCTCGTGATGGATTTATATCGCCATTTAGAACAAGCACGTCCCCCTTTTCAATTGACTGACAGCATGATTGTCGTGGAGTGGCAAACTCAACGACTCGGAATCATCGTCAATCAAGTGGATAGCGTGCAAGCGATCGCACTCGATCGGATCGCTGCCGATGTTTGCGATCGATCGAAAGAGAGTTTGCAGGATAGATTGATGACTGGTATTGCCAACCTTGAGGACGGCATCGTGACATTGCTCAATCCCGAACTGTTGGTGCAACACGCCTTGCTAGAGTCTGATTTTAACAACGGCTCAGTCAATGACGCACAAAAACACTTCTCTGATTCAGCCCTAAATCAAGGCTTATACGCTCATTTCGATTCGCAGGAGCGACAGATTTTGCAAGAGCGAACTGAAGCTCTGCGGTGTTCGATTGATGACGAGGATTCGGCATCGCTTTTGCCTTTAGCGGTTGTGGGGTTGGCGGGTGAGTACTTTGGGTTTGGCTTAGAAACGGTGCATGAGTTTACCGAGATTCACAAGATTACCCCAATTCCCTGCTGTCCGCCGCACATTGTTGGCAACATCAACTTGCGCGGCGAAATTGTCACTTTAATTAACATCAATAATGTAGTCGATCTGCCTATGAATGGGGTGCGATTGCATCAGCAAGCCGTTGTCGTGCGCCTGGATCGACGAGTGGCGGGCATTGCCGTCGATGACATTTTTGATGTGACGTATATTCATCCCTCCCAAATGACCGCGCCTCCGATTGCCTTGAATTCTGCCAAAGACGACTATCTCCAGGGTGTCGCACCTTATCGCGATCGGATGATGAGCATTATCAATTTATCTAAATTGCTGACTTCAGAGGTGTTGGTTGTTAATGAAGAAGTCTAACGCCCATAAATTTAGTAGTTCGCCAAGGAACTTGGTGGGGGAAAGGTTTTAAATTCCTTACCCTTTACCCAGCCCTCACAAGCACATTGTTAGGTTGACAGAAGCACTAGTGGTCTGTCCCATTAGTAATGCCCAGGTTTGTAGTGAGCGATTTATCGCTCAAATCAAGGACTAAAGTCCTTACTACGAACTTGTGCAATCTTCCCTTGATTCAGAAATCCGATCGCAAAGATTACAAATGATAGAAATATTGGCAAATCCTTGAATTCATTCACAAGAAATAACAAGATGCAAAGTAAGCGAAATTGGAAACTGAGATACTGGATTATGGGCAGCTATGGAGTTCCCATTCTGGCGTTAATAATTTCTGCGGGGCTGATATTTATTAATATCAACTTGGTGAGTCAGCGATCGCAAGATTTAGTTTCTTCCTATAAAGTTAATTCAGCGATTAATGCCCTTGCCACGAATGTGCAGAGCGGTTCTAAGTCAGTTCGGGGCTATTTGCTAGAAAAAAATCAGACATCTTTTGACGAATATCAAAAATCTCAAAGAAGCTTCAACGAGCTTTTGTCAAAGCTAATGTCGCTTGCCAGAACAGAGCAAGAGCAACAGTCATTAACCAGACTAGAGGGACTGCTGAATAACTTAATGGTTGTCGAGGATGATTTGATTGGCAAAGTGAATCAAGGTAAGCTTCAGGAAGCTGTTGAAACCTGGAGTCACGAAAATGCTCGCAGTATGGTCGATCGCCTGACAAGTGCGATCGATGAAGTTCAGCGCCGAGAAGACCAGAATGTAATTTTGGCTGCCAAGGAACAACAAGCAGCGCTCGATAGGCTCAAGCTCACAATTCTGTCTGCGACTGGACTCTCCTTGCTGTTGTCGGTTTTAACTGGCATCTGGATAATTAGCCGCACTGCTCGACAGATAAATGAATCAGCCAGTGCGATCGCTACCTCAACGGCTGAAATTGCCGCCACAATCGAGCAACAAGAACGCACTGCTAACCAACAGGCAGCCTCGGTCAGCGAAACCACCACGACAATGGACGAACTCAGCGCCTCTGCTCAACAGTCTGCCCAGCAAGCCTCCACTGCCTCAACCAGCGCTCAACAAGTCTTAAATTTGGCAGATCAAGGCAATCAATCACTGAACCGCACCTTGGAAGGAATGGCAGCCTTGAGCCACAGAGTTAGTGCAGTAGCAGACCAAATGCTGCGCCTGAACGAACAAACTAAGCAAATTGGCAATATTTCCGGGTTGGTGAGCGACCTAGCAAATCAAACTAATATGCTAGCGCTAAATGCGGCAGTAGAAGCAGTCCGGGCAGGAGAACAGGGGAAGGGCTTTGCAATCGTCGCCGCCGAAATTCGCAAACTGGCAGATCGGAGTAAGCGATCGGCTGAAAAAATTAATGTGCTGGTGAATGACATTCAATCCGCCATCCACTCAACCGTTGTGATGACAGATGAAAGTACAAAAACTGCTCAACAGGGCGCGGCAATAACTAAGCAGACGGTGGAGGTCTTTATCAATGTCACCGATGCCGTCAACCGGATGGTGTTGAATATTCAGCAAATCTCGCTAAACGCTAGCCAGCAATCCATTGCGGTTCAGCAAATTTTACAAGCAATGAATGCACTCAATAGCTCTGCTAAAGAGACAGCCATCGGCATCAGTCAGACTCGCGTTAGCACTCACCAACTCAATGATGCAGCTTATAAGCTACAGAGTGTTGTGTAATCGGGGGAAGGAAGGGGAAGGGGGAAGGGGGAAAGGGAAAGGGGGAAAGGGGAAGGGGCGCAATGTAACAAAGGTGCAGGTCGATGTAACAAAGGTGCAGGTCGATGTAACAAAGATGCAGGTCAATGCAACAAAGATGCAGGTCAATGCAACAAAGATGCAGGTCGATGCAACAAAGGTGTAGGTCGATGTAACAAAGATGCAGGTCGATGCAACAAAGGTGCAGATTAAGAGATTTGTGTGTATACCGCAATACTGTTCAGTTAAGCATTTTTAACTTGAAATTGGGCTTTGGGAAAAGTTACTAGGTTTGGGTTAAAAGCTTTTCTTTCCCCTTTCCCCTTTACCCTTTCCCCCTGCCCCCTGCCCCCTGCCTCCTTCCCCTTAGCAATATCTGGAAATTCTCGAATTTATTCACTTACAGGAGATCGCAAGATGGAAAGCAAACGAAACTGGAAACTAAGATACTGGATTATTGGCGGGTATGCAGTTCCCGTGCTGGCATTGTTAATTTCTGCCGGAGCAACGATCGTCAATATCAACACGGTGAACCAACGGTCAGAAAATTTATTGTCTTCTTATGACATTAACTCAATACTCGACGATCTTTCTGTTAGTGTGCAAAGTAGTTCTAAGGCAAATCGAAGCTATTTGTTAGAAAAAAATCAGCAATCGTTTGAGAGCTACCAAAAGGCTCAAAAGGATTCCAAGGAATTTCTAGCAAAACTGATGACACTTGCCCGATCGCAAGAAGAACGACAGTCTTTAACCAAACTAGAGGAACTGCTGAATAAACAGATTGCTTTTGACGATAACCTGATGGCAAGAGTGGATCGGGGCAAAGTCAAAGAAGCCGTTGAAAGCTGGAGTCAAGGAAATTCCCGCAATCAAGGGCAGGATGTGGTAGACATGATTGGAGAAATGCAGCAGCGAGAAGATCAGACTTTTGCAATTGCCGCGAAAGAACAACAAGAGGCGCTCAATGCCCTTAAGTTCACGGTGATGTTAAGTAGTGGACTCTCTCTGGTGGTATCTGTTTTGATTGGCATCTGGGTCATTAACCGCACTGCCCGCCAGATGAACGCTTCTGCCAGTGCGATCGCAACTTCTACAACCGAGATTGCCACGACGATCGAGCAGCAAGAACGCGCCACCATCCAACAAGCCACTTCTGTCAACCAAACTACCACAACAATGGATGAATTGGCGGCTTCCTCGCGCCAGTCTGCCGAACAAGCAGAAGCCTCAGCCGCAGGGGCGCAGCAGGTGTTGTTGCTGGTAGACGGTCGCACTCAAGAGGGTCAGTTCAGCCAATCGAGTCTACGCGAGAAAGTAGGCGACATTGCCACCCAAATTCTTCATCTCAGCGAACAAACCAATCAAATCGGCACGATCTCCACCCTGGTTAGTGACTTAGCAAGTCAAACTAATATGCTGGCGCTCAACGCAGCAGTAGAAGCCGTGCGAGCCGGGGAACATGGCAAAGGCTTTGCGGTTGTTGCTGCCGAAATTCGCAAACTGGCAGACCAGAGTAAGCGATCGGCTGAAAAAATTAATCTACTGGTTTTAGACATTCAAAAATCGACCAATTCCACCGTTATGGTGACAGATGAAGGTACGAAAACCGTAGAAAAGATTGTAGATGCGATCAAAACGATCGCCCTAAATGGTCAACAAATTTCCCTTACTTCCAATCAACAGGCGATCGCGGTGCTACAGGTGGTAGAAGCCATGAACTCGCTGAATATTTCCGCTAGGGAAACCGCCTCTGGTATTAGTCAAATTAAAGTCGGTACCCAACGACTGAATGATGCCGCCCAAGAACTAAAAGCCGTTGTCTAAAAATGTATTTGAGTTACAGCTATGTTAAAAAATATGTCTTTGCATGGACGATTGATGGGTTCGTTTTTGCTGATGGGCGGTGTCGTTTTGGTTGTAGGGTTTTTCGGCTGGCGGGGTACTCATCAATTAAGCAGCCATATCGACACCCTCAGTAATAACAGCCTCCCCAGCATCGACGGATTGTGGAGAGTTAATGAAGGGCAGACCCAGATCCAGTCGGCAGAGCGAGCGATTATCAACCCCGAATTACCCACCGCAGCCAAACAATCTGAGTTAAGTCGAATGCAGGCAGCCTGGAAGCAGATTGACGCAGGTCTTGAGGAATATGAAACCACGCCCCGCGGCCCCGACGAGGACAAACTCTATCAGACGTTTAAGCAACAGTGGCAGGCGTGGAAGCAAGATCATGCCGCCTATCTTCAGGCTTACCAGGATTTTGCCCGCTTAGGTGTTGTAAACCCCACTGCCAGACAGCTGGAATTGACCAGCCAGAAGCGAGAAAATTCTCCAGAAATGAAGGTGGCGATCGCTGCTGCCGATCGACTGACAAAACTCAGACAAAACGCTGTTGTCAAAAATGATGTTTCCTTTGCGGCTGCAACTAACTCATTGTTGCAACTGATCAAAATTAATCAGGATACTGCTGAAGATGCAAATAAAGCCGCCAGTGACGATACCCGCTTGACCACAGGTTGGGTACTTACTGGGATTATTGCTGGGCCTCTAGGGGCAATCTTACTAGGATTTTTTCTGAGCAACAAAATCGCTAAACCGTTGACAGGCAAAATTGCTCAAATTGTTCAAACAATGGCTGCTTCCACCAATGAAATCGCCGCGGCGGTTGAGCAACAAGAACGAACTGCGACTCGGCAGGCAAGTTCTGTCAATCAAACCACTATCACCATCGATGAATTGGGAGCCTCATCGCAGCAGTCAGCCGAACAAGCAGAATCGGCGGTAGCCGGCGCACGGCAGGCGTTGATCCTTGCAGGTAACGGTGCTGATGCTGTAAAACGCACCCTCAAGGGCATGGAAACCCTACAGCAGAAAGTCGCAGCGCTCGCCGACCAGATCGCACGCTTAAATGAACAAACCAAGCAGATTGGCAGTATTTCTGGTTTGGTGGGCGAGTTGGCAAGTCAGACTAATATGCTGGCGTTAAATGCGGCTGTAGAAGCAGTTCGCGCAGGGGAGCATGGGAAAGGCTTTGCCGTTGTCGCTGCGGAAATTCGCAAATTAGCAGACCAGAGCAAAAAATCAACCGAAAAAATTAACACCTTGGTAGGCGACATTCAATCTGCCATCAGCATCACTGTCATTGTCACCCATGAAGGCACTAAAACTGTGGAAGAAGGGACGCGAATTGCCCAGGAAACATCAGAATCCTTTGCAGGTGTAGAAGGTGCAGTGAATAACATTGTCATCAACAGTCAACAGATTTCACTCAATATCAACCAGCAAGCGATCGCCATTCAGCAAATTATCTCTGCCATGAATGACCTGAATATTGCTGCGCGTGAAACTGCCAGTGGTATTAGCCAGATCCGCTCTGGTACTCAACAACTAAACGAGTCAGCGCAAGCACTCAAGGCAACCATTTAATGAAGAAGAAAAGGGGCAGGGGGAAGGGGGAAGGGGAAAAGGTTCTGTATTGTCCCATTCCCCTTTAACCTTTACCCTTTTCCCCAAGAGTGCAAAAAACACTTTTGCAAGAGGTCTAATCTAGTAACCATAATCAAAAATCCATCCCCCCGCCCCCTGCCCCCTGTCCCCTAACCCCTGAGATAACACCATGATGATCGATGATGAAGAACTGAGAGACGTTTTCAAAGTAGCCAGCGAAGAACATCTGCAAAACCTGGATGATGGATTACTGCATCTGGAAAACCATCCCGAAGATTTGGCTGTCCTAGAAGCCTTGATGCGAGAGGCGCATTCCCTCAAAGGCGATGCCAATATGCTGGGAGTCAAAGATGTAGGCACTCTGGCACATCAAATTGAGCATATTTTGACTCAACTCAAGCAACAAGAAAATCCTGCATCCTGGTTGGGCAATGCTACAACAGACTCACCCTATGAACGCCTCGCTCATGCGATCGCTGCTATCCGCAAACTCGTTCATGAAGCCGTCACCGGAGAACCTGCCAAGGTTGATACCTTTTCTGTTCTGGCCGAATTGATGGGAGCGCAGCCAGGAAAAAGAGAAGATCCCTCAAGTGATGAACCAGAAGTCAACAGTATTGAAGTCATAAATACAGTAAAAAACAATACTTTCGATAAAGATCAAGAGCTAAAGGAAAACGGAGCAATCCAAAATCCAAAACTTGTACTGAGCGAAGTCGAAGTATCCCAAATCGTTCGACTGAGCGAAGCCGAAGTCCAAAATCGTTCGACTGAGCGAAGCCGAAGTCCAAAATCCCCCACCAATAGCTACCGCATCGAAACCATTCGCGTTGGTACTCGCCACCTGGATACGTTGATGACGCAAGCAGGGGAGTTAACTGTTACCAAAATTCGGATTGCTCATCGGCTGGGAGAAATTGAGGCGATCGCTAATTTGTGGGAAGAATGGAATCGAGATTTATTCACTAATCGGTTTGCCTTCAGCCGAGAGCAACAAGGTGATGTCGCCCTGCAACGTCTAGAAACTTTTCATCATCACTCTGAAAAACGATTAGAGCAATTGGGTCATTTGGTGAAAACCTTGCAGAGTTCCCTTTCAGAAGACACAACTCGACTGGAACAACTAAGTAGCGATCTAGAAGAAGGTATTCGTACCCTGCGATTGCTACCCTTTGCAACGATTTTCAACCTCTTCCCCCGGATGGTGCGCGATCTGGCGCAGCAGCAGGGAAAATTGGTGCAGTTGATCCTAGAAGGCAAAGATACGCTTGCCGACAAACGCTTGTTGGAAGAAATGAAAGATCCGCTAATGCACATCCTGCGGAATGCGATCGATCACGGAATTGAGCTACCACAAGAACGGGAACGGCTAGGAAAACCAACAACAGCAACGATTCGGCTCAAAGCTTACCAGACTCCCACTAACATTGTGCTGGAAATCAGTGATGATGGGCGGGGGCTTGACCTGGATAGAATCAAACAAATAGCGGTGAAACGGGGTATTTGTGGGGACGAAGAATTAGCTGCAATGACTCCCAGCCAGATCCAAGCGTTGATCTTCGCACCGGGGTTTTCAACAGCCCCCCTGGTGACAGAAGTATCAGGGCGAGGTGTGGGGCTGGATGTAGTGCAAACCAATGTCGAGAAATTGAAAGGTACGATTCAGGTAGAATCATTTCCCGGACAGGGATGTACGCTGCGCGTCAATCTCGGTATCACCTTGGCAACCGCCCATGTCTTGATTGTGCAAGTGAACCAAATGCCTTATGCCATCCCAGTGGAGTTTGTACAAACCGCCTGTTTAATTAAGTCAGAAGAGATTTTTCCCTTGGAGGGACGGGACACAATCATTCGGGATAGCCAACCGATTTCGATTGTGCAGTTGGCCGATCTATTAGAACTGCCCCCGATGCCATCTGGATTAACTCAAGAAACAGCACTTTCCTGTATTATTCTTCAGGTTGGGCAAGCACAACTGGGTGTAGTGGTGGATGCCTTAGTGGATGAGCAAGATGTATTGATTAAACCCCAAAGTCATTTACTTAAACGAGTCCGCAATGTTTCTGGAGCAACAATTTTAGGCACTGGAGATGTGTGTATGGTGCTGAATCCCCACGATTTGGTCAAGTCAGCCCGATCGCGATCGCAGTCCATTTCTTCTACCCAAACTCGTCAACTTGCACCCACAAAACCAACCGTTTTATTAGTGGAAGATTCTATTGCCACACGCACGCAAGAAAAGCGAATTTTAGAAACCGCAGGTTATCAAGTGATTACTGCTGTGGATGGTTTGGATGGATTGAACAAGCTGCGATCGCACACCGTTGATGCCGTTGTTAGCGATGTGCAAATGCCCAATCTCGATGGCTTGGGGTTAACTGCCAAAATCCGCCAATATCAAGAATATAGCGAACTTCCAATTATCCTGGTTACTTCTCTTGCCAGCGATGAAGATAAACGTCGGGGTGCGGAAGCCGGAGCCAATGCCTACATTATCAAAGGCAGCTTTAATCAAGAAGCCTTACTGTCAGCCCTCAAACGGTTAGTGTAGAGGTTTGCGGATGAATGAAGAAGAATTCAGAAGTCAGAATTCAGGAGCGGAGCCAAAGACGCTTCGCGAACGCGAACGCGAACTGCGCTATCCGTTTTTTCGGTCAAAATTAATTCTGAATTCTGACTCCTGACTCCTGAATTCTGTTCGATGAAGAATAATTTTCTCGTAAAATCTCAACTTACTGTCAATTCATGAAAAACTCTGCCCCGATTCGCGTCTTTCTGGTGGAAGATTCGCTCGTCGCCTTAACCATCCTCAAGCGAATTCTGGCGAGTTCCCCGGAAGTGGATGTGGTGGGAACTGCTCCCAATGGCGTGGAAGCATTGGAGCGAATTCCAGCCGCACAGCCGCAGGTAATCTGCACCGATTTGCACATGCCCAAAATGGATGGACTGGAACTAACCCACCGGATTATGAGAGACTATCCCCGTCCCATTCTGGTAATCAGCGCCTCTGTCAACACTCAAGAAGATTCCCGCAATGTTTTTAAACTGCTGCAAGCGGGTGCTTTGGATGTTTTTCCCAAACCGAACATTGACTCGCTTTCAGACTACGAACAAGTCAAGCACGAATTAATCAACCGGATCAAAGTTCTGGCAGGGGTTACAGTCTTTACTCGCCACACTTCCCGAACTGCGACGGTAGAACCTAGAACGCATCCTCTTAGCCCTAAAAGTAAGCCAGAACCATTCAGCCCAAAATCTGTCAGTAACTCGCAATTCCCCATTCGTAATTCCCCGTTTTCCCTGCCGAAAGTCGTGGCGATCGGAGCCTCCACAGGCGGCCCCCAGGCATTGTACGCGATCCTAAAACAACTGCCTGCAAACTTTCCCGTACCCATTCTGTGCGTCCAACATATCAGCGAAGGATTTCTGCAAGGACTGGTAGATTGGCTAGCAGCAGAATGTTTCCTGCGCGTGACGATCGCCCAACCGGGAGAATTTCCCAAACCGGGTACTGTCTACTTCGCTCCCGAACGACAACACCTGCAACTCGATACTCAAGGGCGATTAACCACCGTCAGCACCCCTCCTGTTTCCGGGCATCGTCCCTCCGTCACAGCTTTGTTTCAAGCCGTTGCCACCTGCTACCCGCGATCGGCGGTTGGTATTTTGCTGACAGGCATGGGACGGGATGGTGCAGATGGATTACAAGCGATCGCCCAAGCCGGAGGCACTACCATTGCCCAGGATGAACAAACCTCCGTTGTCTTCGGGATGCCCAAAGAAGCGATCGCTCTGGGAGCCGCCCAACATATTTTGGCGATCGGCGAAATTGCTCCCATGCTATTGAATCGAATTTCCAGTTATCGGCTAGGTTAGGTGTCAATACGGTTCGGTTAAAGGGGAATAAAAAACATTTAACCGCAAACCCATTGCCCTTTTCCCCAAACCCTATTCTGAGTTCAAAATGCTTATCCGAACCGTATTGGGTTAGGTGTCAATACGGTTCGGTTAAAGGGGAAAGGGTAAATGGGAATAAAAAACCTTTAACCTTTACCCTTTTCCCCAGACCCTATTCTGAGTTCAAAATGCTTATCCGAACTGTATTGCATCAAGAGCCAATAAATTTTCGTACAGCTTCGCGCAATTGTTCAGCATCAAAAGGTTTGATCAAATATTCTGTTGCACCCGCCAGATGACCCTTCACCCGATCAAAGGGGGAATCTTGAGAAGTCACCATAATCACGGGCAAATGCTGAAACTGGGGCAGACTCCGCACCGTGCGGCAAAACTCCAAACCGTTTACATCCGGCATCTGCACATCCAATAGCAAGACTGAAATCGGTTGATGATAAATGATCGACAAGGCATCAACCGCGTTAGCGGCTGTTATTACTTGATAGCCCGGTTCTAACGCTCGTTTAATCATTTGATGAATCACAGGGCTGTCATCAAGTGCGAGAACAATCCGTGAGCTTGTCGTATCATTTGACATACTTTACAAGTCGATGAGTCAATCATCGTTGGCATTTAGCCTAGCATTCCCAAAGGAAAAGTTGAACAATTGATATTTTGATAATTTTATACATACTTCAAGTACTTTTAACCAGAGGCTCAACCGGAATTTGAATCAAGAACTCGCTGCCTTTCCCAAGTTCTGAGGAGCATTTTAAAATGCCGCCATGTTTTTCAACCACAATTTGATAGCTGATGGACAGTCCTAGACCGGTTCCCTTGCCGATGGGTTTGGTGGTGAAGAATGGATTGAACAGTTTTTGCTGGGTTGTTTCTGTCATCCCAGAACCGTTATCTCGAATCCGAATCACTACACTATCTGCGTGCGAAAATTGGGATATATCGGAACTACCCGATTTTTCTCTACTAATAAGTTCTGTTTGAATGGTAACGATCGGATTAGGCGTTTCATCTAAGGCATCGATCGCGTTACCCAAAAGATTCATAAATACTTGATTCAATTGCCCCGCATAACAATCAACAGGCGGTAAATTGTCGTATGCTTTAATCACTTGAATCTCAAACTTGGCACTGGTTAATTTCAACCGACTCTTCAAAATTAACAACGAGTTGTCAATCCCTTCATGGATATCCACAGGTTTCATCTCGGCTTCATCCAAGCGCGAGAAGTTCCGCAGAGATAGGACAATTTGCCGAATTCGTTCTCCACCCATTTGCATCGACGACAATAAATTAGGCAAATCTTGCATCAAGAAATCAAGATCCATAGCCTCTATCTTTTCCTGAATAGCATCAGTTGCATTGGGATAGGTTGCCTGATAAAGATGCAATAGTTCCAGCAAATCCCGAACATAGTTGGTTGCATAAGTAATATTACCGTTAATAAAGTTGACCGGGTTGTTGATTTCGTGGGCAACTCCGGCCACCAATTGTCCCAGGCTAGACATCTTCTCTTGCTGTATCAGTTGCATTTGGGTTTGCTGCAACTGGCTCAGGGCGTTTCCTAGATAGGTGGCTTGAGTTTGAGCGGCAAAGGCGGTTGCTCGTGTTTGGGCAAGCAGTTCTGCCTGATCGAGAGCGATCGCTACTTGATCGGTGACAGCTTTGAGTAACCGGACTTCGCTATCAGTCCATTGGCGCGAACCGCGACAGTGATGGCAAATAATAGCACCCAATTGACCAGAATGGGTTCTCAGTGGCAGCAACAGCACCGAGGTTACTGCCAGTTGATGCAGCAGGGCGCGATCCTCCGGGGTGAGTGCCTCTGAGGTAGTAGAAACATCCTCAATCCTTAGCATATCTAGATTTAAGATAGTTTCTGCCAGAACGGAGCCTGGGTCAAGAGAAAGTTCCCCCAACGCCATCTGAATCTCTGGGCTAGTTGCTTCGTGAGTCACCATAAAATTGAACCGATCTTTGTTGGGCAGACACCACACAAAGTCACAGCGATCGACTTGCAACAGACTATGAATCTCATTCACTGCCGTTTGTAAAATCGTGTCCAGATCCAGAGAATTACGGATTTGATTTGCCAGATTAAATAGAATTGAATCTTGTTGACCAACCAATTCCTGAGTAATCAATTGCTGTTTTAATTGTTTGATTTCCGGGATCGTTTGACGCAGCTTCGTGGTGTTGCGCTTTAGCTCCAATTGCGCTACCACTTGGTGGCTGAGTGTCTGCAATCCTTTCCGTTGTTTCTGATTCAGATCGCGCGGTTCAATGTCCATGACGCAGAGTGTACCCAAGACACAACCGCTAGTGATTACCAAGGGCACTCCGGCATAAAACCGGATATTAGGAGCATTGATAACGAAGGGATTGGTGGCAAAGCGGGGATCGGCCAGGGTATCTGGAATTACAAAGACATCTGGCTGGCGAATGGTGTAGTTACAAAATGCGAGGTCTCGGCGAATTTCTGTTAATGTGATTCCCATTTTAGACTTAACCAACTGGCGATCGGCTCCGATAAAACTCACCAGTGCCATTGGAGTTTCGCACAGATCGGCTGCCAGTGCTGTTAAATCATCTAATGCTCGATTGGGTACAGCATCCAAACCCTGAAACTGATATACTGCTTTGAGCCGTGTCAGTTCGTTGGTGCAGGGGAGCATGGAATCAACTAATAATTCAGGGATTTTCATAGTTTTATAATTGAGGTGCGATCGCTAATTTGACACTGAAACAGGTACATTGGCAATCGCTACTCTAAGTTTTCTAAAGCTTTAGTTTTTATAAGTTTTTATTTTGTAGAAATATTTTAAATCAAATTA
This sequence comes from Nostoc sp. DedQUE02, assembly GCF_034531035.1. NCBI lineage: Bacteria > Bacillati > Cyanobacteriota > Cyanophyceae > Nostocales > Nostocaceae > Nostoc > Nostoc sp. DedQUE02. The sequence goes on along the minus strand of NZ_JAVRBY020000035.1, from coordinate 54,515 downwards.
TGAATGCGAGTTTAAGTATAACGCTGTTCACTTCGATGCTGTTAATGGTAAACGGAAGAGAAGAATCACCTTCATCACAACCCTTCACCTCTTCATTAGTAGCTTGGTTCTCTCTCCAACCAGGTAAAGGGAGCTGCTTCTATTGGATGATTTGCGATCGCAAATCTAAACATTTTTCATTTTGAGCTACAGGCGTGGCAGAACAACTGCCTTGTCTATTTATATCTTGCACCTGCAAAGCTACACTTTCCCAGAAATTGAGCAGAAGAAATATATTGACGCTAGTAACTATCTTAAAGCGATTCTAGATTGGTCAAAGACGCGTAAAGTTAATGGCAAAGTTGTTTCTGATCTGCCAAAGCAAACCAAACAGCGATTATTAAGCCAAGGTGGAGATGAATACAATCACGCGAACGCTGCTAAAGTAACAGTTGAGAAATACTGGCAACATAAAGATAGAGAATACATAGAATATCAACAAAAGCTTACTGAGGCACAGGAGTAAAACATTATCTAGATTTTAAACCAAGCTCCTCTCTTTTTTTAATAAATAAAATCACCATTCAACAATACTTTGCTGCGTCTTCACGGTTCAATAATTCATCCCTGTTTTATGCAACGCCAAAAAAGAATAACGCTCTCCCAGTTCCTCTCTATGAAGCTCAAACCAAAAATCACAATTGCTGACCACTTTATGGGAATAAAAGACCCACGAATAGATCGCACGAAGTGGTAAGTGCTTGGGCAACTGTGAATAAACTAGTCTTAGAGGATGTTTGGAAAGTATTAAACAACTCAATTTATTCTGAGTCACAATCATCATATTTGCAGCCTACAGACAAAGGACTATTACTCTGTCAACCCAAAAATGCGCTTGTGATGGCTCTTGATTGGGGAAAGGGACTCATGGTAAGGGATTTAAAACCTTTCCCCCTTACCCCTTACCCTTTACCCCGCTTGCGTTCCCTTAGCAAACTACTATGTGTATCAAGCTTGGAAATGCCTACTTATGATGACCAAACCATTTAGAGGCGATCGCTCCTAAAGCTGCTCCTACCAGTGGATTACTGAGAAACTTCAGAATCGCTGGTTGTTCAGCCATTACTTCTTGGAAGATGTCAGGATGGCTATGATATGTGAAAGATGCCAGCTTGCTGAGGTCATCTGCACTTATGCGGTTAGGGTTGTGGGTAGAAAGTCCCAAATCTCGCTCCAGATGGCGCTCGTCTAGACCTCTTTGCTTTAAGTGCTTGAAAAATGCCCGTGCAACATCATCCCGTTCGTTAGGCTTAATCTGAGCGATCGCCTTCTGCAATTCTGGCTCCATCTGGCTGGGAGGAATGCTGTTATGGTTGAAAGATCGACCAAATAATTGACGACGTTCTTCGTGGGATGAGCGTTGAGCAAAATCATCAAAATTTTGGTATTCCTTGGTTGGATCAGATGAAACATCATCTAAAGACTCTGTATTACCATGAGCCAACTCGTTGAGAATTTCGCGTTTATACTTGTCACTGCTGCTCATTTTAAATGTCTCCTTTTTATACTTGCAATCAACTGAATTAACTCAGGTTTTCTCCAAAAAATGAGTCCCTATTTATACTCAACTTGCTGAGATTGCACATCATACTGAGCCGTCAAAATCAGTTTTTTGTCTGGTGCATACATCAAAACTTTTAAGTCTTGATTGGGGAAATTTTTGTGAAAACCTTGGAGTAAGGATTTTGCTAATGGTCGCACTTCCGTCGGACGAACTTGAGGCGCAATCACGACACCTAACTTATTGTTGTCACGTACATAAGCATCTTGGACAATTCCTTTGGCTGTGCTGACAACCCAGTTCCCAAAATCTTGGCCCTGTACACTGTTACCGCGTGACAACAAGGCATAGTCGGCACTATCACTGATTCCAGACGGTAATTGAGTTGGTTGTTTAGCTTGAACAGTACCACTACAGGCGGCAGTCGTTGTTAGTACTAATACCAAGACTAAAGCTGTTAAAACCCGACGAAACTTTTGAATTATTTTCAATTTAACCACCTCATCTAAACTAATGACTTTTCTGCAATATCAATCTACTGAAAGTATTTTGAGTATAAGTAGGTAAAAAACCCGCTCCTACTAGCTCACTAGCTCAAAAGTAATGACCTTCGTAGTTTAAGTAGGTTAACCTCGGCCAGTTTTATTCTCTATTCGAGTTCCATCAGTATTAACATCTAATTCTTCGCGTCGAATGGTTTCTTGAGCTTCAACAGTTTCTTTGTCTACAACTTTCTGCACTCTGACTTCTTCGCGCAAAAAAGCTTCCTTTTGGATGTCTGGAACTTCTTCATAGAGGTCTATATGCGCTACTTCACCCTCGAAAAAGTCAGTCGCTTCAGCAGACACAACTTTGCCTGTGTCTTGAGAAGTCACTCGCTCAATCACGACTCGCTCTTTTTCCACCGGAACAGCAACTTTTGCAGTTTCGGTTTCAACATGCTTACTAATCGATACTTCTCCGCTTTTTCGGCGCTGTTTATTAGCAACTAGCCTTTCTTGGTAAAGTTTGAAGGTTTGGTCTTCGTGAGCGCTGACATCATACAGATCCGCGTCGTGTGCGTAGGTGTAGCTATTAGGATCAAGATTCGGAGTAGTGCGGCCAGAGGTCGCTCCAAGCCTAGCTGAACTTTCTACAGATGGTGTGCGATATCCTCCACGCACCTGTTCTTCATAGTCGTAGTCAAGCGTTGTATGCTCTTGATATTCAGGTAAATTTTCCGCTTGCTCTCTTGTTAAACCAACGACATATACACGGTTTGCTGTAGAGTCAATACGCGATTTACCAACTGGTAGTAAGATTTTCTTGCCAAAAATCCAAAAGCCTATGTCAACAATTAAATAGCGGAATGCTCCTTGATCATCTACTACAGCATCATTTACTGTACCAATCTTCTCATCAGTTCCTTGAACATACACACCCATTCCTTTGATGTCGTTACCTTCAAGAGTATTAGGGTAGTCTGGATCGAATTCACTTATTTTTTGGAGTGGCATGATTTTATTCCTTAAAATCTTGCTGTGTCTTTTTATAAATTACACAATTTAGTTTATATACATCTTCTCTCCGAGGATTGAGTTAAATCATCTTGATATTTAATCAATCGAAGTAACTAAATATATTTTTATAACCCACAAGTATGATACAAAACAGGTTTTTGGTATTAATGTATTACTACTTATAAAATGCAGTATCACTAAATTTTTGTAAATAACGTGACTAGTTTCTAGCATTTATGTGACTAGTTTCTAGCAGAAAATGTCAAAATTAAAATTAGTTAAATCAATACACATTACAAATCTAGATACTTCGATATTTTTATTAAAACCTTACACTTAAATTAAATATTCTTACATTGTTAAAGGTTTATTTACTTAAGTTGTAATACTTGCTCTATCACACTTAGAGAAGACAAAATCTATGCCAAAAGATTGATGAGAAGGAAATCTAAAAATGTCTTAATATTATTAAACTACTAATAAATTTGCAAATACAGCAGATTGCAAGTAAATGAGGTACAAAATTCAGGACTGATTTTTCAGATATAAAGAGTGTTTACCTCTTACCTTCTACCTCCTGCCTCAAAACCCGTAAATTTGTACTTCATGCAAATGAAAATTGCTGTAGATATTTAGCTGTGTCGCTAAGGAGTAAGAAATATAGTTGCAAAGCAAGTGTTGTAAAAATTGATAATAACAGAGTGTAAACTTTAAAACTGCTCTTATTGCAGAAAATCAGGAGATAATTATGGCTACAGAATTACAGCAAGATCAGTATGTCGATACTGCCTCCCCAAACCAGATAGAAGCACTTAAAGGTTCAGAGTCTGGAAACCTGGCAATGTTGCCACCCGCCTCAGAAAATGAAGAACAATGGCAAAAAATTGGTAGACAGATTTCTATATTTTTGGCAAAAATACCTGAGTACATAGGTAGATTCTACCAAGAATACAAATTGCTGATTATCAGCTTTGCGTTGCTTGTGATAACAGTTACGGCACTAAGGATTTTCCTAGCGGTAATCAATGCAATAAATGATATTCCCCTAGTTTCTCCATTTCTTCAATTAATTGGGCTTGGTTACACAATTTGGTTTACTTCCCGCTATTTGCTCAAAGATTCGACTCGGCAAGAACTAGCAGAAGAAACTCGCTTGCTTAAAAAACAAATTCTAGGCAGAGAAGAATCAGAGACTTTAAGCTAACTAAACTATGGTGGCGGATACAGTGTATCTGAAACTTTGGTCAAGTAAAAAGCTGAGTTTTGCTTGACCATTGTATAAAACTGTAGATTCTTAGTGTTCTTCTCTAACCAGACGCTACGCGTTGGCGGAAGCCTCTCATGGCAGATAGATAAATTAAGCTTTTTAGCACTCTTTGCGTAAGTCCTATCTTATACCACATCAGCTAAATTAGCCGAAAAAGAAAATGTATGATCAAGACAAATAAATTAGCTTCGCTGACAACAACAGTATTTCTTTCAACATTGCTAACAGTCCCTCTGCTTAATAGCTGCGGCGGAAGTTCCCGAAATGCTACCCCACCCCCAATTGACGATACTGTTGGGAGAAATTTAAATAATCGCGCTCCCATAAATCAACCCCAAGCTAAGAGGGGATTAAGTACAGGGCAGAAAGTAGCAATCTTGGCTGGTGCTGCTGGACTTTACTACCTCTACAATCAGCGAAAGAATGCCCAAGGAAAGGGAGAGCAAGGGAAATACTACCTTTCTAAGAATGGGCGTGTTTACTATCGAGATGCTCAAAATCGCCCTGTCTGGGTAACACCGCCACAAGAAGGCATTCGTGTTCCAGAGGAGGAGGCACAACAATACCGGGACTTTCAAGGATATAATAACAGTCCTACAGGGCGAGACTTAAGGGGTTTGGGTGCAGGTACTGTTCCAACAAATTAATTTTTGTACAGATTATAAATAGATGGCGTTTAACCGTCATTCTATTTTTTAAGTTCACCAGCAACAACCAGATATACTCAGTCAAATTATGAGTGGTGCTGCGGGAAGCTTTACAGGAGGTCAAGGTGGTAACATAATGAGCAATCCATTAGCCAAGGGAGCGATGGCTGGTATCGCCGCCCTAGCAGTCTGCCAAGGAAACTTTGCATTGTGGTCAGCAGAGGAGCGGAGGGGCAGGGGGCAGAGGGGAAAGACTTACTGCAACGTTTCTCCCCTGCTCCCCTGCTTACCTCCACGTAGCAATTTTGGGTTGGTACACTACTAGCTGTCAAAAAGTTGATGCAAAGAGGCAACCAAGGAAATTACGGGCAGTATGGTAACGTCCGCCCAGCTAGCGAAGACCTCTACGGCGATCCGGCTGACCAACAGTACCGCTAGTAACCTGAAACAGCAAAGCTGCAATTCGTAATTACAATCAGTGAAAGCTTGAACTCATTACTGATAATTATAGTAAAGTAAAAAATTGATATTTTACTCGATCAATTTTTATTAGATTGGTATCACCTGGTGGAAAATCTCTTGCCTTGTTGGTGGTTGTTTAAAGCAACTAAAAGCGGCTGAGAGTTATATTCTAGCAAGGTCAAGTAGAAAAAAAGTCAGGCTTAATTTCATTATTGTAAATTACCTACGTCAGCAGCAGATTGGTAGAAAAATGAAACAGTTAGCAAAAACATTATATAGTAAACTTCTGCATCTATTTTATCAGGTAATGGAAATTACCATTTTCCGTAATCCAAATACAAACAAAACTAATGTTGCTCTTGATGACGAATCTCTGGAAAACTCAACTACCCAATCAAAAAAACAAATTCCTCTTCAAGACAGAGTTAATAAATCTGAGCAAAACTTAGAATTAAATTACCAGGATTCAGCAAAGCCTCGGCAATTTAAAAAAGCTTCTTTATTTCCTGATAGTAAGACTAATGTTGCTGCATTGTCGCTAGTTTTGTATGGAGTTGCTGAAGTCTTATCTCAAAAAATGAATCTGTCATGGAATCAAGTAAATAATACTTTTAGTTACAAAAAAGAAGCTGAAACTGGAAAAGGAAAAATCTTTTACTATGTAACAGATAATCCCGAAACTCCACAACCAGAAACACTGGCAGAAGAAGCCGCTTTAGTTGTTATAGATGAATTTGATCCAAGGGCGTGTGCTATTCACCTGATTTACTGTGCCTTAGTAGCTAGCTTAGATAAACCTTGGTCAGGTAATTTTGTAATTGATGACAAGCAACTACTTGAGTACACAGGGCTTGTGAAACGCAGGGACTTATGCAAACATGAAAAATTGACTATTTTGTACCACTTGTTACGACAACCTGCTCAAGTACTAGCTTGTATTGCATGGCCTAAACAGGAGAAAGTTGGAGCTTTTACTGTTGCTGATTTAAAGATTTGGGACATCAGCATAATACGGGATTTTGAAACAGATAAAGCTGGCAATAACAAGCTAGTGGGTTTAAAGGTAATAGGTCAAGCTGGAGTATGGACAAAATACTTCCTTAACAAATCTAAACACCACTACTACACTGGAATTATTACCAAGAAAACCGTACAGAAACTATTTAGTATTGGTAAACAAAATGCTGGCGCGGCTAGAATGCTAGTTTGGCTAACCTTCCAAATCAAACCGGAATTCCAGGATTGTATAATGGGCAAGAATCTGATGGAGATTGCTTACGGTGCAGACAAAGTATCAACAGCAGAGCAAGACAGACAGCTTAGACGGCAAATGGCTGATGATTTGGAAACTGACTTGAAAGTTGTCAAAGAAGCTGGATGGCAAGCAGAACTGGAAACAGGCCCACCTTGGTTAACAAGCAGCAAAACTGCTAAAAGACCTATAGGTTACTGGAATCAAATACTCAATTCTAGATGGCGTTTTCATTTACCAGCAGAAGTACAGGAACGCTTGACCGTGGACTCGAATCAGCTAAATGCAAACAATATCCAGCCTGTATCAGGTAATGTCATTAGAGAAGCGAGAAAAGCAAAAGGCTGGTCTAGAGCATTTTTCGCTACAACGATGGGGAAAAGCGTTTCTTGGGTTGATGCAGTCGAGACGGGTACACGTCAGGTTTCTCAAAAGGATTTGCCCAAGTTGCTCAATACACTGGAACTACACCTTAACAGGTATTGATTTCAACTAAACTTTTCTTAGTTTTCTGAGGTAATTTTTGCTACGTATTATTGCTCATTGCAACTTGCAAAGACAGGGCCAAGCTTTTACCTCCCATTCAGTAGCTAATCTTTCTGAGTGACTGATAACTGCACTACTACATTTATTTTTTCTGACAAGCCAAGCTTTAAATTTTTCTGCTTGTTCAACTAATTGTGCGTTATTTTATCTGAAACGTAAAAACCCTCTCAAAAAGTATTCTTTGTCTGACGTTTCATTGTTATTGATGATAGAGAAAGAACGACTTGCCAAATTGACTTTCAGTCTCTAGCATTTTGTTTTAGATACTGGCACACTCCCGCACTCATTGCTAGTAGGTTAGGTTGTATATTTTTTCCTAAAAAATCTTCAACTACATTAGCAATTGTACTTGTCAGAAAGAATGGTACTCCGTTGATTTGTTTTGGGTCGATCGCTAGTTCACCACGGCTTTCAATTATTGTCGTATTGCCATCTGACAGAAAGCGATTTTTGCCAGAACACTTGACTGCTTTTGTGAAAGCGTGAGTTTCAATACGCCATTCAACTGTAAACAGAGCCTGATTCCAAGTATTATATTCTGTCCAAGAGAGCATATCTTCACTGAGCAAAACTCTTGCTGCTGCTGGAATTTCGCTACCACCATGCCACTCATTAACAGTATAAATATTACTGCCTACTTCACTACGTGATTTAACTTTGATGTCGCGCACGTTTGGCATATAAGGAACTAGCTCAACTAGTTTGTCCCGATAGGTAGCATAAACCAGGGAACGGGGAAAAGGAATTTGGGTGTTAGCACAAATGAGCATTAATTAATACCATATCCAAACATAGACATAACAAAGAATTGCCGAGAATTTAGCGATGGCGCAACCACCCACCGGAGGCGATCGCAATATAACTATTTTTCACAGTAGCATTTTAAATCCAGTGAAAAGCTACTTTTTTCGCCGCATCAGGTGAGGTTACAAAGTGGCAGAATAAATCGGCGAAGTCTGCCGTGACATCGAAAAGCCTTGCTGTGTATAGATGTCACCAAAGGCAGTGAGGTTCGAGCAAACTCTGTCAGTAGACCGAAAAGTTCTGCGTTAGCAAAGCTCACCGTTCGCGTAGCGTCTCGTAGAGAAGGTATCGCTCAGTGATGGATACTTGCAAACCTGATTATTGTCTGAAAAACTGTACTTTTTGATACGGTTTTCGGAAAAATCGTTTAGAAATATTACATAAGCGAAACTAATAAATTGGAGAAAAAGATAAGGGTAGCTTCCGCACCAGAACAATCTTCTGGCGCTGTGTCTTAGAATTTTTGTAAAGTATTGAGGTGAAGAAGTAAAATTTTTGACTTCAAGGATTAATTCGTTTGGCTATGACTACAACTACCCCGGTTTTAACCGATAATCAAACGTTAAAAGAAGTGGTTAACTGTTTAGCAGAAAATGTTCCAATTAAAACTCAAGGTAATTGGTAACAAAAAAATATATTTAAAATTTTAATTCGAGTAGCTACTCAAAGAGACAGCATTGAAAACATTACTAAAGTTTTAAAAAATGTTCCGACCAGTAATGATATACGTTATCATTTAGAGAAATATTCAGACCTCAGTTCTCTAGAAGAAGATTTAAATAAAGCACTTCAAAGTCGCTTGCTATCTGGCATCAGACAAGGACAACAGAAAATTGCTATTGAGGGACTGACAAAGATCCAACTCAACAACTTAGAATTTTGAACAGGGTAAGGCAGGATAATGCAAGATTGATTGACACTCCCCTGGCTGAAAGTCTTTTAGGGAATGCGGTAGGCTCGCAGATATCTTCACGGAGGCAGAGCGATTTTGGATGGATGCCATCGACAAGTAATTAAACAGAAACATCCGCTCCATCGTGTTGTTCTGCTGGTGGCATCCCGATAAATTTCAATACATCTCCTTGTGGCTCTTTCCACTGGATCTCTGGTAGCCACTCATCCGGGTTTGTATATAGCAAATCTAAATTAGCCGCAATCTTCGCTGACTTCCAATCCCACCAAGATAGTTCTAGCAACCGTTCTACCGTTTCAGGTTTAAACCGATACCGAATTATCTTAGCTGGATTACCCACCACAATTGCATAGGCAGGAACATCGGAAGCAATAACAGCCTGTGCACCCACAACTGCACCGTTGCCAATTTTCACCCCTGATAAAATCGTTGCTCCATACCCAATCCAAACATCATGACCAATAATCGTTGCCCCCTTAGAAGCCGCATCGGTGTAACGTTCTTCTGGCACAGCTTCTGCGGATAACCACTTGAAAGGAAATGTCGTTACTCTTGTCATAATGTGGTTTCCTCCAGCAAAAATGATGATATCCTTAGCCAGAGAACAAAACTTTCCGATTTCAATCCGGTCGTCAGGGGTAAATATTGCTAAACTGATGTGCTGATCGAAGTAGGTGTAATCTCCAACGTTGATACGCGGGTCTTGAATGTGAGCATTTAGCCAAATCGGAGGAGGCGCGTATTCAAGCATAGTCATAAAAGGTAAAATCAAGGTTTTTAACCCGCGTAGGCGGGTTTTACCTGTGTAGCCGTGACTTCCAGTCGCCTGGTGCAAGATTACTCTATGGGCGATTTCCAGACGGGTACTGATGCCCTAGTATCGGATGGGGTGTGTAAGGTTCTTCTAAGAATTTGCGCTCTTCATCAGAAAGCTCTAAATCCACTGCCTCGACAGCCTCTTTAAGATGTTCTATCTTACTAGCGCCAATTATCGGAGATGTCACACCTGGTTGATGCAATAGCCAAGCTAGGGCAATTTGTGTGGGTTTCACACCCCGTTTTCCGGCTAATTCAACTACGCGATCGACTACTTTAAAATCTGAATCTTGATAGTAGAGATTGTGAGCAAATTCGTCAGTTTTTGCGCGCAGTGTTTGGCCATGGTCTGACTTACTGCGATTCCCTGCTAAAAAGCCCCGCGCCAAGGGACTCCAAGGAATAATACCAATTCCTTGATCTAGAGCTAAGGGTATCACTTCTCGTTCTTCTTCCCGATAGACTAGGTTGTAGTGATTTTGAATTGATACAAAACGAGTCCAGCCGTGAATGTCTGCTGTATAAAGGGCTTTAGCAAACTGCCATGCGTAAACACTAGAAATTCCTAAGTAACGGACTTTACCTGCTTTGACAATATCATGCAATGCTTCTAGGGTTTCTTCAATTGGTGTTTCATAGTCCCAACGGTGAATTTGGTACAAGTCTACATAATCAGTTTGTAGCCGCCGCAAAGAAGCATCAATGCTGTCAAAAATATGTTTGCGAGATAGTCCTCGATCATTAGGCCCATCGCCGACTTTGCCATGTACTTTAGTAGCAATCACAACTTGATCTCGTTTAGCAAAGTCTTTCAGCGCTCGTCCGACAATTTCTTCACTCTTCCCCAAGGAATAGACATCGGCGGTATCAAAGAAATTAATCCCCAATTCCAAAGCCAGTTTGATAAATGGACGACTTTCTTCTTCTTCTAATACCCATTCGCGCAATTTACGCGAGCCATAAGTCATTGTGCCTAGTGTAATCCGGGATACTTTGAGTCCAGTTTTGCCAAGATTTACATATTTTGTCATACGGTTTGCTCTACTTTTTGTTGGGATGCTTAATAAGGTTGTGATATTTATATAGCCTTTTGACAGTGATTTGCCTAGAGTATTGCAGAGCTATGAGCATTGCTTTGCAAAAGCCAGGATACAAAATACTATATATCAATCGATTTACCGGAGTTATTAGCTATAATATTAAGAATTGCATATAAATGAGAAATATGGAACAGGGAATCAGGAAATATTTGGCAGAGGGGGCTGTTGGGAGAATCTCTCGGATCTGCAAAGCGATCGCCACCGTGAATCCAACCAGGGCTGCGGCTAAAGCTCATAGTTCAAACAGTGTATAGTTTTCAAATTTCAAGAAAATTTTTAATATAGTTATACTTATCGATAGTTTTAGAGCCTTTTAAAATAGTTAAGGCTACAATTACCTGGATAGATTATTATTCTAGTTAAAAAAATACCTGAAATACTATTAGTAAAAACTAAATTTATTGCTTAAATAATAAAAAATAATATAAGGTACATAGAAAATATATGTATAAATCATCCTATTTTATTATCTAATAATTTATATTCTAAAAATCTCAAAACAATACTTGATTTCAGATATTATTAGCTATACTAATATTTAGATAAGCTAACACTAGCTAAAGAATTATAGTGTTTATCGTCTGAGTGAGTTACATCTCGTTGCGGTGAGGGGCTACAGGCGAAAATGTAACTCATGCGAGGGCTGCCATAACAAGCCTTTCTAAAAATACAGGATGCATCAGAGGAGTTGCTTGTTTTATCTGAAATGCTAGTGCATCAATTGCTGTTTTTTGTAATTTCTCAGAAATCAGTCTCAATCAACTTTGTCTACCAGCATCTATAAAGACGAGTGGAGACTAGGCGGCAAAATTGGTAAGTAAAAAAATAGGAGATAGAGAAAAAATAATACTCCTAACTCCTCATTATTGGCTGTTTTGTACTTATTTTTAGCACGAGGAAAAGCATGAAAAACACTCAAGTAAAAGTTAACGAACCTCTTAGCGAAACACCTTGCAAATCTAACCATAAACAGCTTAATGGTCAGAAAAAACTCACTTGCACAAAACCACCACAACCAGGTGCAACCCAAGGAAATTGCCCTTTTGATGGAGCGATGGTTTCTGTCGGAGCTATTACTGATGCTGTTCATTTAGTACATGGTGCTGTTTCTTGTACTCACAATCCTTGGGCAACTCATGGCAGCCTATCATCAGGCTCACAATTATACCAAACTGCTTTTACTACTGACTTTAGTGAAGGTAATATCGTTTTTGGTGGAGAAAAGAAACTGTACAAAGCGATTGTGGATGTTGCTCAACGCTATCATCCTGCCGCCATTTTTGTTTATGCTACTTGTCTGTCTGCTTTGATTGGTGATGATATTGATAGTGTTTGCCAACTTGCTACAAAACAAGTTAATGTCCCAGTTATCTATGTAAATGCGCCTGGATTTCTTGGTAGTAAAAATTTAGGGAATCGCATCGGTAATGAAACTTTATTGAATGCTGTCATTGGTACAGTCGAACCGGAATTTACTACACCATTCGATATTAATATTGTTGGTGACTATAATGTTGCAGGTGAAACGTGGAATATCTTACCATTATTCCAAAAAATGGGAATTCGCGTTCTTTCTAAAATTACAGGTGATGCTCGTTATCAAGAAGTTTGCTATGCTCATCGCGCCAAATTAAATGTAGTGCTTTGCTCAAATGTAGCTATACAAATGGCGCAAACTATGGCGGAACGCTATGGAATTCCTTATATTGAAGAATCCTTCTATGGTGCGACCAACTTAAACGATTGCTTGCGGAATATTGCGACCAAATTAAGTATATCCTTGGGAGATAGTGTTATTGCCTGGGAACTGCAAGAACGTACAGAAAAGTTAATTGCTCAAGAAAATGCTGCTCTAGATATTGCCTTAACTCCTTACCTTGCTGATTTAAAAGGTAAGCGGATTATTCTTTCTACTGGTGGTGTGAAAAGTTGGTCGCTGATTTTAGCAGCCCAAGATTTGGGAATGGAAGTTATTGCAGCTACAGATGGCAAAACAACAGAAGAGGAGAAAGCTAAAATTAAACAATATCTTGGTGCAGATGCAATGCTTTTGTCTGACACAACTCCCCAGGCATTATTAAAGGTATTGCACCAAACAAAAGCTGATGTGTTGATTACTGGGGCTGGCAATAAATATACAGCACTCAAAACGGGAATTCCTTTTTTAGACATTAACCATGAACGTCATCATGCTTATGCAGGTTATGCAGGTTTGGTGGTACTAGCACGAGAACTACATGAAGCCTTGTATAGTCCTATATGGAAGCAAATTAGCAAACCTGCTCCTTGGGATGCAAAAATCAGCTATCAGTTATAAGTCAATACGGTTTAGTTAAGGCTTAACTCTTTGTCAAATTCAATTTTTTAACAAACCGCAAAGGACGCAGAGAACGCAAAGGAGGAGGAGGAAGAAATACTTAACTGAACTGTATTGAGCTATAAGTGCAACTTTCTTCTGCCAAGTTGATGTAATTGATCGTCTTCCACTACACTTTTAAGGTGTGGCGGAAGATGCTTGTTTTCCAAATATCTGCTTTGTTGTACAAAAATAAGCGACTTGTTTAGCGAGCAATCCAACGGCTTACTGCTGGCAATTGTGCAGAGAACCAGAGCGCACCTAAAATAATCAAACTACCACAGACAATCAAGGCATTAGTCGCACCAAAATTATCTGCTAAAGTCCCAGCTAACAAATTTCCAAAGGGCATTGTACCCACCATTGCTAGGGCGTAAAAACTCATTACCCGTCCGCGCTTATCCTCGGTAACTAGGGTTTGAATAATCATATTACTACTAGTAATGTTGAGGATAGAAAAGCAGCCTACAAATACCAGAATGATTATAGATAGCCAAACTTGACGTGAGAGTGAAAAGAATATCAAACTCATCCCAATCAAAACTTGAGCGACTACAATCAAACGCTCTAAGCCTACAATCCCTCGTCTGACACTTAGATACAAACAAGCAAACAACGAGCCAATCGGTGCTGAAGTGCTGAGGTGAGCCATTGTAGTTGCGTTCCCATTGAGAATCTTTGCTGCAAAAACAGGCATCAGCGCGACATGAGACATCCCGACGAAACCATGTAACGCTAGCATTAATAAAATTACTCTAATCGGCTGGAATTTCGAGACATATTCAAAGCCTTCCCGCAATTTCTCCAAAGTATCGCTAATGCCCGTAAGGGCTTGCATCTGTCTGGCTTGCAGCCGCATCGCTAGCAAGGTAAATATGGCAGGGATATAGCTGAGGGTATCGTAAAGAAAACAATATTTTACCCCTAGTGTCGCAATCAAAATCCCGCCCATAGCAGGCCCGACTACGAGAGAGGAACTTAACATTACTGAATTCAAGGCGATCGCATTACTCCAATCGGCGCGATCGTCTACGGTTTCGGTGACGATTGTATGGCGCACGGGCATATCTAATCCCTTGAGCAAACCATTGAAAGCACTCAGTACCAAGAGGATAGGAAAGGTAATCCAATTGGTAAAGGTGAGAATCGTTAAAGCCAGGGAAACGCTAATTCCCAATATCTGCACCACCATTAACAAGTCACGACGACTCCAGCGATCGGACAATATGCCCGAAAAGGGAATCAGTAATAACGTAGGTAAAAATTGTACAAACCCTGCAACTCCCAACAACCAAGGCGATTGAGTCAAATCGTATACCAGCCAAGGAATAGTTAACTGCTGGGTCATAAATGTTCCAGACATTGATAGTAACTGTCCCCCAAAAAACAGGCGAAAATTACGCCAGCGTAAGGCGGGTAAGTAGTGGTAAGTAATATTACTGATGCTTTCCCCTAGTTGTCTATGCCAAATTTTCATGAGGAAAATTTTATTATGGTTTACTAATAATTAGATTAACTAAGAACTGTCAAATAATCGCGTAGTTTGCTGCCCAGGTATCGCTAATCTGTCTGAGCTAAGGCTTTTGCAAAGTGACATCGGATCGTTATAGAAGATGATTGGCCTGCAAAAACGTAGGAAGTTACTATTTAGCAACTGCATACTACTTTAATTGTATCGGAATAGTGTATTATAATTTCAGTTATGCTCCCAGTATGGGAATGTTGCTAGCAGATATTGGGTATCGGCAAAATTCCCAAGGAAATAGGCGAGTATGAACACCTCCCGACAGATAAAACTCTGGAGAATCCTAATGGGCTACAAACATATAGAAGTTAAACAGGTAGCTGGTTTCATCGGTGCAGAAATCGGCGGCGTAGACCTTTCCCGCTCTCTTTCTGAGGATCAAGTCCAAGAAATTCGCAAAGCACTATTAAAGTGGAAAGTCTTGTTCTTTCGTGGTCAGAACATCGATCATGCTGCCCAGGTCGAGTTCACATCTCGTTTTGGCGAAGTGACTTTCGCCCATCCCTTGGGAGAGCCTGAACCAGTTCCGGGATTTCCTCAGATCAAACCCGTAGACCGTAAGCTCTATGAAAAGCAGTATGGTTTTCGCACTGGCGGCCCTTGGCACACAGATGTAACGGCGGCGATCAACCCACCAGCAGCGTCAATTTTACGCGCAGTTAATGTCCCTAGTTTCGGTGGTGACACCCAGTGGAGTAATCTTGTGGCAGCTTATGAGGGACTCTCAGCACCCCTGCGATCGCTAGCTGATACATTAAAAGCGGAACATCGCTTCAATGGGGGCGGTTATCAACCCCGCAACAATAAATTCGACCAGCGCATTGCTGTCAATCCCCTAGTTTCTATTCACCCAGTCGTCAGAGTTCATCCTGAGACTGGTGAGCGTGCCTTGTTCGTCAACCCTGGCTTTGTCTCTCGCATTGTTGATGTGTCACCAGAAGAGAGCAGACTGTTGCTAGAGTTGTTCTTCAACCAAGTCACCAAACCTGCATATACCACCCGCTTCCGTTGGAACAACGGTGATATCGCCTTCTGGGACAACCGCGCCACCGTGCATTTGGCTCCTCAAGATTTGGATCATTTGGATGTCGAACGTCTCCTTTATCGCACCACCATCACAGGCGATGTTCCAGTAGGAGTTGATGGTTCACGTTCAGAAGTGGTTCAAGGTGAAGCTTTCAGCGCTGAAGTACCAAGCGTGTTCAAGCAGAAAGCTGAGTTTAAGGAAGCACAACCAGTTCTTTTGTAAAGCTGAGTTATAAGTCATGAGTGCTGAGTAAATTAAAAAGTACTCAGTACTTATGAATGCAGACATAAACCCTTGTAGAGCAACAAGGGTAAATTTTGCATGACCAGTTGATCGTATAGCCCTAAATCTAAGGGGCGTTGCTGATTGCGGTATGAAAAATAATTTTGCGTTATTTCAAAATCCTTGTAGAGACGTTGCATTGCAACGTCTCTACATCCAAATTCATTCCTCATATTAACTGACGATCAGTTGTGAACATGAAGCATATTTGTGTGATTTTTGATTTGGACGGAACGTTAGTTGATAGTGAGCGGCTTTGTAACCAAGCATTTATCGATTTGCTACCTTTTATCAACGACTCCGTTGAAAGTCTGATTCGTCGATATCGTGGCAGAAAGCTAGCTTTAATCTTAGCGGATATAGAAATGAAGTATGGCGAAAAGCTGCCCAGAGATTTTGAGGCAACATATCGTCACCGAGTAGATGAATTATTTGAATTTTACTTGCAACCAATCACAGGCGTTCCAGAGATGCTAAAAACTCTCGAATATCCTGTTTGTGTTGCCTCAAGTGCGCCAATAGCAAAAATTCGCAAGGCTTTAAATGTAACTGCTCTGTCGCATTACTTTGGCGATCGCTTGTTTAGTTCTTATGATATTGGCTCGTGGAAACCCGATCCCGGTTTATTTTTATACGCAGCAAATAGAATGGGATTCTCGCCTGAATATTGTGTTGTTATTGAAGATAGCGATGTGGGAATTGAAGCTGCACATTCAGCAGGAATTTATGCTTTGAAATATTCTAGAGAGGAGGAAGTAGAAAAACAAAATAATGTCTTTTCTAATATGAAATATCTTAGAAAACTGCTCGATAAAATTTCCTTTATGAAATGCGATCGCTCATAATTCAATACAATTTATTGAGAATTCATTGTAGTAGCGCGTCAACTTTAAAAGGTTGGGTTAAAAAAATATAAAAAATCCCTAAACAATAAAAAACCCCGATCCGTGGGTGGAGTTTTTATCAGGGTCAGTAGTCAGTAGTCAAGCCAAATTCAGTTGTCTTTAGATTTTTGTACGAATCAGATATCAATTCTCAGGCTATATCACAATACGCTTGGATTAAGCATCTATTTCTTCTCTATGCGTCGCGCTAGTTGCTTCTTTCAAGGGGAGACGCTGGGCGTAGCAAGATCCCCGAAGGAGTACAAGTTGGGGAACCGCAAGGACGCACTGGCTTCTCTGCGCTTTGGCAGTTCGTTAAAAAATTGACTTTGTTAACAGAGTTTTAGCCTTAACTGAACTGTATTGGACTATATCATGTCAGCCAAAAAAGTTCTTGACTTATTTTTGCTTAAGAGGTAAGTTATCAATATCGTAATTAAGTACGGTAAATCTATCAGTATAAAGTATAATACTAATTTCAAACAAACTAAAGTTTTTTAAATTAGCTCACATTGATGGTGATTTTTGATAAAAAATTGCTAGATTTTCGCCTATTAATTACGTCATAGCTTTACACAGTAAATGTTTTAGAAATATTTAGCCTGAATTTTAATTTATTTTTGTTAGCAGTCAACACCACTGTGTTAAAGAAAAGTTTTTTAGCATTGTTATTAATTACAGGGGTAGCGATGGCACTGATCATTCCTCCTGCTTTTGCCGCTACCGTAAATTCCTGTCCCTCAGAAATGGTAATGATTCCCGATGGGACATTCACAATGGGATCGAATAATTCTGGTTTGATAGAAGAACTATCAGCTCAAGAGGTAAGAGTTAGTTCCTTTTGTATCGATAAATATGAAGTGACAAATGCACAGTTTGCAGCGTTTGTCAAAGCAACAGGTTATGTCACAGTTGCAGAGCGCCCTTTATCAAAAGAACAGTTTCCCGACTTGCCAGATGAGCAGAGATTACCTGGTTCTTTGGTGTTTGAAATCGCACAACCAGGAGCAAAGCTGCTGAGTTGGTGGCATTGGCAGACTGGGGCGAATTGGCGACATCCATTTGGAAAAGAAAGTGCAATCGTACATCAAGATAATTATCCAGTCGTTCATATTGCCTACGAAGATGCTGTAGCTTACGCTCAATGGGCAGGAAAATCCTTACCCACCGAAACTCAGTGGGAATATGCCGCCCGTGGTGGGTTAGATGCTGCAACTTACGCCTGGGGCAACCAGTACTCTGAGAAAAAAGCTAACACCTGGCAAGGAATTTTTCCCTTTTTCAACACCAAAAGTGATGGTTACGCAGGTATTGCCCCAGTTGGTTCCTTTCCGCCAAATGGTTATGGTCTGTATGACATCACAGGTAACGTCTGGGAATTGACCTCCGATTGGTTTCGTCCAGGACACAACCAAAAAAACCACAGTGTCAACCCAAAAGGCCCAGAACAAAGTTTTGACCCCAACAAACCCACCGAAAACGCCCTACACGTAATCAAAGGTGGCTCTTATTTGTGTGCGATCAACTATTGCAGCCGCTTCCGCCCAGCAGCGCGAGAATCTCAAGCCCCCGACACGGGAACTACCCATATCGGATTTCGCTTAGTGAAAAACCTGACTATAGAAAGGATGAAGAATGAAGTTTGAATCCAAGCACTGGAATTTGTTTCCAGAAATTGCAAAGGCGATCGCTTTATCTTTGCTGATCGCTTTGTTGATGGTCAATGGCCCTGCCCTAGCAGCTACATCCCAAGTTTTACCTGTTCCTCAGCCAGAGTTCAAAGGTAAAATCGGCCTCACCTACAAAGAATCACAACCAGACTTTCCCCAACCCATAACCGCCCCAGCCAAAGCACCCAATGTCTTGCTAGCGATCCTAGATGATGTGGGCTTTGGACAAGCGAGTACTTTTGGCGGCCCGGTGGACACTCCGAATTTGACGCGCCTAGCCGAAAGAGGATTACGCTACAACCAATTCCACACCACAGCCCTGTGTTCGCCTACTAGGGCAGCTTTGTTAACTGGACGCAATCACCATTCAGTGAATACAGGGGTTGTTGAGGAATTAGCTACAGGTTATCCTGGCTACACAACAATTTTGCCTAAGAGTGCCGCCACCGTTGCTGAAATACTACGACAAAATGGCTATAACACAGCAGCTTTTGGTAAATGGCACAACACCCCAGACTTTGAAACTAGTGCTGCTGGGCCTTTCGATCGCTGGCCTACAGGGTTGGGATTTGAATACTTTTACGGCTTTCTTGGTGGTGATACTAATCAGTGGAGTCCTGCCTTAGTAGAAAATACTAGGCGAGTAGAGAAACCAACCAACAAGCCAGATTATCACCTGACTCCTGATTTAGTAGACCATGCGATCGCCTGGATTCGCAACCAACAATCTATTGCACCAGAAAAACCCTTTTTCGCCTATCTTGCTACCGGAGCCACCCATGCACCCCACCACGCCCCCAAAGCTTGGATTGATAAATACAAAGGCAAATTTGACCAAGGCTGGGATAAATTACGCGAAGAAATCTTTGCCCGTCAAAAACAACTGGGTGTAATTCCTGTCAATGCCCAACTCACTCCTCGCCCCCAAGAACTACCAGCGTGGGATTCCCTCACAGCAGAACAGCAAAAACTCTATGCCCACATGGCCGAAGTATTTGCTGGATTTTTAGGTCATACAGATTATGAAGTAGGCAGGCTAATTGATGCCGTTGATCAACTTGGTGAACTGGATAACACCCTAGTCATTTACATTGTTGGAGACAACGGTGCTAGTGCAGAAGGCGGTTTAACAGGTAGCGTCAACGAACTCCAAGTCTTCAACGGTGTACCCGAAAATCTGCAACAACTGCTAGCTGCTTATGATGACTTGGGTAGTCCCAAAACATTTAACCATTTTCCGGCGGCTTGGGCTTGGGCAGTCAGCACTCCCTTTCAATGGACAAAGCAAATCGCCTCTCACTTTGGCGGAACTCGTAACCCCTTAGTGATTTCCTTGGGCGCAAATATTAAAGACCAAGGTGGCATTCGTAGCCAATTCCATCATGTAATTGATATTGCACCCACCATTTTAGAAGTAGCGGGAATTGCTGCTCCTAAAGAAGTGAATGGTGTTAAGCAACAACCAATCGAAGGTACTAGCCTGGTTTATACCTTCGATCGCCCTGATGCTCCCTCCCATCGTCAAACTCAGTATTTCGAGATGTTGGGCAACCGAGCCATTTACGATGAAGGTTGGGTAGCGGCAGCGCGTCACGGTCGCTTACCTTGGGAACGAACTGTCAAAGGGAACTTTGATACAGATGAGTGGGAACTGTACAACATTACAGAAGATTTCAGCGAAGCAAACAACCTAGCAAAGGAAAACCCAGACAAGCTAGAAAAACTGCAAAAGTTGTTTTTAAAGGAAGCCAGCAAACACCAAGTATTACCACTAGACGATCGCATCGCTGAAAGATTTGATGTTAAAATTCGCCCCAGCCTCACCAGAGGACGCACAACTTTCACTTACTATCCAGGTACATTCGGCATCCCAGAAGGTAGCGCCCCAAACCTGAAAAATAGATCCTTCAACATCACAGCTAATGTAGAAATTCCTGAAAGTGGAGCAGAGGGTATCCTTTTGACCCAAGGCGGACGCTTTGCTGGTTGGAGTTTTTTCCTTGAGGATGGCAAGCCTACCTATGCCTACAACTACGCCAACACTGCGCGCTACATCATCCAATCAAGAGAAAAGTTGCCCCCCGGTAAATCTACACTTCGTTTCAACTTTGATTATGACGGCGGCGCTGTAGGTGCAGGCGGAATCGGTAAATTATTCATCAATGACCAACAGGTAGCCGAAGGACGTGTGGAAAAAACCATCGCTTACCGTTTAGCCCTAGATGAAACCTTTGATGTTGGCAGAGATACAGGTACTCCCGTTGTTGATACTTATCAAGTACCGTTTGCCTTTACTGGTAACTTACAGCAAGTCAGCCTGGAGTTGAAGTAATAGGGAATAGGGAATAGGGAATAGGGAATAGGGAATAGGCTTCAGTACAACTCGAATCTTTGGATTAATTTACTGTCCCCTGTTCTCTATCCCAACTAGATATTTTATTTTGACAAATAATTAAATCATGAATGAAATTTTAGTAGTAATTGACAAACTTGCACTTTTCACATTCATTGTTTGCACTATGTTAGGTGCAGGTTTAGGTTTAACGGTACAACAGATTTGGAAACCACTCCGCAGCCCTCGACTCGTCATCTTATCTTTACTAACAAATTTTGTATTAGTGCCAGTTTTTGTTTATTTGCTAGTGCAAGTAGTACCTTTAAGCGAACCAATTAGAGACGGTTTACTAATTATGGCAGTAGCATCAGGGCCGCCAGCTTTGCCTAAACTTGCTCAAATAGTCAAGGGCAATATAGCTTTTTCTGTGGGATTAATGATGTTGCTGATGCTGGGTACTATTTTTTATATGCCAATGGTTCTGCCGTTAGTAGTGCAAGGTGTGCAAATCAACTCTTGGGACATTGCTAAACCCTTGTTGTTGCTGATGGTTAGTCCGTTAATGATGGGATTATTTATCAAAGCCAAATTTGCTGCGATCGCTCCCATTATCCAGCCAATTTTATTCAAATTATCTAGTTATGGATTACTTTTTGGTTTAGTAGTCAGACTCTTCATTCACACCAACGATATCATTAGCTTATTAAAAACAGGTGCAATCTTTGTTTGTGCGATATTTATTATATTCTCCTTTAGCGTCGGTTATCTTTTAGGTGGGCCTGGCATTGATACTCAAAGAGTACTAGGAGTCGGAACTGCCCAACGCAATTTTGCCGCAGCATTATTAGTAGCTACGAGTAATTTTGACGATCCCAACGTGGTCAGCATCATCATGGTGACAAGTCTATTAATGATGGTGATAGTTCTCATTGCTGGGCCAAAGTTTATAGAAATAGACCAAGCAACAGATGCAGAGATCAAACAGGTAGAGGTATAAACTTGACCGAAAAAAGGCAGAAGGCAGAAGGAACAGCCTTTGATGCGAGCGATCGCACTCATTACAAGATTTTATAGCTCTGCGTCCAGATGTGCGTTAGCTGACAACAACTTTGCTAACTTTAATTAAAAGATTTACAGCTTGAATAGAGTGTCTGCCCCTAGCACTAAGAATAGCGTCACAACTGTCACTGTTAGTTCTGCGATCGCTATTTGATGTTTTGAGTCGGCGTGGATTTGGGCAGTTGTACCAAATTCGGTACTGTTTGCTAAAAATCAACAATACAGTACAGTTTAGTTTGGACTTGATGCCAGCTTCTATGATATTAACTCTGATAGTTCAGTCAACCGATTAATTCGTTTTATAATCTGAGGAGATGCTTGCAAACCACGGTTAAAACGGTTAAGCCAAACTCCTATTAATCCGGCATCTTTGGCCGCTAACGCGTCTAGTTCAAGGTTATCTCCAACATAGACGCTCTGTGTTTGTTGTACTTCCAATTTGGCACAAGCGTACTGGAAAATCTGGGACGCAGGCTTCGCAAATCCCGCCGCTTCTGAGGTAAAAACGACATCCATAACTGACAGAATACCGCATCGTTTAAGTACTTCAACCTGCTGCGCCTCCTGACCGTTTGTTATTACCCCAATCTTGCATTTTTGTAACTGTGCAAAACATTTATCGACATCATTAAATAACTGGCACATACTCACGTAATGCTCCCAGTACTCCGAGAGTAAGGTATCAGCATCTGTATCTGAAAATTGATAACCGTATTTTGAGAATGCTTCTTGTAGTTTTCCTCTACCCGATTCTTGAAACGTAATACCAATTTTAAAAAAGAATGCGACAGATACATATTCCCAAACCTTTGTTCTGTCTAGCTTCCCTAATTTTTAATTTTTAATTTTTAATTTTGAATTGGTATAACTTGTTTGGCAAAGAACTTCTTGTACCACTTTCGATTCAAGGATATCCATTGTTCTTGAAATATATTTAGCTCATCTTTGCTATTAGGTATGATTTTATTAAATAATGCACTTGCCGCATCTCTAATTGCTGCATCATGATCTATAAGCGTATCGTCAAGGTCAAAAAGTACGGCTTTAATCATATATTTATTTAGCTATACAAGGTAGCTGAAACATTTTGCAGAAAATTCAAAAGTAAGAACATTAACAACCATCCTTCGCTTCCGCAATCGTAAACAAGTACGAACAAGGCTCTCATTTTGGCAACAGTAAGCCTCTTTCAGTACATAATCTACAACTTGTTTAAATTTAGGTTAATAAAAGGTTATGTAATTTCAGGAACTACCTTATAATACCTTTAAACTACAGTAAATCGCGGGGAATACCGCATTTATTACCTAAGGGGAAAATTTTGAGTATCAAACAACACCATAGATACACAACCAAGCCAGTTCACTCTTACATTGTCAAGCTTTGGCAAGCTATAAAACATCGACGGTTTATATCCTTCTTTTTGGTGGGAATCAGCTTAAGCCTAGTCATGACGGCTTGCTCTGGTGTTAACGTTGATAAGACTGGTGATACTAAGGCAACTTCTGTTAGTGATGTCAAGCTAACGTTGGTTTCCTATTCGGTGACAAAAGACGCATACGAGCAGATCATTCCCAAATTCGTAGATAAGTGGAAAAAAGAGCATAATCAAAATCTGACTTTTACTCAAAGTTATGATGGGTCTGGTTCTCAAACCCTAAATGTAATTGATGGTTTAGAGGCTGATGTAGTACACCTATCACTAGCCCTTGATATTGAGAAACTTGTTCAAAAAGGTTTTATTCAACCCGCCTGGGAAAAAGAAGCGCCAAATAATGCAATTGTGACCCAATCTGTAGTTGCAATTGCCACTCGTGAAGAGAATCCCAAAAATATTAAAACTTGGTCAGATTTAGCACGCCCTGGTGTGAGTGTGATAACAGCGAACCCGAAAACGTCAGGTGGTGCGCGCTGGAATTTTCTGAGTTTGTGGGGTTTCGCGATAAAAACTAGCAACAATGAGA
Source organism: Nostoc sp. DedQUE02 (assembly GCF_034531035.1). Taxonomy (NCBI): domain Bacteria; kingdom Bacillati; phylum Cyanobacteriota; class Cyanophyceae; order Nostocales; family Nostocaceae; genus Nostoc; species Nostoc sp. DedQUE02. Next base: position 30,567 of record NZ_JAVRBY020000035.1, on the reverse strand, counting down.
GTCAGGCATTAGATTTTATTTCCAAGGTCTATAAAAATGTACCCTTGCAGCCCAAGACTGCTCACAATGCCAGCGAATTGTTCTTTAAACAAGGTCAGAGTGATGCCTTACTCAATTATGAAAACGAAATGATCCTATCAAAACAAAAGGGCGAAAAGTTTTCGTATGTTGTCCCTGATGTGAATATCTCTATTGAAAATCCTATTGCTGTAGTAGATAAAAATGTTGAACAACACGCTACTCGAAAAGTTGCAGAAGCATTTGTCCAATATCTTTACACTCCAGAGGTACAAAGAGAATTTGCCAAAATAGGTTTTCGTCCTGTTGATACTGCGATCGCAAAACAACTCAGTAGCGATTTTCCTCAAATTAAAACTTTGTTGAAAGTTGAGGATTTAGGAGGCTGGAACAGTATTGGGCAGAAATTTTTTAGTGAAGGTGCTATTTTTGACAAAATTCAAGCTCAGAAAGCTTTAAGCTAAATTGCTGAAATTTTTCGACTCTAAATTTGAGGACTCTGGACTATGAGCCATACTAAAAAAAGGCTCATAATTCCAGCGATCGCTAACTATATTTTTCAACAACCATTTGATTGAGGAGATCGTTTAAACTGGGTTGACATTATTGATGAAAACTTATTAGTAGGGAGGCTAAGTAATGAACCAGTCTCAAGAGGAAGACAAAAACAAATTCCTTTACCCTCGTGGTCGCTACTACGAACAAGTTAAACCAGAAAACTTAGTGTTTAATGCTAACTTGCAAGAATCTGCTCAAAAAGTTGCGATTATCACCAGTTTAGAAAGTAATGGTAAGCTTGACCCCAAAGAGGCTTACCAGCAAATTAAGGAACTTTGGAAACAATTAAAGTGCAGTAAGAAGAAACTGGGAATTGGTGATGAACCACCGACAACAGCCTGAAGTTACTTTTATTCCGGGGTAATCACCTCAAACTCATTCTTCCTGAGTGAAACTATAATATTTTCCTCATCTGAATCTACTTGAATGAGCCATCGGGTGCTTGATTGACCATCTGAGTGTGACTCTCGACCACAAACTACCCCAACTTTTCCAGTTACATAAAAAGGACGTAGAATCAAAACTTTATCTCCTACTTGAACAGGGTTTGGGGTCTGCAATAACGCTCCTAAAGCTGTTAGCTCTGAAAAATGAACTTATACAAGTGAAAAGCTCTCTTTTATAACCTTATCTTAACGAAAGCTTAATTACTAGCTAATTTTCCTGTTAGTGCTTCTCATGGAATGGTTTGATTTGTATGCAGCAAGCACTTGTAGCTAAGAAACAAAATTGATATAAAACAAATTTATAGATGTGGGATAAACACAACCCACAGGCATTGGAACAAATGACTAGAAATCCATACAAGTTTGCTGCTGCTTGGGAAGATGAACCGATTGTATTTGGTGCTTCCAGACCTGGTTACTCTAATCAACAGGTATCTGATTGGATTGAGTTCATGAAAAAACAAAATATCCAACGAGTCTGCTGTCTTCTCCCTCAAAAGCAACTAGCTCGTTACTCAAATCTTTTAGGCATATATCAACAAAAATTTGGTGAGCAGCAAGTTTGTTGGGCACCGATTACAGATTTTCAATTCGCTAATTTAGAAATGCTCACCCAAAGAATAATTCCTTTTTTAGTAGCAGCAGACAAACAAAATGAAAAAGTAGTTGTACACTGTTCGGGTGGTATTGGCCGCACTGGTCATGTGCTAGCTGCATGGTTGGTTAGTATTCGGGCATTCTCCAATAAAGATGCGCTAGCCGCCGTCAAAAGAACAGGCAGAAATCCTTATGAAGCTGCCATCGCATCTATGTTTACTTTTAAAAATCCCTTGAAAGCTGTACAGGAACTTAATGTACTTTTAAATGATTGCCGTCTAGTAGTCTGTTCGACCAATCCTGACGAATTTAGTTGACAAAGCTATCCTCTGTATTTGAATCAATTACGGCGATCGCGGATGCCATTTGCATTGAGCAAAATAGATGCGAGATACTAAAAAAAAGCACTCCGCAAACCTTACCACTTGGTTGGCTTGCAGAGCGCTAACTCCGATTAAACAACCACAAAATTGTTGTTGGTTAGTGACAATCCAGTAGATAGTTGTGCAAATTGTACCTGAGTAAACCCGGACGCGCTGCCATCAAGGTCAAAGTACAATGCACCAGTAGCGCTGTTGTAGATAAATCGCTCTTCGCTAGTGGTTGTAGAAGTTCCGAGAGTAAACTGACTTGTCTTAAGTGTACCTGTTAATAACCCGCCACCAAAACCAGCAGAGGATATCTGAATACGATCATTAACTGTGCTGAAGTTCTCAAGACGATCTAGCCCTTGATTGTAACTCTCGAAAATAAAGGTATCTGCACCTTTACCTCCAGTCAGGATATCATTGCCAAGACCACCGTTAAAGCTATTATTACCAACAGCACCAACAGCAGAAAGATGATCGTTGCCATCGCCACCAATGAGTAAGCTATTGCCTGATGAATTGTCAACAATCAATCTATCGTCACCAGTACCACCAATGAGCGTGTTATTTCCAGTGGTTGAATAAACCCCGTATTCAGTATACAAATCATTACCAGAAGCAGAGAGATAATCATTGGCATCGCCACCAATGAGCAAGTTATTGCCTGATGAATAGTCAGCAATCAATCTATCGTCGCCAGCCCCACCAATAAGCGTATTATTCCCAGAGGTAGTATTGATGTAAAGCTCACCACGATACTCATCAAAAGATCCAGAAGCAAAGATATTATCATTACCATTGCCACCATCGAGCAGATTATTGCCATTTGAATAGTCAGTGCTTAAACTATCGTCACCTGCACCGCCATATATTTGATCATTACCATTACCGCCACCAGAGAGAACATCGTTGCCATTGGCCCCGACAATATAATCATCGTAGGCTGTACCTAAAATATTTAATCGTTCAATATTTTTGTAGCTAACTTGATTTGAGCCAGTCTTAATCGTGCCTTGGTTAGTAGTTACGTCGAAAGTGGAAGTGATTCTTTCACTACGCAGGTAGTTAATAAAAGATAATAAATCGTCCCCTGCACCACCATCTATCGTATCATTTCCATCATCACCGCTATCCAACGAATCATTACCATTGCTCCCGACAATTTGATCATCGTAGCGTGTGCCTACAATCTCCAATCGTTCAATATTTTTGTAGCTAATTTGATGTGAGCCAGCTTTAATTGTGCCTTGGTTAGTAGTAGCATTGAAAGTTGAGGTGATTCCGGCGGTAGCTTGGTAGCCATAAAAAGATAATAAATCCTCTCCTGCACCGCCATCTATCAAGTCATTGCCATTAATGCCCCCATCCAAGGAATCGTTGCCACTGCTGCCGATAATCTGATCATCGTAGCTTGTACCTGATATCTCTAATTGTTCAATATTTTTATAGTTGATCAGATTATTACCAGCAGTAATAGAGCCTTTCTTAGTACTGGCATCGAAAGTTGAAGTGATTCCCTCGGTAGGATAAGCATAATAGAATTTCAAGACATCTTTGCCAGCCCCCCCATCTACTGTTTGAACCTTTAAAGAAGCAGGAGAAGTTTCTAAGATGATATAGATAGAATCATTGCCATTCCCGCCAATGATTGTATTATTGCCAAATCCAGGTGTATTTCTTCCGAAATAGTCGTAGTAGCTAGAGACAAAGAGAGTGTCATTGCCATCGCCACCGTCTAGCAGATTATTGCCGGATGAATTGTCAACACTCAAATTATCATCACCAGCGCCACCAATGAGCGTGTTATTTCCAGAGTTGGGAAACGAATTGTTAAAAAAATCTCTACCGATAGATAAGTTATCATTGCCATCACCCCCAGAGAGTAAGTTATTACTCTTGGAAGAGTCACCGCTTAAGCTATCGTCACCAGCACCACCAATGAGTGTGTTATTACCAGATGAATTAGAGACAGATAAGTTATCATTGCCATTACCTCCAGAGAGTAAGTTATTACCCTTGGAATAGTCAGCGCTTAAGTTATCGTTACCAGTGCCACCGATGAGTGTGTTATTACTGGTTGAATAATCAACACTCAAGTAGTCGTTACCAGCACCACCAAAAATTTGATCGTCACCGTAACTTGTATCGTTGCCACTGCTACCTCCGAAGAGGTAATCATTGCCATTAGTTCCTACAATATAGTCATCGTAGATAGTGCCCCTAATCTCTAATCCTTCAATATTCTTATAGTTAATCAGGTTCGTACCAACTTTAATGCTGCCTTCGTTAGTGGTAGTATTGAAAGTCGAAATGATTCTGCTTGTAGCGCTGGTCAAATATAAAGATAAGCGGTCATTGCCAGTCTCTCCGTCTATCTTTTTAGTGATTAAGGAATAGGGTGCAGTTGAGTAATCAAGACTGATGTAATCGTCGCCTTTACCGCTAAGAATGGTATCGTTGCCATTACTGCCGAAAATCTGGTCGTCATAGGCTGTGCCTACAATCTTTAATCGTTCAATATTTTTGTAGCTAACTTGATTGTTCCCAGATGTAATCAAACCTTCGTTGGTGAAACTATTGAAAGTTGAAGTTATTCCTTCATTGGATTGGCTAAAATCTACAGACAAGTAATCGTAATCTTTTCCTCCATCTACAGTTTGAGTTATTAAGGAAGAAGGCGTAGTCTTCGAGGCGGATAAATAAAAGGAATCATTTCCTGCATCGCCTTCCAGCACGTTGTTACCAGAACTATCAATGAGTACGTCATTTCCAGCACCACCTATTAGGGTATCGTCCCCAGCATCACCGCGCAGTACGTCGTTACCATTCTTACCTTCAATGCGATCGCTACCTGCATTACCATTAATCTCATCTACTCTGTTGCTACCTATTAAAGTATCGTTATCGTTGGTTCCAATTATCCTTGCCATAACTTTTACCTACCTAAAGTGTTTCTGCGGTAATTTAAGTTTTTAATTGCAATTAGTAAGATTTGACAACACAAAGCGATGTCTACGATGGGCTACACCTATGCCAAAATTAAAACTTTTTTTGGCTTAGTTCCATCTACCTCTAAAGATGAATATTGTCCTTGAAGTTTAACCTTCTTGATTAGCTTATAGAATAAAGGCAGAGGGCAGCTATGCTGAAAGTAATTCTGACTATTGGTCACTGCTGTGGCTGTTCACGCAGCGTCTTTAAAAGTTAGAGACAAAGGCTTAAAACCCTGACCAAATTAAAAATTTGGTCGCTCTTATTAAGGACGGATATGAATCCTTTTTTAATAAAACCTTCTGCCCTTTGCCCTCTGCTTTCTCAAAAGTCGTACTATCGAAGAACAATTTGGACTATTTCAGCTTTAGCTTATACAAAGAAATGAATATTGAGTTTGGCGCTTTTCCAACTATCATTGATGAATGCACATGTTATCCATTGCACTCTTCATTGAAAAAGTCTAGGAAAACAAGCTTAAATGCTTGAAATTGTACTTTCCGTTGGCTTTTATCAATTGGTAAGCTCAACTGTATTGAAAGTATCAAACAGCTGATAGAGAATAGGAATCTATGTAACTTCACTGTAGGCTATTGCCTATAGCTCTCTAGCTTCAAAATAGGAAACATCTAATAACACAATAATAACTATATACTAACTTTTCTACTTAGGTAGTCATCTTTGTTAACTCTTCACATTCAGAAACAACATATTTATATTGACTTTACTTTACCTAAGTAGATAAGAAGATTAAAGCTATATCAAGTCCCAGGTGTTAGTTGCAAAACGGATTAAGAATTAAGCAGTATTAAGAATGGAAAAATTGAGTGACTGGTGTTAAGTTCCAATGCCTCTATGAAGCGGTTTTTTAGACGGAAACTTAGAACGAGTTTTTTTGACTAATTGAGGATTGCTTTTATCCTGATTTCAGATGAATAGACCACAAATTTAGTAAACTGGAGAGGCAGCAAAAATACTCATAGTTATGCCTGCTCCTTACTCAACTGATTTACGCCAAAGTGTGATAGATGCTTATGAAGCCCAAGAAGGGCCGCAACGCCAATTGGCTAAACGCTTGAAAGTGGAATGGCACTAAGAAAAGCTCGGAGTTGATGTGGGTGGATCTACAGTCAGCAACAGTGACGCGATCGCTGCGGGCGTATCCCGCTTCATTCCGTTGCAAATTCATCAGGGGAAGATGTTTTACCAGGGTTTGTGTTGGATTTTACCGAAGTGTGGAATTAATCTCCAAAAGTGAGCGTTACGGAGAAGAAAATGGTTGTTACACTGCAACTGTGTCAAATCGACGTTCAACCAGGACAGTGCTTGACTTGCGATCGCGCAGCATACCATTGTTCTCTCAAAGAGATAATCTCAACTCCTGACTAACTTTTGGTTACTACTTAAAATCTTAATGGAAATTTTTAAATTCACATTTTGCACATCTGCGATTATGCGATCGCATCCTAATGTCGGGTGCGTTGTCGCAAAGTGAAACGCACCACAATCTCAACAATTTGTCATATCATGTCCGCCAAATTAACCATAAGAAAAGAACCCCACCCCCAACCCCTCCCCGCTCTTCGGGCTACGGTGTACACACATCTTTCTAGAAAACCAAAATTGTCGTAGATCCCCCTAAATCCCCCGATAAATTGGGGGACTTTGAGAGTTCTTTGCCCCCCAATTTATCGCTACGGTGTACACACATCTCTCTAGAAAACCAAAATTGTCGTAGATCCTCCTAAATCCTCCTTAAAAAGGAGGACTTTGAGAGTTCTTTGCCCCCCTTAAAAAGGCAGGGCTGTTTCATTCCCTAAAACAGGTAAAATTGCAAGTGTTGAGGGGATAAAAAATATGGGTGCTTCTCTGATTGAACATCTGGGACAAGTTGTTGGCGAAGCCTCTCGAAGAGAAGACTTCAGAACGACTGATGGTCGAAGACATCGACTTTGGTTGGTGTTGCTATTTGTAATAATGGGCACTATGAGTGGATATGTTGGGTATCGTGCATGGGGGGATTTTGTCAAGCGGCATCGTCAGGTACTAATAGAGATGTTTGGCATTCAAAAACATGGTGTACCTTCATACTCAACTATCAGGCGTGTAGTAATGGGAGTAGATTTTGAGAAACTTGTTGCAATATTCAATCAATGGGCATACCAATACGTTGATTTAGAAGCATCTGATTGGTGTGGAATTGATGGTAAAAGCATTAAAGGAACAGTCATCGACCACGAAAAATCATGTCAGAACTTTGTCAGCATAGTCTCAGTCTTTGCAAGTAAAAGAGGACTAGTTTTAGGCATGGAAAAATTTGAAAATAAACAGGAGAGCGAAATTGTAATTGTGCAAAATTTAATTGCAGCTTTGGATCTCAAAGATGCTGTATTCAGCTTTGATTCTTTACATTGCCAAAAAAAACTTGCAAGTTTTTTATAGGTAAAGACGGTTCGTAAGTAAAATAATCTAAAATTTAAAATCTAAAATTGAATGCCAAATCAACGCTTTTATCACATTGGTTTTGGACAAGATGATTTAGGTTCATCACCTCCTAGCATTGCTTTATTATCTGGCGACCCGGAGCGATCGCGCTTAATTGCCCAAACTTATCTACAAGATGTCCGCTTATTATCCGAAAATCGCGGACTCAATAGCTATGTAGGATACTTACCGAATGGTCGCACCATTTTATCAGCTACAAGTGGTATGGGTGCGCCTTCATTAAGTATTGTTGTCAACGAGTTGGTACAAGTAGGAATCCGGCAAATTATTCGCATTGGAACTTGCGGATCGATTCAACCTCATATACCAGTCGGTAGTGTTGTTATTAGCAGTGCAGCATTGTGTCGCCAAGGTGCAGCAAATGACATTGCACCTGTGGAATATCCAGCCGCAGCCGATCCTTTTTTGACAGTCGCTTTAGTTAAAGCCGCGCGAGAATTAAAAGTTGAACACTACATCGGAATTACGGCATCAGTTGATACTTTTTACGAAGGACAAGAACGCACTGATTCTGCCAATCCAAATTTAATGCGATCGCTGCACGGCATTACAGAAGAATATCAGCGCTTGAATATCTTGAATTATGAGATGGAATGCGGCACACTATTCAAAATGGCAGGAGTGTATAATTTTGCTGCTGCTGCTGTTTGCGGTGTAGTTGCTGGGCGTACTGTTAGTGAAAATATCATCTTAGAACAAAAAGATATCGCCGTTAAAAATGCGATCGCAACTGCTGTAAATGCAGCTGCAAGCTTTGAGCAAGCTAACAAATTTCTCTAAGCCAATTTCTTAGTATGTCAGATTTAATCTGGTCTAAGTAGTTTTATCATGTCTTTACTTAATCTTTAATTTATCAATCAGTAATTCTAGGTAAGATGTATTGAGTCAGATAAAATTTTACCTGGTTGAGACAGATTACATAAAAAATCTTATCAGCTAACTGAAAGCTACAAAAAGTGGTTAAAAATATCTATTTTAAAACGGATAAAATTTGAATTCTTATCTTTTTAATTAATAAATAAATTCTGATTTTTGATATTAGAAATTTAAGATTCATCACGACAATTGGAGATAAATATAACATGAAGAATGCTTGGAGGCGTTGGATTACGACCGTTAACCTAGTTGCAATCGCACTAATGCCGACGCAGATGTTTTTAGCATTCTCTCATCGGGCCACAGCAGACGATCCAGGAGCATGTTACATGATAACTTCCTCTGGTAAAACTGTGGGATTGGGAAGGCTTTGTGGCAATAGTAATGTAGCTGCACCTTCAGACAACACAGTTTTTCGAGTCGCAGTTAAACGCCGTTTTGGTGGAACTCCTGTGATTGATGTCACCTTTAACGACAAAAAAACTTTTGAAATGATTGTAGATACAGGTGCTAGTGGAACCATTATCACTCAAGGTATGGCCAATACACTTCAACTCCAGGCTACGGGTACAATGCAAGCCCAAATTGCCGATGGTAGCGAAGTAGAATTCTCAACCAGTAAGGTAAAATCTATAGCAGTAGGTGGAGTTACAGCCAATAATCTTCAAGTAGCGATCGCACCAAAAGCAAGCATCGGCTTACTAGGTCACGATTTCTTTGGCAACTATGATATTAAGATTCTGGAAAAAGAGGTCGAATTTCATCACCGCTAATGTTTACACTTTGTAACTTCCTTTCAGTTTTTATCCCGCCCGTTCCTCCATTTTGGTTATTCAGCATTCCTGATGCAGGTTAAGAGCGTTATAGAATAGAAATAAACCTTACATACATTCATTACCCTGATTAAGCATTGCCCATGACCACTTCTAAACGCCAATATCACATTACTACTTTCGGTTGTCAGATGAATAAAGCTGACTCAGAGCGCATGGCTGGCGTTTTGGAAGACATGGGCTTTGAGTGGTGCCAAGACCCAAATCATGCAGATGTAATTCTCTACAATACCTGCACCATTCGGGATAATGCTGAACAAAAGGTATATTCCTATCTTGGCAGACAAGCGAAGCGCAAACATGAGCAGCCTGATTTAACCCTCATCGTTGCTGGTTGTGTTGCCCAACAAGAAGGAGAAGCACTGTTGCGGCGAGTTCCAGAATTAGACTTGGTAATGGGGCCACAACACGCCAACCGTCTGAAAGATTTGTTGGAGTCGGTGTTTGAGGGCAACCAAGTTGTCGCAACCGAAGCAGTTCACATTATTGAAGATATCACCCAGCCGCGACGGGATAGTACAGTGACCGCTTGGGTGAATGTGATTTACGGCTGTAATGAACGCTGTACCTATTGCGTAGTTCCCAATGTGCGCGGTGTCGAACAATCTCGCACACCGTCAGCTATCCGGGCTGAAATGGAAGAACTAGGACGGCAAGGTTACAAAGAAATTACTCTACTCGGTCAAAATATTGATGCTTACGGCAGAGATTTACCTGGAGTGACATCAGAAGGTCGACATCTGCACAATTTTACAGATTTGCTTTATTACGTCCATGATGTGCCGGGGATTGAAAGATTAAGATTTGCTACTAGTCACCCCCGTTATTTTACTGAGAGATTAATTCAGGCTTGTGCTGAATTGCCCAAGGTGTGCGAACACTTCCACATTCCTTTTCAATCTGGCGATAATGAACTTTTAAAGGCGATGTCGCGGGGTTATACCCATGAAAAATATCGCCGGATTATCGATACCATTCGGCGGTATATGCCAGATGCCTCCATTAGTGCCGATGCGATTGTCGGTTTTCCTGGGGAGACAGAAGCACAGTTTGAAAATACCCTGAAACTAGTGGAAGATATTGGCTTTGATATGTTGAATACAGCAGCATATTCGCCGCGTCCAGGGACACCGGCCGCTTTGTGGGACAATCAGCTAAGTGAAGAAATTAAAAGCGATCGCCTGCAACGGCTCAATCATCTGGGAAACTTAAAAGTAGCAGAGCGATCGCAACGTTACTTTGGACGGATTGAAGAAGTTTTAGTAGAAGACCAAAATCCTAAAGATCCAACCCAGGTGATGGGGCGCACTGGCGGTAATCGTTTGACCTTTTTTAGCGGCAACATCAAAGAACTCAAAGGACAGTTGGTGAAGGTAAAAATTACCGAAGTCCGCCCTTTTAGCTTGACTGGTGAACCAGTTGAAGTAAGGCAAACCGTTTTGCAGTAATAACTAGTTGAAGATTATGGGATTTGCAAAAAATAAATTATCCCAAATTATTTGTAGATTTGTAGAGGCGCAAAGCCTTTTACCGCTATGATGGGATGTTTTTTTAACTGGAAGTCCTTACACCCCTAACTTACTTATGATGAAGTTACCGCAGACGATTTCAGTTCTTCTTTTTGGGGCTAGTTTGGCTGTAACTTCCCCCCAACTTTGTGCTGCTTTCACTGTTCAAGAAGTAGTTAGTTTGGCTCAAGCATCAAGCGATTTGCCAGTGGTCAAATCAGCAGGACTTTCCCCTGATATGGATGTGCCCTGGTCAAAAACCGTGAGAATTGTTGATCCCTTTGAAGGGGAGTTTTTTGGGGTTTTTGATCGCAATTCTTTAGGTGGCTACTTGTTCCGTGAGGGTTCAACGCAAGTTATTAGTTTGTGGACACCTTCGAGCATTCGAGTATTGGTAACAGTAAATTCTGGTCAAGCAAGTTCTTCTTTCTACACCGCAGGTCATATATATCCTAGACCTGATTTTTTGAGGTTTGTCACTAGCAAAAAAGTCGATAAACTGTTGCTCAAAGTGAGGGGAAAAGTTTTTAAATTAGACGGTTCAACCGGCACGTTTGGTGTCAGTCGAGAATTAGCCACTGCTTTGAAAAATGCTCCAGATGATAATTTAGATATCAGACTAGTATTGGAGGGAGGTCAAACTGTTGATAGCAAAATTGGCAAAGGTACGGTAAAAGCTTGGCGAAATATTTATTAAGCTATTAGATTTTTCAACGATCAACAGCTAATTAGAGAGAGACTTTGTGTTGCTCTGATTGGTAACAATAATCACATTTATTTTGAAATTAATACCAATTTTAAAAAAGAATGCGACAGATACATACTCCCAAACCTTTGTTCTGTCTAGCTTCCCTAATTTTGAATTTTGAATTTTGAATTTTGAATTGGTATAACCCACCTGTCAGGAGTTAATTCTTGGTGAGTTTAATACCTTCAATTTCACCACTCTCTAAACCTCTCTTCAAGCAGACAGAGGTTTAAAAAATTTATTATAGTTTCTGCCCTGCGTAAATCGATCGCACTTCGCCGTTACGCCGGATGACTGCTTCGCCATTACTAACATCTACTAGTGTCCAACCGCTTGAGCCAATGCTTTCACCCATATTGATGCGGCGAGTTACGCCATCAATTTTAAACAAAGCAGCTGATTTGTTGCCCAACTCTAGTAGTCCCTCTAAGGTATTAGTGGGAGCTTCTGCGATCGCAGTTGGCGGATACACTTGTTCTTGGGTAATAGTTGGTTCTGACTCTGGGGCAAGTGCTGCACGTAAGGGAACTACTGGTAATGCAGGCAGAGGCTTAGGTGTTTGCCGCACGCTAATGGGTGCAGTTTTCGCCGCCACAGGTTTGAGTTCGGCTCGTACAGCCGCAGCTAACATGTTGACGGTTACAGGCTTGGCAGCTTGTCGCACTGTATTCAGGGCACTTTTTACAACATTAGGTTGAGATGCCCGTAACGCACTGGCAACTTGTGGTAAAAGTGTGGGACTCCCAGGAATGGCTGGAAGGGCGTAGCGCATTGGTGACGGCGCTTGATAAACGGGAACGTAGATACGCTCAACAACGCTTCCAGAACGGTTGGAGGCTGGTGGTGTATTGTTAGCTAGTGGAAGTGGTGGTAGATTACCAGTTACTTGCTCGCGGCCAAGGGCTATTTGATTAGTATTTGCCTGACTGGAGAATCCCGGACTGAAAGATTTTTGATTGCTTTTTGCTCCTTGCTTGTCTATAACAGCTAGCGATTGAAGCATATAGTCAACTAACTCTGCCTCAATTTCTGTTTTTACAGGCAACTGTGACTGCGGTTGTGACAGCAAAAGCGCTGACTCAGGCAATTTGGTATTTAAAAGATATACGACTCCAGACTGCACCAAGTAGATCATACTAGCGATCGCCACGCCTAAAGTTGTTCCCACAATCAGCAGTTTGCCCAAAGTAGGACTCGTTTTCTGACGCTTTCTACTAACTGGTTTAACGGTAGCAGTGTCAAATACAACGGTACTCAATTGCTTGTGATTATTTTGAGCAACTGACTGTACTGGTTGATTCAGTGTGTTCGGTAAAATAATCTGCGGTATTGTAACTGTTTGCAGAGGCACGTATTCTGGAGGGGACTGGCGTTGAACTTGGGCAGAAACCCCAGCAACAGAGTGGCTTGATTTGTTCTGACTACTGTGCCTAACAGTTTGAGAAGGCAGATTACCACTAACATCCAGAATGCAGTCAATATCGGCAAAGAGTTCATCCATAAGGCCATCAGCATAGTTTTCTATCGACCAAGGCTCGTTGGCGATTAAGTCTTCTGATGGTTCTGGTATTATGAGACGGGTGCTGGCTTCTTGTAACATAGACGTTCTGGGTTGTTGCTAGGACGGGGAAATGCCACCCCTACTGCCGAGATTATTAAGAGAAGGCAGGAGGTAGAGGGCAGGAGGCAGGAGGAAAGAAGTATGAATAAAAATTTGAGTTCTGGGTCATTACCCGTTTTAAGAAGGAGAATTGTATTGAGCGTCAAGTGCCGCGATATACAAAGCTTCTTTGCTTCAATTCCACACAGTTGCGTGTGGATTACTCCTGCCTCCTGAATAATGAAACATCCAATCCCCCATCATATTGAGACGAGTTGATTGAGTGTTGGTATTAAATTCAACTTCAATCTGGGGATTGTTGATGATGGCACTACTAATATTTATGTCATCTATCATACCAATCTCCCTCCTTACTACTATACTCAGTGTTTATGAACTTGGTGTTAAGCTAACGCTGGAAACTCTGACTGGCTCTTAGTTCTACGCAATTCTAGATATAATAATAAGGCATTAATATCTGCTGGGTTTACACCACCTATACGTGCAGCTTGACCAAGAGTGAGTGGTTTTACGTGAGTCAGCTTTTCCCGTGCTTCTTTGGATAGGGTATCAATTGTTGTGTAATCCAAATCCGCAGGTAATTGGCGGTGCGCTTGGCGGGCAATTTGGTCAATCTGATTTTGTTGCCTAGCGAGATAGCCAGAATACTTAATGTCAATTTCTGCGCCTTCTTTCTCAGCGCGGTTGAGGTCGGGGTTTCCCAGTCCGAACCTATCGAGGTCAACGTAATGGAATCCCGGACGCCGCAGCAAGTCGTTGAGGGTAATTGACCCTTTAATTGCTTGTTGGGTATCAGATGCGATCGCTATTCCCATTTCATCATGTTCTTTGACTCTTGTTGCTTGCAATCTTTGTTTTTCTGTGGTAATATTACCCTGTTTTTTGGTAAATATATCCCAACGGCGATCGTCAATTAAACCAATTTCTCGTCCCAAGGGTGTTAAGCGTTGATCGGCATTATCAGAACGCAATATCAATCGGTACTCTGACCTACTGGTAAGCATCCGGTAAGGTTCCCGCAAGTCTTTTGTACACAGGTCATCAACTAGCGTCCCAATGTAACTTTGCTCGCGCGCAAACACAATCATTTCTTGAGAGCGAACAAATCGAGCTGCGTTAATTCCCGCCACTAGCCCTTGAGCAGCAGCTTCTTCATAACCTGTGGTACCGTTAATTTGCCCAGCACAAAACAGCCCGGCAATTTTCTTAGTCATCAGTGTGGGGTAACACTGAGTTGCTGGTAAATAGTCATATTCCACTGCATAGGCGGGACGCAGCATCACACATTTTTCCAAACCGGGGAGAGTTCGCAACATTTGCAACTGCAAATTTTCTGGCAACCCTGTAGAAAATCCTTGGATATAAAGTTCGGGTATATCCCTTCCTTCCGGTTCAATAAAGATTTGGTGGCTTTCTTTATCGGCAAAGCGCACAATTTTATCTTCAATACTGGGACAATAACGCGGCCCTTTAGCTTCCACCCAACCGCCATAAACTGGCGACAAATGCAAATTTTCCTGAATTAAACGATGGGTTTCGGCGGTGGTGCGGGTGATGTAGCAAGGCATTTGTTCCCGTTCTACCCACACATCCGGGTCAAAACTAAACCAGCGCACATCTTCATCTCCTGGCTGGATAAGCATTTTACTATAATCCACCGATCGCTTGTCTACCCGTGCCGGAGTTCCAGTTTTAAGTCTGCCGATTTCAAATCCCAGGCGATTTAGGGTTTGTGTCAAACCTTCAGCCGCAAATTCTCCAGCACGTCCGGCTGGCATTGATTTGTTACCAACCCAAATTTTACCTCCCAGGAAAGTGCCAGTTGTCAAGATGACTGCTTTACATTGGAACCCTACACCAAAATAAGTTTCAACGCCGATGACTTCACCGTTAGTATCCAGCACCAAGTCTGTTGCCATACTTTCGCGGATTGTCAAGTTTTCTTGGTTCTCGACAATATTTTTCATCACTGCTGCATATTCGCGCTTGTCCGTCTGGGCGCGTAATGCCCAAACAGCAGGCCCCCGTGAAGAGTTGAGGATACGTTTTTGCAGGTAGGTGCGGTCTGCTATTTTACCAATTTCTCCGCCAAGTGCATCTACCTCATGGGTCAACTGAGATTTGGCCGGGCCACCCACTGCTGGGTTACAAGGTTGCCAAGCGATTTTATCCAAGTTGAGCGTCAATAGCAGGGTACGACAACCGAGGCGTGCAGAGGCGAGAGCTGCTTCGCAACCGGAGTGACCTGCACCGACGACTATGACATCAAAAGCGTCTTGGAATTCAACGGAATTGTGCATGGTCATACTTACAGGATCGGCAAGCTTAGAGTTCTTTTCAATTTTAGCTGTTCCAGTGATTTCATGGATGTATCTTTCTGATAAAAAAGTTATCAAATTTACTAGGACTCAATTAAAGGCAAATTTATACTTTTAACCTTTAGTTATTAATTAAAAATATAATGTTTTTTAATTTTTGTGAAAATTTCCGGGTTAGTTATCATGCCTATTGTTCATATATAGCAATCCGTTTTTATTTCTGTTCGCGCGGCGTGGCGTAGCCATAATTATTTGCGTAGGAGGTAAGAGGTTAGAGGCAATAGGCAATAGGCAATAATCAAGAAATCTCTTTGAGTTGTACTGAATTTTTTCAGAAATAAAATATGAATCCTATAGTTGGAGAGCAACACAGATTAATTTACCGTCTATAAGGATTAATTGTTTAATGAAACATAAGTCAATATCAATTAAATCTTTATATATTATGTAAATAACAAATATTTGTCAGAAATTTAGGGGTTTATTTAAACTAATAAGCAATTACTTAAAAATGAAACTTACAATCAAGAAGAATAGAAATATTAATAGAATTATTAGAAAGGCAACTTTCATCGGTATAGTTATCTTGATGATTTTTGTCTTAGTAGCTAGCAATGAAATTACCCACCACAAAGTTGCTATAACTGCCCAACCATTAAACGGATGCTTGACTGCTGATTCATTATCTTGTACAGATATCTCTAAAAAGACAACATTAGAACCATTTATTCCCGATGCCAAATTAAATGCTCAACAGCGTTTTTTATCTGCGATCGCCAGAAAATTATCCACAATTCCTCAGCCTGGTACTTATGAATATACTTTGCTGCGGATGTATGGCGCAGTATTCGTAAATCCAGATATTGGGATTAAACTACCGCCAAAAGATATTTTTGCTAGTGAACAAGAAACCCAAGATTTTCAAGCTAATTTAACAATGGGTCATGTTGATGGCACTAACGATTGTTACTTACAAAAATCGGCGGCTGATGCTTTAAATAAAGCACGAATCCAGCAACAGATTCCACTAAAATCTGGTTATGGTTCTGGTGATTGTACTCGCACTTTCAACACGAATTTAAGATTTTGGCATAAATATGCTAACAATCAAGTTTTAGCAAAAGTTCAACAGGGTAAAGAAACAAAAATTCTTGGTTTAGTTGCACCTCCTGGAACTTCACAACATCTCTGGGGATTAGCAATTGATTTACGCGTAGGCAGTAAAGAACAAAGAAAAGCTCTTAATGAAAATGGTTGGTTTCAAACTGTAGAAAACGATCTTCCGCATTGGACTTATGTGGGTTTATCTGAAGATAATTTACCTCTGTTTGGTTTTAAGAAACAAACTATTCGAGGTATTATTTATTGGATTACGCCACTTTAAGTGTTAGATGTAGTAATCATATTTGTATCAAATTATTTGCGTAGGTGGTAAGAGGCAATAGGCAATAGGTAACAGTCAAGAAGCCTCTTTGAGTTCTACTGAATTTTTTCAGAAATTAAATATGAGTCTTATATCATGAAAGTTTTTGGTTTTCTTGTTCTATTTATTTGATTTTTGAGTTTAGTTGCTCTATCAGATTCAATAATATAGGACTCATATTGGATTGGTATACCTTAATCTTCTGAAATCCTCTTGCCTATTGCCTTTTGCCTTTTGCCTATTGCCTTCCTACGCAAGTGATTTCAGTAATCAAACCGGATTCCTATAATTTTATTGTTTGATCTAGTTAATCGTCTGCAATCTCTGTTGGGCTGATAGATTGCAGTAATGCGAAAATTAATCTCTCTGGGGATACTGTTTGCGTCATCTGTCATATTCTACGACGCAAGATATACCAATGTTCCTTCTTCATTGGAAGTAACAACTGAGGTAGAGGTTATGGCAACAATTTTTGAGTAGCGTAGAGGCACTAAAGTAACCGAGAAATTTCTCAATGACATATCAAGGTGTAATTTTGGATGTAGATGGGACACTTGTTCTCAGTAATGATGCCCATGCTCAAGCTTGGGTAGAAGCATTTGCTGCCTTTGGCTATGAGGTAAAGTTCGAGCAAGTCCGACCATTGATTGGGATGGGAGGCGACCACATTATTCCGAAGTTCGCTCCAGGACTTTCCGATCAACAAGGAAAAGGTAAGGAAATCGCTGACAAACGTAAAGAACTGATCGTCAACAAGTTGGCAACAAATCTGGCTCCCACCAGTGGTGCGCGGCAACTAATATTGAAGATGCTGTCTGTTGGCTTGCGTTTAATCATCGCCAGTTCAGCAACGAATCAAGAACTGACAGTATTGTTGAAAGCTGCACAAGTTGATGACTTGCTGAGTCAGGATGAGGCGACAACATCTAACGATGCCGAAGCTTCTAAACCAGAACCAGATATTGTCGAAGCTGCTTTGAGCAAGTTGAATATGCAACCATCCTCTGTGATCATGCTGGGGGATACTCCCTATGATGTTGAGTCTGCAAATAAAGCTGGTGTTGGCGTGATTGCGCTTCGTTGTGGTGGTTTTGATGATAGTCAATTAAAGGATGCGATCGCCATTTATGATGATCCATCTGATTTGTTAACACACTATGACAATTCACCTCTAGCAACCAAAGCAACCACGAGGACATAATCATTATCAAAAGTGGTCAAGTAAAAAACTGATTTCTACTTGACCACAACTCCATATAATTATTTCTCCCACGGAATCTCAAACAAGGCTTGGGCAAAAATCACAGTCAATACTACTGGCTTTGTGTATTTTCAACTCGGAATCGAGTTCGGGGAAAAGGTTAAATATTAAGTCACTGAAACATCTCAGTACAATATAACTTCCTTAAGATCAACCCCAGCCAAGACAGCACCCTCCAAGTTAGCATTATGAAGCTTGGCATCTGTTAGCTTGGCATTTGTTAAGTTAGTAGCGCTTAAGTCAATATCACTTGCAAATACTTGGCTCAAGTTGGCACTAGTCAGATTAGCACTAGTGAGATCAGCACCTTCTAAATTAGCATTTCTTAAGTTAGCTCCCTTTAAGTTAGCATTTCTTAAATCAGCACCAATTAAATGAGCATTACGCAGGTCTGCTCCAGCCAATTCACACCCCGGACATTTCCCTGTTTTCAGTAATTGTCTAACATGGGCGGGATTTGCAGCTTGCACCGGAATGGTATAGCAAATCGTACTTAGTAATGCTGTGGTAGCTAAAATCATCAGTTTCATCTGACTTCCCTCAAAACGCTTAGATACTATTAATCGAAATTTTTGACTCAATGGATTAACAATATCTATAAACAGATTGACTCAATTGATAGGCTTTTGCCATTGCACCATAGGCTTAGTCAAAGGGTGAAATTTGTTCTTGTATTGTTTAAGGAGTCTCGCCAAACTACCCTCTCTGGTCGCAGTTTAAGGTTAAATCAATCTGCAATAGGTAATAAATTTGGTTGTTCACAGCACGTTTGCGTCAATATACAGAATTCAGAATTCAGGAGTCAGAATTCAGGAGTAAAACAGGCTTTATATCTGCCTTGGGACTTAGTTTGTGTACTTCATTAACTTGAAATCTACTGTATGATCTTTGAGGCTTGTGATGAATATAGAAACTCTTGCATAAGGATTTTGTGGTATTCTTGAGGGTTGTTTTTTGGAAGTCAAAATAGTAATAGCTTAACAAGTTTTTTCATTAAGTATTATTTGGCGTTCACTAAATAAAAAAATGCAGCATAAATCGTTTCAGTTAAATGTCTGAAATATTTGATTGATTTTATTTTTAAATCTATTTAACGCCTAATTCGTGATTGTGAATTCTATGCAGGCTCAAATAGAATTAGTATAACCTGGAATCTTGGTTAGAATCGGTAAGGTAATTACAAATTCTGTTCCCTCGCCAAGAATAGAACTCACATTCAAAGTTCCACCATGTTTTTCTACAATAATAGACTGAGCGATCGCTAATCCTAATCCCGTTCCTTTACCAACACCTTTAGTGGTAAACAAGTGGTCAAATACTTTTTGTTTAACTGATTCACTCATTCCTTTACCATTATCTGCAATCTTCACCTCAACCTGTCTTTCTTTTAAGGAGGTGGTAACTTTAATCCAGTTAGGATTGGCTTTAATCTCCTCAAAACTCTGCTCTGTATTTGATTCATCCAAGGCATCGATAGCATTCGCTAAAATGTTCATAAATACTTGATTTAGTTGCCCAGGAAAGCATTCAATTTGGGGTAAATTCCCGTAGTCTGTCACTACTTCAATTGCCGGACGAATATCATTGGCTTTCAGACGGTGTTTTAAAATTAAAATTGTACTATCAATGCCTTCATGAATGTTAAACGGTACTTTGTAATCTCTATCGGCACGGGAGAAAGTGCGGAGACTGGTACTGATATTTTTCAGCCTGTCACATGCTATCATCATCGAATCAATCATCTTGGGCAAATCTTCTAAGCTATATTCCAAGTCGATTTCTTCGGCATGGGTAAGAATTTCATCTCCAGGAGTAGGAAACCTTTTTTCATATAGTTTCAAATGTTCAATAATCTCAGCAAAGGTGGGTTTAGCTTGTTGGAGACTAGCAGCAATAAAACCTAAAGGATTATTCATTTCATGAGCTACCCCAGCAACCAAGTTACCTAATGCAGACATCTTTTCACTTTGGACAATTTGTAATTGAGCTTGTTGCAACTCTTGTAAAGCTTGCCCCGCTTGCTGATAAAGCTGGGCGTTTTCTAAGGCAATTGCTGCTTGGGAGGACAGTAGGTTAATTACCTGGAGACGGTTATTAGTAAATACGCCTTGATTCAGTTTATTTTCTAGGTAGAGAATCCCCACCAAATGACCTTGGTTAACAATGGGCATACATAATACACTTTGAGGTTGATGTTGGAGCATATATTCCCCAATTACACCAGGAATATTTGTTTGGCAATTGTCTATGATCACGCTTTCTTGAGTATTCTTAACGTAATTGATCAGTTTTATCGGGATATTTTGACAAGCATCTAGTGGTTGTGAATAAAGAATGGTTTTGACATCAGTCTGGGAATTTGACTGTTGCTCGATAAAGGTAATTGCCCGCACTTGCCAAACATCTTCTTGGGGAAGAATTAATACAGATGTTTTTGCACCAGAATTTTCTAAGATAATGCGAGTGAGACTGCTGACAAGTGCATCTAATTCGATACAACTAGAGATAGTTTGAGCGGCTTTGAGAATGCAAGTCAAATCTAGAGCATCAGAAATATTAGTAGTGTTGGTAGGGTAAGTAGAAGATGTACGAGCAATACTGGCTATGGTTTCTAAGGGATTGAAGTTGAATTCTTGCTGTTGCAAAATGGGTTTGAGTAATTTGGGATAGCGTTTTTCCAAGTCATCAGTTTTGGCTTTTGCTCCCCAATGGGCATAGCAGTAATATGCTTGTTGCAGATATCCTTCTGCGGCTTTGTCTTTAGCCCATTCTAGGTAAAATTTGGCAGCAAGTTCGTTAGCGATCGCTGCTTCCTGAACATAGTCATTGGCGATCGCTTCTTCGATGGCTATTTGATAATAATCTGCGGCTTGTAGGCGATCGCCACTTACACGAGCTTGTTCAGCCAAGATTAAATGGTACTTGTGCTGATAATTGACTGGTGCATGATCTGCCCATTCTCGCATTTTTGCCTGGTTTTGGGCTACTTTTTGGAGATAAAGTTGTTGCTGTGCTTCATTTACCTGAGAACAAAGAGCTAACAAACTCAGAGATTGATAGAAATTTCGCAAAGGTACAATTAATAAACCTGCTGCTCCCTGCTCATATTGCTCAAATTTTTGGGAATATTCCCAAGCAGACTCGTATTCACCAAAAAGATAAGCCAGTAGCGTTTTTGCTAGATAGACATAACAAATCCCATTAATATTGTTAGTTTCAATCAATACTGGTAACATTTCTACTTCGTGAAAATGCTTCCCAATTAAACAACAGGGGTTGTTCGTTTCTCCTTGTAAATTTATAACTGTCTGCCGCCAAATATTTCCCCAAACCAGAGATACTTCTTGTTTAATTTGCTGCATTAGATCGCAATATTTATCTGCCTCCAGCACAGCATTCTCTAGGTTCTCTCCACTCCAAAAGAGAAACTGACAATAGCAATTAGCACAATAACCTACATATTCTAAATTTCCAGTTTCTAATCCACTTTGCAATCCATCCAAAAATAAGTTTAATGTGGATTTTATTGAATCTTTCCAGTGTTTAATAAACAAGCTAAATGTTAGATAAACTCTGCTTTTAAGTTCTTTGGTTTGAAATTTATCTAAAAGCTGTACTGCCAGTTTGCCAAAGTTATACCCATCTTCAATTGCACCAATACTGCACAAAAATAATCCATAGAGACTGTAAGCAATAGCTGCCTGTGGTGAGTTGCCAGACTGGATGCAAATTCTGATCATTGTAAAAATCTTCAGAGGCAACAACATTGGTTTAGCTATATAAACCGGGGCAAACAAACCTGATAAAATGCGGAGTGCAACTAATTTTTTGGTATCAGTTATTTCTGGTAAATCTGCCAATGCTGCAATCGATTGATGAACAAACATTTTTTGTAACTGAGTATGTTCATCAAAAATCATTTGAGTATTGCCGTCTTCAGGTAATGTCAAATCTAGTAATTGGAGTGCTTCTCTACCTGTGGCTATTGCTTCAATAAATTTATTTTGCGCTGTATAAGATTGGATTTGAATTTCATAAGTACGAACTTTTTCTAATGGAGATTTAGCGTTTTTGAGGATAATATCTACTAATGATTTTGATGACTCAAAGTTTATATTGAGATATTCTGCCTCAGCCGCAGATTCGTAAACAGCCAGGGCCAAATCGTAGCTGCTTTGCCAAGCATTTATCGGTAACAGAAGCATCGCAACTTTTAAATACTCCACTGCTGTTGCATAAGCAGTCGAGTTTTTGGCTTTACAACCAGCTATCAAATTTAACCGAGATAGATGTTCTCGTTCGCCAGGTTCTTCCAATAACTCCAATCCGTAATTGAATTGGTTAACGATCGCAAAAATTCCTGACTCTTGCTGATCTGGATGTGTACTCTGCAACAACAATCGCCCAATTTGCAAGTGTGTTGACTGTTTTTGTGCTTCTGGAATGAGTGAATAGGCAGCTTGTTGGACGCGATCGTGTAAAAATTTGTATACAACCATCTCAGAATGTTCTTGAGTAGCTGCTTGATTTTCTGAACCAACAAAAAACTTATAAACCTCACTTTGCGGCAAAATCAATCCTTGTTGTAAAGCCTTCCACAAACAATCTGCGGTTTCTAACTCCGATTGTTTGGAAACAATCGCTAATGTTTTTAAATCGAACTCATTCCCAATACAAGCAGCTAGCTTCAATTGTTGTTGAGTTGATTCTGGTAGTCTTCGTAATTGGAAGACCATAAAATCAACCACATCGTCTGCTAGAGTTTGCTGATTTATTTGGGAAATATCACATTGCCAACATCCCTCTAGAAAATTGAATTGAATCAGTTGGTCTTGATGTAACGATTTGAGAATCTGAGTTGCAAAAAATGGATTACCTTGAGCTTTACGATCAATCAATTGTGAAAGAGATAATGCTACATTCTCCGCACAATTTAAGGTATCGGCTACAAATTGATTCAATTGTAGTTGGTTGAGCGGTTTCAGGGTAAGGCTATTCACAGTTACACCTGTCTTGCGAATTTCATCCAACATCAACATCAACGGATGTGCTGGAAAAACTTCATTGTCTCGATACGCACCAATTAATAGTAAGTATCCTTGATTAGCTTCATTCATTAATAATTGTATGAGTTTTAATGAAGCCGAATCTACCCACTGCAAGTCATCTAAGAATATGACTAATGGATGTGCTTTAGTTGTAAATACTTGGAGAAATTTTTGAAATAATAAATTAAATCTATTTTGGGCGGCATTACCTGATAATTCTGGTGTGGGTGGTTGTTTGCCAATGATTTTCTCTAATTCGGGAATCACTTCAATAATTACCTGTCCATCTTCACCTAATGCTTGAATAATTTTATTTTTCCATTCTTGTATTTGGACATCACTTTCTGTTAGTAATTGCTCCATGAAGTTACGGAAAGCTTGGACAAATGCCGAGAAAGGGATATTCCGATTAAATTGGTCAAATTTGCCTTTGATAAAATAACCACGTTGACGGACAATCGGTTTATGAACTTCGTTAACAACCGCAGTTTTACCAATACCCGAAAAACCAGCTACCAGCGCTATTTCAGTTGCACCCATGCTGATTTTTTCAAATGCTTGTAGTAGGGTTTCTACTTCTGCTTCTCGTCCATAGAGTTTATCAGGGATAATAAATCTCTCGCATACATCTCGTTGAGCAATTGAGAAATTTTCAATTTTATTTGTTGTCTTTAGTTGAGCAAAACAATTTTCTAAATCATACTTCAATCTTAATACAGTCTGATAGCGTTCTTCAGCATTTTTTGCCATTAATTTGCTGATGATCGCCGAAATTATCGGTGGGATTAACGAGTTAATTTCATGTACTAAAGGGGCTGTTTTAGCAATATGACAATGCACCAATTCCATTGGATCATTTGATTGAAAAGGTAAAACTCCAGTGAGTAATTCGTAGAAAGTTACACCAACTGAATAAAAATCAGTCCGGTAGTCAATTCCCCGATTCATTCTTCCTGTTTGTTCTGGAGAAATATAAGCTAGTGTCCCTTGTAATACATTGGGACTGATTAACGTTTGCGTTTCTCTTGGTAATAGAGAGGCAATACTAAAGTCGATTAATTTAACTTGTTTGGAATCAGGATTAATTAAAATATTGCTCGCTTTGATGTCTTTATGAATGATGCGCTGACTATAGAGTATCTCTAGGGTATTACACAGAGCGATCGCTATTTCTAAAAACTCTTGTAAAAACCTGATATCTCGCCTATGGTCACGAGTAAAATAATCTTTGAGAGAAATGCCACCAAAATCTTCCATCACCAACGCATAGCCATTTTGATACGCTTCCAGGCTGTAGGTTTGGATGATTAGGGATGAGTTTAGATTTTTGGCAATGGTGTACTGATTGCGAAATTGCACCAGTTCATTGAATGTAGGATATGGATTTTTCAGCAGTTTAATCACTACAGGTAAAGAGTCAATTTCTCGATACCCTTGATAAACTATGGTTCTCGAACTATTGTAGATTTCTTTAATGATATAATATCCGGGAATACTAACACGAGTGCTGAACATACTGCTAAATCTTAGGGATTACTAAATTTATTGTTCCCAAATTAGTAACGACAGTTTAATGTTAATTGGGAAATATTATTGTGACTTCACTTTAGATTTACAATTCCCAGGCTATTGATAAAACTTGGTGAAAACCAAATTTTTCCAGACTTGTTTTTAAAGTTCAGCAGTGGAGAGAATATTTTAATTCAGTCAATGCAGACATAAAATACCCCCACACAAAAATGTCGAGCTACTCAATAGGAAGCTGTAAAGCGTAAGCTAGTAATTTGCCAACCTAAAAATGCGCTTGTGATGGCTGGGGAAAGGTATTAAAAACCTTTCCCTTTATCCTTTAAAAGTCAAGTTTATGAGAGCAAACTACTAGCAATTGCTGGGATTTATAGTTAAGTTTCGTAGTCTGAATAGAGGCAATTACCTGCTAAAATGGGAGAAACTAAATAAGTCGGCAAAAGAAAACCAAAATGTGTGAAAAAAACTAAACAAGGCTCAAACCCTTTTTTTCCCTCCATTATCTCAACGATAATTCTTTACGCCGACTTACTTATTATTAATGGACGGAAGCGGTAGTTTCTTACTCCACCTGCTGTTATTGGAAAGGGTTATATTGGAACCAGCCTTCAATCACATTTATTCTGGAATTACCGCATAAGCATCAATTTCAAACAACATACCGTCAAGTGCAAGCCTCGGAACGGGAATAAGTGTGTTTGCTGGTGGTTTATACCCCCACAAATTGCCAATTTCACGTCCTAACGGAATCAATTTACTTTGGTTGTGATCCACTATAAGAATAGTAGTTTTTGCTACATCACTTGGTTGTGCACCAACCGCTTCTAAGGCAAAACGGAGGTTTTTAAAAGCCTGTACTAACTGCTTTTCAAAGTCATCGGAGACAAGATTACCTTGTAAATCCGAACCAAATTGACCAGAAATATAGACGGTTCTCGTCCTTGGTGGTGTAACAGCTATATGACTATAACCATTTCGGGTTGCATCATATAACATTGGTGGGTTCACTAATTTCAACTCTTTGTTGTCTTTAGCGCTTACTTCCTTTTGTGTTCCCACCATCAAGGCGGTAGTTACTCCACTACCTCCAAGCCACAAAAGTGCATTTCGTCGCGATAAGTTTGCCACTACTGAATTTACAGCACTGGTAATACGTTTAGTCATTAAAGCTCCTTAGATATGTATGAGTTCTCTATTTTTGCTCATACTTAGTTCTATTATCTATCAAATTAGAGTAAAAAAGCACTACTCAATAGTACTGAGTATAGTTTTAATATAATTGCAACACCTAAATCGGGGTTTGTTGGTTTGGCACAAACAAGTAAAACTGAAATCTTGGCGATGAAGAGAAGAGATAACCTCTAACTGAGCTTTTTGAACAACAAGCATCGGGTTAATTTACTCAAAGATATCAGCGATCGCTTACAAACTGCAATGTACTCTGTTATTTCCCGCAGAGACTGGGTTAAAGCCAAAGCTTTCAGTATCACTGTAGGCTTTTGCAATCTTACAATCGTTGGATTCAAGGGAGGTATAGGCAAGTTTCAATCCCTAATAGGGATTTTAGTTAATTGCAATTACCAAATCCTGATTGCAAAGTATTAAGAATTTGATTTCAATCCCTAATAGGGATTTTAGTTAATTGCAATACTTTACTCTGTTTCCCGCCTTGGTTATTTGTCACATTTCAATCCCTAATAGGGATTTTAGTTAATTGCAATCTCGATGGGATACCAGGCAATAAAAAAGGCAATGATATTTCAATCCCTAATAGGGATTTTAGTTAATTGCAATATCGTTAGCCAAGTGTCAACGCTATTGGCGACAACGTATTTCAATCCCTAATAGGGATTTTAGTTAATTGCAATTCTGTCATCATCAAAAGAGTGATTTTGAATATCCTGGCGACAACGTATTTCAATCCCTAATAGGGATTTTAGTTAATTGCAATTAATAGGGTATGGCGTAAATTGTTGGATGATATGATTTCAATCCCTAATAGGGATTTTAGTTAATTGCAATTTGCACTGTACCAATCTGACAAGCAATTCCCAATAATTTCAATCCCTAATAGGGATTTTAGTTAATTGCAATGGGTGCTTTACTAGCAGCTCTATTAGAATTCATATTTCAATCCCTAATAGGGATTTTAGTTAATTGCAATATGGAAGATGTAGAAATACAAAAGTTCATCAGAATTTCAATCCCTAATAGGGATTTTAGTTAATTGCAATTTAGAGAATCTATCGCTGATAATAGGTAATTGCTTTTATTTCAATCCCTAATAGGGATTTTAGTTAATTGCAATTCAGCGCATATTTCAAGTACTCTGTTGCCTGCTATTTCAATCCCTAATAGGGATTTTAGTTAATTGCAATCGCTGGCTTTTAAAAGTCTTGCTGTATTTGGTTTTCAAGGTTCGGTTGCGCGAATGGGAAAATCATAACACGAAGAGTTGTGATTTGGCTAGAGGGAAATGGCTGAAAACTAGTCCCCATAAGGTGCGCGGATGGTTTAGAAATGCTAACGCTCTCAAATTGTTGCATATAGGATAATTCAGCCATTTTTGTAGTCACCCCTTCCCGAACACCTACCCATCCGCGTACTCAGCGAAAAAACTAATCTAATCAGAAAGCAGCTTACTTATAAATATCCTAGTTGATTAGATTCGCTGACTTCAGGGCAATGCCTGGGTTAGGCTACGCTTATGCAATACCAGCACCCTTATGAACAAACTTATTTGGCAACGTCTTCAAAGTCTGTTATCGCACAAGCAAATTCTCTAAAAGCTGTTTTAATCAGAACCTCCTTTGTTCCCCTTTCTAGCGAAGAATTGCGTATGAGGTCTGTTAATTCTATGAACAGCAGAGAAAACATAAAACGATCTTGGCGGTCAACTTGTTTCAGGCAAGACGATATAAACTGATAAAGCTCTGTTTTTCTAGGTTTGGTTTGTTCTTCCCATATTTGTAACCCAAGCCGAAAAGTTCTCAAACGGATTTCATTAGTGCTGAAGGACGCGTCTTTGTAGCGGACTGATACGCGTTGGGGTAATTCCATGAGTTTTAGCTATACATATTCAATGTAAAGTAATTATTCACTGATATTTTGGCTCAACCGGAAAAATCTGATATTTTGCACCAATTTCAACAACCGCCATAAGTTAAAAACGAATTACTTGGTAGACTGACTGTTTAAGGTAGCACAGCTGTGCTACCTTACTACCATCAATTTAGAGGATACCCCAGAAATGGAGTAAGCCTTGACCAGAAAAAGCTTCAATCAAAATCGCAGATAGAAAACCAATCATTGCAAGACGACCGTTCCAATTTTCACTCTGAGGAGTGAAGCCAAAACGCACAGCATTAGGATCTTCTGAAACAATAGGCGCAGGATTCTTAAAATCTGACATGAGTAAAACTCCAAAGTTCAAGTGTTGTAGCAGTTTTAACTGTCTGTAAAGTAATGTAACAAATGTATAACAAAATGCAACATTGAGTGAATAAAGAAAAGCTGAAGAAAAATCTGAATAGATTTTGCCAAAATGAGCGATCGCCTGCCTGCTGATATAGTGGAAGTGCTACCTCAAATTATGCGATCGCCTGTAGCAAAGATTCTGCTGTTCCTTGCTCATATAATTGCTTCCCTTCTTGATATGCAAGTTCAGC
The DNA here is from genome assembly GCF_034531035.1 of Nostoc sp. DedQUE02. Taxonomy (NCBI): domain Bacteria; kingdom Bacillati; phylum Cyanobacteriota; class Cyanophyceae; order Nostocales; family Nostocaceae; genus Nostoc; species Nostoc sp. DedQUE02. The sequence goes on along the minus strand of NZ_JAVRBY020000035.1, from coordinate 2,253 downwards.
CGCAGCGAGACTTGCATCCGCCGAATTTGTCTGCGTCATCTGTGCAATATTTACCGGATATGCCTAGCAATTGCCACATTTGATTCTGAAAATAGCAAAATGCTGGTAAAAATAACAATAGTGCGACCTATCACCAAGGGCAGAGATTGCCATTGTCTTGAGTCGGATATCTTAAATTTAGTCATATCTGCGGTTTCTATAGCATCCAGAAGTTATAAAGCAGCGATAAGAAGATTCTTTGCAAAGCCTTAGAAAAATATGGCGGCTGTAATTCGCCGATGGTATCAGTATCTCGGTTCAGTATCGGTTAGCGATCGCTTATAATGTTTTATCGGCGCTGCATCTTTCTCAATCCTCAATTAAAATTCTCGGCGTTGCTGATTGCGGTATGAAAAATAATTTTGCGTTATTTCAAAATCCTTGTAGAGACGTTGCAATGCAACGTCTCTACATCCAAATTCATACCTCGATTCAGCAACACCAAATTCTCGGTATCGTCCTTCGAGGTTGTTGCAAAAACTAGCTGTCAAAGGCAAAATTTACGAAGGACTGCTGTCAATAACGAAATAAAGCCAAAAAGTGACCAATAATTCAGATTTTCGTTGACTACAAACCCACAATCATTAATAGGGGTTGCTATTACATCTCCTGGTGATTCCAGCTTTGACTAGTAAGAATTGGCTGGCATCGGCTTTGTTGTGGCGAACGTTAAAAAGTTTGATGGTTGTATGAACTTAGGAATAATCGAGTCTTACAGTAATGGGTTTTTAGAAGTTATACCAGAGAGCGATTATTGGCAGATTGCAGGTATACACATCAATGGTCAAACCTACTGCCCTACTCCTCGGCTTTATCATTCAGAAAAAGTAGCATTAGCAAAAGCTGCACAAATTTATGATTGGCTAGCCAACCACGAAGGAGAAATTAGTAATGGGGTTTGCAACTGCCTTGAATTGAAACTCATTTTATGGCAGCAACCGAAAGTATCTTAAATTACCCTTGTATTATTTTCTGCTTCTATTTTGCATTTCTTGCTGGCGCATCGGCATAGCGTCAATTTGCTCAAAAATTGCTGTCGCTTGGACTGGTGTATTGTCACTGCGTTTAACACCACCATCTTTACCTACCAAAATGACGCGAAAACTTTCTTTATCAACCCCAAAATGATTTCGCAACTTAACAGTAGAAGACTCATCTATTAACTGTCCGTTGGTATAGCTTTCATTTGGTAAAACCCGAATAAGAACTAAATCACGTTCTTTAAAACCATTTTGGTGCTGGTTAAATAACTGCATCTGTTGCTGATAGCTATGGTTATCAACAGACGGTGCAAAGATTAGTAACACGCGGTTTTGCCATTTTTGGGAACTAAGCTTAAATGAAGACATTTTGATGGCATGAGTTGAACCTTGGACAGTAGCAGCAATGCTGATTGGCGATAAAACTATAGACGTGGTAAGGGTGAGGGCGATTAATGCTGAGTTATTCACTTTGGGGTTGAGATGAGCGTTCTATCATCTCAACCTATCATTAATTTTCTCTCTCTGACTCTATCCGGTGACAATACTGCACGCTTTGTGCATTTTCAACTCGGCATTGGGTTTGGGGAAAAGGTTAAAGGGTAAAGGTTAAAGGTTTTTTCTTTCCCCTTCCCCTTTTCCCCTTAACCGACAAGTATTGGGATGACTCGAACTAGAGAGCGATCGCTAAATTAATATTTTGCATATTTAGTCATTTTAACTACAAATCTGCTGGAACAAGCCACAGAATTTATCTTGTTGAGATATCTCAAAAAAACTACATAGTCGGCATGGCTACGCTTACCGCCTTCACTTAGAGCGCCGTATGGAAAGAGCGTTTTTTGAGGCAGGTAAGGCACTGGCAGAATTGCGCGATGGGCTACGCCGTAGGCGATCGCAGATTACATCGCTCCACGCATAAAACCTTTGAAGAATATTGCCGCGTTCGCTTTGGTCACAGCCGTCAAAAGTCGAACTATTTGATTGCAGCAGCTGATGCTTGAGGGGAGACAAAATACCCTGAAATAGATATATGGCAAAAGGGCTATGAGGCTTATTTTATCTCCATCCTAGCCCTTTTTGTCCCCCGTAAGCAGCTGATGTGTACGAAAAATGCTACCCCGGTCTGCACGGACGGATACTAAAAATTTTTTCAAAGCGATCGCAGAATTACCTGGCAAGTTTTGTGCTTGTTGTAAAGCACGGTTCCAATAATATACTCCGGCAAAGGGTT
>NZ_JAVRBY020000034.1:0-82714 GCF_034531035.1 Nostoc sp. DedQUE02 | reverse complement strand
AACCTTTAACCTTTACCCTTTAACCTTTTCCCCAAACCCAACTCCGAGTTAAAAATCCAAAACCCGAGCAGTATTGCCAGCAATCCCAATTCTGACTAATCCCCCACATCCTCCCCGTGTAGAGATACCCTACGGATTACAGTACATACATTGGGCTGGATTCGCAAATTCCATACCATTAGGAAATAGTTTCTCTTGATTAAAACCACATTTTTTACATTGATAAATTGCAGTCAATGGTAAGGTGGTTGGGAGCTGACAAAATTCACAGGGTAATCCCTGAATTATTTCAGTTATTTCAAAACCAGGTATATTACATTTTGGGCAACAATTGCTAATTTTATTGAGTAAATTATGGGTAGCTTTTGCAATATTTTTCATCCGAGTGGGATTATACATTGCCCGCATATCTGTCTCAATATTTACCTGATTATTTGGTGAATTATGCAATGCAAAATTAACTGATGTTATCAAATCTATTTCTGTTGTAATACCTTTCGTTATTTCATTACATCTATTCTCTAAATTTTCAAACCAGACAACTAGTCCATGTTCCGGAAAACCAACTTTCCTAGCAAAAATATATGCCTCATCTAAATTTGTTATGATTTGATGATTAAAATTAGTATCTGTAGAAATTTCCTGACCAATAATTTCTAAATTATTGATTTTATCTAAAAAAACAACTATTTCTCTATTACAGTAAATGTAAGGAATTAATGGATGAGGTGTAAAACTACCTTCGCTAGCGATCGCTAAATTTTCTCGTGTTAATTCTAAAGCTTTCTCTGCTTTGAATTTAGCTGCGGCAATTTGTGTTCCCGGACGTTTTACTTCTCTAGTAAATGTGCCAAAAACATCAGTATTAAAATCTTGTGGTACTATAACTTTGATGCCTAACTCTTGTTCTAATAGTGGAGCAATTACCTTTTCTTTTTGGTGCATTGTCGCTAATACAGCCAGACGATCATTAAATAATTGCTGGTGATTCATTCTGCGCTAATCCCTATTGGTTAAGTTTGTAGCTTTTCGTAATTCTAAAACGGCTGATTCTTCTGATTTTATCACCGCAAACCAGCTTGAGCTTCTTGAGAGCAAGTGTACTGGCAGCGATGCCTGTGGCGGGCTATTCGGCGTCGCAAGTAGCTCAAGTTCATCAAACCCAAAGCCCCCTAATTAGATATATACGATCTGCCGTAGACAATCGCCCGCCAATACGCTTGCTGAGGCAAACGTGCTCTTTGTGGCATTCAAACGAACGCGAGTAGTGTCTCGTAAAGAGGACGTTCCAGCACTCAATTTTTGCATCCAATAGGAGCAGGGGAACAAGGTAGACAAGGTAGCAATACCTCTCCCAAGTCTTTATCATCCCGCAAATATGCAACGCCTAAATTATTTTTTAAAACTTAAGTATTTCCCAATTATAATCGTCGGGAAAAGGTTCTATTTCCCAGACTATGCTTTCTCCTGCTTCTAAGGCAACTTCTACGTAGAGTTGTTCTACAGCCGTTGCAGCTACATCTTCATTATTGGGAAAAGGCTGTAAATCTTCGGTAAGTAATCGGAGTTTAAAACCACCGGGAATAGCTGCACCGATCGCAGCGTTACGTAATTCAAAACGCCAAATAGTTGCATCTGGCTCACCTTGTGGTATAATAAAAAGTTCGTAAATTTGACCTGCGATCGCCAACCGACGAGAGAGAATAGTACTTGGTTGTGTGTCTTCCACCCCCCGCGCCCCAGCAGCACTCAGTTGTAAATCAAAGCTTCCCCAACCAACAGCCTCAGCAACTTGAGAAACACCGCTTTGCAACCATTGGAGAACTGACCACTGTTCTGGTAATCCTAAGCGTCGTTGATATAAATTTTGTCGCCAACCGCCATGTTGAATTAATCCACCCCACAGTTGAAAAGGGATTTCTTGGCGGGGTGTAAGTATTTCCGGGTTTCCCAGACGGGCTATTAAATTTTCTGCCTGTTGTGGCGATAAGCTGGGAATCTCTTCGATAGGGCTACGGGTGGGTTCTTCTGGACATAATTGACGCGCTAGAGCTAAAACGCTAATGTCGTTGATTATATCAGTAGCATCGAGGGAATAAGTGCGATCGCTAGCATCATAACTGCCTTGAGTTTTCAGTTTTTCATGGTTACAATAACCCCAAACCTTAACATAGCCTTCGTCTGGTTCAACTTGTACAGCTAAATAATAATCACCTACCCAACTAGGAATATCCACCCATTCTTGAGGTACTCGCAATTCACTCAAATCAATTGCCTCGCTTGGTATCAAGACTAATCTTGTTGTATCAAGCGTGAGTGCAATTCCATTAACCAGTTCCCAGAAACTAGGTAAAGCAGTGGTAGTTGGCCAAACCTTTGTCTGTGGTGTCCAGTCTTCTTGCAACCATAACAAGATAGCATCCAGGCAAAGTTGATTAATATAAGCTTGATAGCGAGAATTAGCATTAGAAAAAGCTTGGCTGTGTAAATCCGCTTGGTTTTGGGTAGTTGTAGGGATTTCCAAAACCATATCTGTTGGGTTAGCGAAAGTAAATACAGTGGTGTCAATAGTCATAGGGGTTGGGGATTGGGGTTGGGCATTGGGCGGGAAGCATTGGGCAGGAGGCAGAAGTTTTTGAATTTTGAATACTTCGACTGCGCTCAGTACAAGTGTTGAATTTTGAATTTTGAATTGATTTCTCCCCCACTCCCCACTTATCCACCATAATAATTTTTCAACCATTCCTCCATTAGTATGTTTATATTCTTGAGTAGGTCTGAAGTAAGGGAAATATGCAAACTATCTTTACTCCAATTAGCTAAAAAGCGTAACAAAGTTTCTTGGGCTTTTTTTAGTCGCCGTGAGACAGTATATTGCTGTATTTGTAATTGTTTGGCAATTTTGTCTTGAGTTAATTCTTGAGCATAATAAAGTTGTAAAATTTCTTGTACTTGCGGTTCGAGTTGAGCGATCGCAGCCACTAAAACTTTGTTAATCTCAGTTTGTTGGAAATTTCTTGTTTGTTCTTCTTCTTGGGCAAGAATTTCATTAATTAGAGATTCTTGTTGTGTTCCGGGAATATTATCAAGCCACTCCCATGAATCATCGCTCCCTTTAGGAATATTGAGAGAGTCAACGGGAAAATAACGATAACGGCGTGCGGCTTTAGCAGCAGTTAACAGCCACTTTTCTAGGGTTTGGGAATTGACTTGTTGACTACTTTGTGAATTATAAGCTTTAGCGATCGCCTCCCAAATCTCGTTGTCTGGTTGAGGAATTTGGCGAGAAGTACCTTTTTGTGTGGGGATATATATACTTTTGAAACAGTTCCAAGCGAGGACGTAATCGTTAATATCTTCTAGCAATAAACCTGCATTTTGTAAAGACTCCACCAAAAATTTTTTAGTAATTTTTCGTAATAATCCCCAATCGGTACAAATATCAATTTCACGATTTTGGCGTAAATTTTCCCGAATAGCACTGCTAAAAAGGGCACTAGCGTAGTTTTTTAAAATAAAGCCTCGATCTGGATTAAACCCTTTGAGAACTTTATCAACTTGAGCGATCGCAATCTGAAAACAGTCTGATAGCTTGTACTGAGTACTCGCAAAACTGTTAACTGTTTTTTGGGATGCCCAATAACAGGATTCTTGCAAGTAAGCCGACAGATGCTGTTTAGCCAGTAGCGTTGTTTCAGGAACAAGCCAAAATTTATACCAATATAAAGTCCAAAAATTTTCCGAAGTTTCTTGACGAGTGCGGTTGAGACAACTTTGCATACTGCGACGTAGCTTTGATTCCGTCGCCCAACCACTGAAGCGATCGGCGTCAAATTGCACAAAAGTTGAAAAAATTTCAATAATGCTTTGTCGAGGATGCATAAAAAATTGTCACCCAACCTATAGAAAGACTGAAAGCGTTAAAGGACGCCTACACAAACTTTACTACAAGGTGTGAGGATTATATTTCGACTTAAATGAAATATTTTATACTTAGCCAACTGGTAATCGTGTCTACTTATCAATAAGTTACAAAAACAATTACGAATAATGGAGTGTGACTAAAATGTTGAAACGTTCTTTGAGTTTTATTGCTGCTAGTAGCATCTTAACTACTGCTTTAATCAATCCTGCTTTAGCTGTACCTGCTGACTTTATTGGTACTTGGGTAAATAAAGATGCCAATACTTCTAATATTACTCGTTTAGTAATTACCTCCGGTGGTAGCAATAAATTAAATATTCAGGTGTTTGGCAAATGTCATCCTAGTGATTGTGATTGGGGAACTGCACCATTAGTTACCTATGGTATTAATGTCCAAGATACTAATCATAAATATGCAACAGCCAACTATAATAAAGGGTTCGCAAATTCCTTCCTCACCTTAGGATCCGCTCGTCAAGAATTACTGTTGCAAGGCTATACGCAGTTTTTAGATAATAGCGGCAGGCAGAATTACTATTCTCGTGAATACTTTCAAAAGCAAACAAGAGTGAGATAAATAATCACTAAAAATCAGCATCAATTATTACTCTAAGAGGATGTTTGAAAAGTCCTCTTGTCGGTATCAAAAGTTTTAGATCCCCCTAAATTCCCCTTAAAAAGGGGGACTTTGACTCCGGTTCCCCCCTTTTTAAGGGGGGTTAGGGGGGATCTAAAGTGCCTAAAGTCACAGCAAAACACTTTTCAAACAACCTCTAACAAAACTAGAGAAGTTTGCAAGTAACTGAGATACACAAAGCAAGACTGAAAATAAGATAGAAAGAGTTTATAGTTCTTGCCTCAAAACCCATAGCTTTGTACTTCAAAACTGCTGCAAAAGGTAAAATTTATCCCAGTATTAAACCTCGCTTCTGCGGGGTTTTTCTAATCTCAAATAGGACTTACGCAATAACTCTCTGAAATTCTCATTTCTACCCTTCAGGAACGCCAAGGGCAAACGTGTCCTTTGCGCCTTCGCGGTTCGTTTTTCTATTATTTCGCGTAAATCCTGTCGAAAAATAATTATCAAAAGTTTTGCAAAGACTGCATAAAAATATCAAAGCAAACCTATTGACTAAGTGAAAGGTGAAAACTGAAAACTTAAGTAGCCGTAAAACCTTCACAAATCCAGTCATAACAACACAAACAACAAACCAAATAAAAGGATAATCAGAATGAAAATTACAACTTCAACTTCTACACGTTTAGCATTAGTAATGGGTTTAGCAATAGCTAGTTCAATTATTAGTACTGTAGCTAAAGCTGAATCTATCCCACAAGTAAATTCTCATGGGATCGTATCAAATAAGCCTTTTATTACCAATTCTGCCCGTCGTGACACTCTTCATAATTTGAATCAAAGACCTTTGAATAGTGTCTTAGAAACTGACGGTGGTAAAACAAAAGAATCGAGTGATAAAGGCAAAGATTCTAGCGATAAAGGTAAGGATAGTAAAGAGACTTGCGAAAGTGGTAATTGTGGTGGTGGCCTTCTAGATAGAGCTAATCCAGTTATTTTACCAGCAGATCAACTGAAAATTCCTGTAATACAAAATGTGCGTCCTCAAACTTTAATTAAAGCTAACAAGCCAATCTTCTAAAGAATAGAGATTGTGAAAAAACAGATTCCCGACTTGTTCAAAAAGTCGGGAATATAAGCCTCCCATGATAAAACGATTGACTAAATATTATGGATTTATTAATTATTGGTTCGAGTGATGACATTTTTTGCCAAGCAGTTAACGAATTGGTTAGCCAAAAAGGTTATAAAAGTGCAATTTTAGATGTTTGCAATGCTGCAAGAATGTTTTCTATCGGTGTTACTTCTAGAAAATCATATATTACACCAGAAATCCCAGTTATTTTACGTATTCCGCCACAGATGCCGATTCGCGCTAGTTTTGATGATTCTTTTATTTATGATGAGTGTCTTGCTACTTTATGGGCAGCGATGACATTATCTAAATCAACAGTAATTAATCGTCCAACTGCAAACAGTCTTTGGGGTAATTTATCGTATTCTTCTAACTTGACTAAATTAAAGGCTGGTTATACTAGCAATCTAGAAGTATTCTCTTCGCAAGTTCCACCATCACCGCAAGCATTACTCGATAAACAATGGTATCTCCAAGATTTAACTACTTATAATACTGCTGCATATCCAGAAATTCCTGAAGGAATGGGGCCATTTCGCGCAAGTTGGGTTTCGGCTAACCTGGAATATGAAATTGTTGTTGTTTTAGAAGATAAAGCATGGCGTTGCACCAATACATCTCTAGAACATTTGCAGTTAGAAGAAAAAAGTATTTCGCTGCTGAGAAATTTAGATTTGGTATTTGGTACTGTAACTTGGAGTATTGATAGCAACCTAGAAAGTGCCAATATTGCTCGTATCAACCCTTATCCATCTTTGGAAGAAATACAGTTTGTTTGGTCGGATTTTGCTCCCGCACTTTTGGAGACTATTTTCTCATGATTTACGCAATTGGCCTTGATTCAGATCGCACTTTTTGTCATTTTGTTAACTACGCTGAATCTTGTGGTGTCGAAGTCCAAGTAATTAATTTACGCGAAGTTATTCAAAATGGAGATTGGCGGCTAGCATTACCCGATGATAATCAAAGCTGGATAAGTTGTTCTAGCCAAAAGTATCTATTAAATCCTCATGGTTCTTATTATTGTCGCTTGATTGACCTTTCAACCGTACAATCAGATGTGCAAGATGCGATGCGATGGAAAAGTCTTCTTGCTGCACTTTGCTGTTGGCTAGAACATATTCCCGGTAACGTAATTAATCGTCCTGGTGCTGGCGGTAATAATTTCTCAAAACCACTTCATGAATTTCATCTGCAATCTTTAGGTTTTCAAGTTGCTGATAGCATTACCAGTTCCAATCCAGAAATTTTAGCTGAGTTTGCTAACGCTGGATTAACAATTGTTAAAACAACATCGGGTGTTCGTGCCGATAGCAGACTGGTAAAATCAGAGGAGTTTCTCGATTTCCACCCAGACGCAGGCCCAGTTCATTTACAAAGATATATACAGGGTGCTGATGTACGCGCCCATGTAGTGGGTAATAGAGTCCACGCAGAATTAATAAAATGTCCGCAGGTAGACTATCGCCATTTTCATGAAGAAGCTGAGTATGTAGAGTGGGAGTTACCAGAAGCTTTACACCAAAAAATTATTAGTGCAACTGCCGCATTGGGGTTAAAGTTTGCAGGTTGGGATTTTAAAGTTACTAACGATTTAGAGTACTGGTGTTTAGAAGTTAATCCAATGCCGGGATACGATGGATATGATATTCGGGCAGATGGGAAAATAACCGACTCGCTATTAGCTTTGCTTACAGAAAATATTGCAGGAAATAGTATTAGTTGGGATACAGATTCTAGTAATGAAATTTTCTCAGAACAAATCGTGACAGTTGAACAATGTAATGATATTTGTTCTGTAATTCATAGTTTAAGAGAATTATGGATAAAACGAGGAAACTCTCCAAAGTTTTTCTATACTTTAGGTACGGCTAGTTACTTAGATTTCTTAAATGAACCTAATTTTTCTAGAGATTATTATACTATAGCTCGTGAATATAATCTACTTCTAGAACTACACTTTGGTTGGCTTTATAAGTTAGTCAAAGAATATTTAGAGCAGGCGCTTATAAACCCTGTAAGGTATAAATCAGATGCAGCACTGCCTGGGTTTCATATTTGGCAAGATTCTAATCTTATCACTAAACCAAATGCTACCACACACTTCGATTTGCAGTACCGAAACCTCAAATGGGATGAAGGTAAACTCGATACTGTAAACACAATCTCCTTTACTTTACCAATTAAATTGCCGAAAAATGGGGGTGGGTTGAATGTTTGGGATTTCAACTATATTAATGATTATAGTCAAGCGATCGCAAGCAATGTAGAAATTCTTAAACGATTTAGAACCAAAACTTTTCATAATTACAAAGTTGGTGAAATTGTCTTGCACAGTGGACACACACTTCATCAGATTGCACCAACTACTTGTATTTATCCTGACGATGAAAGAATAACTCTACAAGGTCATGGATTGTTTTGCGATGGTCAATGGTTACTCTACTGGTAATACATCTCCCAACCTCTGACAAGTCTTTGTGTAGAAAATTTATCTGTTTGGGACTGCAATTCAGTTATTATTATTATTTATGTATATCAATCTTATCTGAGTTGTAAGTTTATGCTAATTTTATCCTAAAGTACAAGTTACAGACTATTAGAGATAAAAGACTTTTGAGAAAGTTTTAGCAAGTTTGCAAATGTTTTGCTGTTGTTAAGCGGTTATTTAACTTCCTGAATAATCATCAACAATTTGATTTTCTTAAGTTACAACAGTATCCAATACTTGTCGGTTAAGGGGAAAAGGGGAAGGTGGGGCCCCCTCTGGGGATAAGGGGCGAGGGAAAGGGGAAAGAAAAAACCTTTAACCTTTACCCTTTAACCTTTTCCCTAAACCCAACTCCGAGTTAAAAATCCTTAACCGAGCAGTATTGCAACAGTATCTACCTTATTTACAACGCATTTAGGACTACTGTAATGCCACCAATTGGGATCGCTAGTCGCTCAACTTCAGTCAAACAAACTACAACTCCTAAGCTATGGCTAATGTTGGTGGGAGTCAATCAATATCAAGATGACGGACTACCTAGCCTGAGTTATTCAACAGTAGATTGTCAGGGTTTAGCAGAAGCGTTGGTAAATGCATCTGCACAATTTACTCAAACAGAGGTGAAGATATATCATGATTTTGCACCGCAACCACCATCTTTAGAAAACATCCGTGCTAGTCTGCGGCAAATTACTACTGCGGCTCAACCTATTGATACTATTCTATTTTATTTTTCTGGACATGGAATTGTAGAACCAAACGCGCAGCAAGCATTTTTGTGTTTGGCAGATACTCACAAATCCGATCTGCAAAACACAGCTTTAGCTTTACAAGAAATTTTGCTGTTGTTGGGTAATAGTGGAGTGCAAAATCAGCTTGTTTGGCTAGATGCTTGTCATAGTGGCGGGATGACACTCAGAGGTACAACAATAGAACCATTGCTGAATGCTACACCAAAAATGGTTGAATTATTACAGCAGCGTGCTGCTAAAAGTAAAGGTTTTTATGCTTTGCTTTCCTGTGATACTAACCAGCAATCTTGGGAGTTTCCCGAATTGGGACATGGGGTGTTTACTTATTATTTAATGAAAGGGTTGCAAGGTGAGGCAGCAGATAGTCAAGGCTTAATTTATGTGGATAATTTGTATCGATACGTGTATCATCAAACTCTCCAATATATAGATAAAAGTAATCAACAATTGCGGCTGATTAATCAGCAGAAAAAAACTAAAGGAGAAACTCAGCTTTTTCGAGAATATCCCTTGCAAACTCCTAAACGAATTGTTGAGGGAGTTGGGGAACTAATTGTCGGGAAAAGATTAACTCAGGCAACTATTGGAGTGCATCGCCGGATAGGAATAGTAGTAGAGGGATTATTAGTCAGCAAAACAACACTAGATATTAGCAAATTTCTCGGAAGTGCTGGAGATTTTGCACTAGAGTATTTGCCAGCAACAAAAGTATCTGCCAATCGGATCAAAGAAGCGATCGCTCGTCATTTACAACAACCAGCATCAGAAGTGATTCTACTTTATCTGCGGGGAAGAATTGAAGAAACCGACGCAGGTGAATGGTTATTGCTGGGAGAAAATATCCGCATCAAGCGTTCCTGGTTGAAACAACAGCTACGCCTTTGTACAGCTCAACAAATTATCATCCTCGATTGTCCTGTAGCTAATACATCCTTGCAAGATTGGGTAGAAGATTTGCAAATTGACTCCCACCAAGGACAATGTTTAATCGCTTATGCCTCACCTGCTGACGCACCAGAACGCTTTGCCCAAAAATTTCTCGATACTTTGATGGCGGCAACGCATACAGATGGACTCTCAGCCGCCGGAGCGATCGCTCAATTACAATTATCCTTGGCAGGTAGCGGCGTTCCTCTTTACATCTGGCTATCAGGCACACAAGGCATTATAGAAATTCTCCAAGCAAAAACGGGAGCAAACACGCCAAAATCAACCACAGGATTGGATTTGGGAGTATGCCCTTACATGGGTTTAAGTGCTTTTTTGGAAGAAGATAGTCAGTATTTTTACGGCAGAGAAGCTTTAACTCAGCAGTTAATCCACCAACTACGCGATCGCTCTTTTTTAGCCGTCATCGGTGCTTCTGGAAGCGGCAAATCTTCAATTGTGCAAGCTGGTGTAATTCCCCAACTGCGATTGGGCAAACAAATACCCAGCAGCGAACAATGGTGGATTGGAAGTATTCGTCCAGGGGCAAATCCGCTTGAAGCTTTAGCGCGGCGGCTTGGGGGAGGGGGCAGGGGGCAGGGGAGGCAAACAATTCAAAATTCAAAATTCAAAATTCAAAATGAAGAATCCATCCTCCTGCCTTCTGCCGACGCTCGCGGACTCGCTAACGCTACGCTATCCTGCCTCCTGCCTCCTGCCTCTCCCCATCTTTTGTTAGAGGGAATATTTCACCAAGGGGTGGAGGGATTTGTTTACTGGATACGCAATCAACCCCATCGAGTTGTGGTGCTAGTGGTAGATCAGTTTGAGGAAATCTTTACTCTAGCTCCGACTCCAGACAGAGAGCTATTTTTAGAATTATTGCTGGGAGCGGTGCAATATGCTGGCGATCGCTTCAAATTAATTATTACTTTACGGGCAGACTTTATTGCCTCCTGTTTGGAAGTACCAGCACTGGCTAAAGCTTTGCAGGATTTGAGCGTGTTAGTTCCACCGAAGCTAAGTTTGGATGATTATCGGCGGATGATTCTCAACCCGGCTCAACAAGTCGGGTTAAAAGTAGAACCAGAACTGGTTGAAGTATTGTTGCGGGAGTTAAATCACTCACCAGGAGATTTACCGTTACTGGAATTTGTTTTAGAGCAATTATGGCAACATCGAGTTGCTGGTGAGTTGACTTTACAAACCTATCAAGAGCAACTAGGCGGAATTCAAGGAGCATTAGAGCGATCGTCTCAAGCTGTTTACGAAAGTTTCGATTCTCAAATGCAAGAATGTGCTAAATGGATTTTTTTATCTTTGACGCAACTAGGTGAAGGTACAGAAGATACTCGCAGACGAGTACATAAATCAGAGTTAATAGTCAAAAAATATCCCGCCGCATTGGTAGAAAAAACCCTCAACGCCTTAACTGCTGCCAAGTTAGTAGTGATGAATTTAGAAGAAGAAGTAACAAAAGGACAAAGTAGACAAGGCGAACCAGAAAACATTTCTCCCCCTGCCCCCCCTGCCTCCCCTGCCCCCCGGTCACTGAGCGTAGCCGAAGTGCTACTCCCCTACTCCCCTTCTCCCATCACAGTAGAAGTTGCCCATGAAATCCTCATCCGTCATTGGTCAACTTTACGCTGGTGGTTAGAAGAAAATCGCGATCGCTTGCGAAAACAAAGGCAAATTGAGCAAGCTTCCCAATTGTGGCTGCAACGCAGTCAGCAAGCTGATTTCTTATTACAAGGAGTGCGACTAGCCGAGGCAGAAGATATCTATATTAAATATACCGACGAACTTTCTGCTGATGTGCAACGGTTTATTGAAGCTTGTTTAGTACAAAGAAAACAACAGCAACAACAAGAGAAAACCAGACTCAAGCAAGCTCAAAGGGCTGTAGTTGCACTCAGTATTTTAGGATTAGCGGCTGTCTGTTTCGGCTCTTTAGCCTATTGGAAATCCCAAGCAGCCCAATTGCGAGAAATTGAAGCCTTAAATGCCTCATCTCAAGCTAATCTTTTATCGCATCAGCAGTTAGAAGCACTCATTGCTAGTGTCAAAGCAGGTAAACAGCTAAAAAACACTTTTGTAGCACCAGCCGATTTGCAAACTCAGACTTTGGGTGTTTTACAACAAGTAATTTCTGGAACCCAAGAGCGTAACCGTTTGGAAGGGCATAGCGCTGAAGTATCGAGCGTGAGTTTCAGTCCTGACGGCAAAACAATTGTATCGGCTAGCAACGACAAAACGGCCATAATTTGGGGACGGGATGGCACAAAGCTACGAACATTAACAGGGCATACTGATATAGTGCGGAATGTCAGTTTCAGCCCAGATGGTCAAACGATCGCAACTGCTAGTTTTGATCGCACCGTGAAGCTGTGGAGAACTAGCGACGGTGGTTTAATTAGAACACTAAAAGGTCATACTGCCGAAGTTCTGAGTTTATCTTGGTCTGGCAACGGTGAGACGATCGCTACTGGTAGCGCCGATCGCACTGCTAAAATTTGGCAAGTTAGCGATGGTCATTTGCTGAGAACTTTTAGCGGATATAAGGATTTTGTTAATAGTGTCAGTTTTAGCCCTGATGGGGAAATTTTGGCGATCGCTAGTGCAGATAAGACTGTTAAACTTTGGAGGGTTAGCGATGGATTGTTGCAAAAAACCCTACTTGGGCATAGCGCCGGAGTTTCCAGTGTCGCTTTTAGCCCCGATGGTCAAATAGCTTCAGCTAGTGTTGATAAAACCGTAAGACTCTGGCGCAGAGATGGCACACTGCTAAAAATTATTCCAGCACACAATGCAGCAGTTCTCAGCGTCAACTTCAGCCATGATGGTCAAACCCTAGCTTCCACCAGCGCTGATAGCACAATCAAACTTTGGAGTTCTCAAGACGGCTCTTTACGCCAAACTTTACTAGGACATAGCATTGCAGTCTACAGCGCCAGTTTTAGCCCAGATGACCAGACCTTAGTTTCGGCTGGCGCTGATAAAACTGTTAGACTTTGGCAGCGAGATAATCCTCTATTCAAAACTCTCATAGGATCTCAAGGTCAACTCTATAGTGTGAGTTTTAGTCCCGATGGGCAAATAGCCACCGCAGGTCAAGACACTACGATAAAACTTTGGCAGCGTGACGGAACTTTGCGCCAAACTCTGGAAGGCTATAATACTTCAATTTATGGACACAGCGATGAAGTCTACGGTTTAGCCTTCAGTCCTGACGGCGAGACATTAGCTTCAGCGAGTCTTGACCATTACATTAAACTTTGGCGGACTCGTGACGGCTATATGATTAAAACTCTTCAAGGTCATCGCAGCAATGTCAATAGTCTCAGCTTTAGCCCCAATAGTCAAATTCTGGCCAGCGCCAGTGCTGATATGACCATTAAACTTTGGAATATTCAGCAAAAAGCTTTAATTAAAACTCTCCAAGGACACACGGCTGAAGTTTTGAGCGTTCGTTTCAGCCCTGATGGTCAAGTACTGGCCTCATCTGGTAGAGATAACAAAGTTTTGCTTTGGAGAGTTAAGGATGGCAAGTTACTGTATAATCTCCCAGGACATACTAATGCTGTCAACGCCATCAGTTTTAGTCCTGACGGTCAAGTACTCGCCTCGGCTAGTGCTGATAAAACTATCAAACTCTGGCAAGTCAGCAATGGAACTTTACTACAAACTCTTACAGGACATACTGATGCCATCTACAGTGTCAGCTTTAGTCCTGATGGCAAGATAATAGCCTCAGCTAGCGGTGATGGAAGCATTAAACTTTGGAACCGTGAAGGCAGAGAACTCAAAACTCTTCCAGGACATACTGATGCAGTATTGAGCCTCAGTTTTAGCCCCGATGGGAAATTTTTGGCTTCTGCCAGTTTTGATGGTACAGCTAAACTTTGGCGTCTTCAAAGCACAGAACTGCAAACCCAAGATTTAAACAATCTACTGATTCGCAGTTGTAAATTGCTGAAAGATTACCTCAAAACTAACCCGAATATTAGCGACCAAGAACGGGGTTGGCTATGTTCAGATTTACGGAGCTAGAATTGATCGTATTTTGTAAACCTGTACCCAGTTGCAACAATGTATCTCTGCGAGGAGGTCTGGGCCCAGGGCCTTTTACTGGCGAGTTCCCACCGGTTGGCCCCGGTGATTGGCCATCTCCTGGGTTCCTGAGTTGATTCTCAATTACAGGAGTTTGAAATTCTCCTTGTACCAGAACTGGTTGTAAATTACCAACTTTAGGCGTAATAACTTGTACAGGATTTGCCAAAGTAGGTAAGGCAGTGAATAATATCGTTGGTAATGCGATCGCTAAACCCAAAATTTGCTTTTGCATATCAAGCCTTTTTCCTTTTAATATATACTTTCAGCTGAACTACTAGGGAGCCTGTACTTCTGTAGATATTTAGCTACAAAGGCAAGCAACAGTATTCCAGATTTTGGGTTTAAAACCCTTCACTGACTTAATAGATCCAGTTGAGTGTTTTTATGCAGTTTTCTGAGTAGTGTTTCCAGAACTTATGCCCATTGAATAATTAAAGCGATCGCGTAATTCTAATGGCTCAAGTCTAATTGGTATTAGCCCTGGATGACAGATGCATCTACGTTTTGAGCGCTAAGTTGTTTGTGATTAATTTGGTTATTCCATGACAATACCTAGCGCACGACGTACAAAACCTACTGTCTCTGCAAGATAGTGTTCGACGGCAATTTCGGGATGATAAAGTAAACAATCGCGTGCCATGCGATCCAGGATACTGCCCACAAGCCGAATTGCGATCGCTGGATCTATGTTTGATGAAATCCGCCCGCAGGCTTGGTCACGTTTGATCAGCAAGATTAGCTGCTGCAAGTAAGGCTCACGACGCTCCTCCGCAGAGGAAGACGAACCAAATAAGAGTGTCTCAGTATCTAGGATACTTAGAATGTCTCGGTAGGGTGTAGCAGCCGCCAGTGCAGCCCGGATCAGGGCTTCTAGCGACTTGTCCAAAGGTTGGTTCTCGGTCGCTATCTGTTCTACTGCTTGTGTAATATCGCGTTGCAATTCCTCAGCGAGTGCGCTTACTAAAGCTGTTTTCGACGGAAAATAGCGATAGAAAGTCCCTTGAGCTACGTTTGCACGCTTGACAATTTCTGAGACAGCTGCATCTTCATAGCGCCTCTGGGCAAGGATTTCGCGTGCCGCCGCTAAGATGCGATCTCGTTTATCACTACGGGGTAAACGAGAAGTGGACTTATCGACCAAAGAAATTTGATCGGGATTCTTTTCTTGCATACTCACTCTCACCAGTATTGTGTTTTCTTTTATCCCCTTACTGCCGTCATGATTTCACTAGTTCAACGTTAGCTCAACGGAGTTACCAAGTAACCGCATCAAGAATGCTTCTAACGGCTGTAACTGGGCAGGTTGACTACGGAAACCAACAAAACCGTCTGGTCGCACTAAGTACAAACACTCAAACTGGGCCCCGTAGCGGCGGCTTAGTTCACCTGTAGAATCCCATAAGCTAAATTGCTCGTTGTCACCTTGCTGGGACAAAACCAATTGACATTGAATGAGTGTACCGTAACGCGATTGCAACAAGGCAACTATCTGCCGAAGTTCTTCTAAACGCTGGGGTTGTTCTTTTAAACCGGCAAACACTAATAAATGATGTCGTGCTTCGCTACCCCAAATTTCAAACAACCGATGTGGTTGGCCATCTTGCGTTACTATGTTACGGGCATCTGGTGCGCGATCGCCTGCTGTTGGGCCATGGCTAAAATCAAAGCGATCGCCTACTGATGGGTGTGGCTCAGTGTAGGCTATTGCGTGCCACCATTCAACAAATGACTGAGTGTGTTCGCCTACCAAGGGACTGTGGCGGTAGTTGTAGGTATTAGCGGCAAAGGCGTTCCGCATCTGACGCTCAATTGCATCCACATGCCAAGCCAGCGACAGTGTAGCGTTGCGTACTTTCGCAACTAGAGGTTGCTTCAGTTCTAAAAGGCGCTCGACAAACTCGGTAGTTCTTACAATCTCAACTACGATCGGATGTCGTTCAGCGTGATAACTATCCAACAGCGCCTCGCCACCCAGCCTACGCACATGGAGTGCAAGCTTCCAAGCTAAGTTTGTGGCATCTTGCATCCCAGCGTTCATGCCTTGACCACTTTCAGGACTATGAATATGTGCAGCATCTCCTGCAAGAAATACACGCCCGTAGCGCATCTGTTCAACCACACGGCTACTGATGTGAAAGGTAGAAACCCATAGAGGGGTATGCAACTCGCGTATACCAGCATCGGGGTGATAAGTTAGCTGATGCTTAATTAAGGCTAGTATTGCCTGCTTGTCTTCTATTCTTGGTTGGTCATCAGGCAGTGTAACTACTATGCGCCAAACGCCACTAGGTAGCCGACCCAGAATTAATAAACCTTCAGGGCGTAAGAAGGTATGAATTTGGTCATCAGGCCAGGTACGATCCCACTCAACATCCACATCAACTAAGGCATACTGCCCTACATGGGGATGCCCTGGAAAGCTCACGCCTATTAAATGGCGGACTGTGCTGTGTGCGCCGTCACAACCTACTAAATATGCAGTCGTTACCTCTTCAATTCTTCCGTCCTCATGGCGTAAAGTAGCGTGAACTGTGTCTCCTTCTTGCGTGAGCGCGATCAACTCAACAGGGCGCTCCACTGTTAGCCCTTGGCTAGCAAGATGTTCAACTAGGAGGCGCTCAGTTTTACCTTGCTCAAGCAGTAGAGAAAAGGGATAAGGAACATCGAGTTCGTCGAGTCGCAGATGGACTAGCTGTTGTCCATCCCCATAGAAATTAGCTCCACGGGCAATGCGACCTTGTTCAAGGGCAGTTTGCAAAACACCAAGACGCTCGAAGATTTCGAGTGTGCGTGTATGAACGCCAACAGCACGCGACTCTACGATTGGGCGTGGTGCGGCTTTATCTATGATGCGACAGGGAACACCATGACGTGTTAACTCGGCAGCTAGCGTTAAGCCTACTGGGCCAGCGCCAACTACCAGTACAGGCATAGAAGATTGAGCAGCATGGAAGTATGTCATCAGATTATCTCCTCTATTCAATTATTCAATATCTACTAGACTGACTGTCATTCTAGTTTTTGTTTTGAGGAAACGTCAAGATACCAGCTAGTCAATTTTGGGAAAATTAAGTAAGTAATCCAAGAAAAACAAAATTAATATTACATAATTAATACGTAGGCAAATTTAAACTGTTGCTCTCAATCAACTATTAAACGTCATCTCAGCTTTGTACTACACGTTTTAGAAGCTATTTATAAAATCAATATAAAATTTTGAGTGTTTTACCAAACGATTTTTCATTTTCTTCTTAGATTTTGTGACTAACTGTAACCCTCGCTCATATAACTCTTCAAACAATTTTTGAGAGATGTATCCTTTGTCACCAAACAGTTTGCTTAGGTTAGCTTAATAGCCTATCTGATATTACAAGTTTTATCTATTTCTAGATAATAGCGACATCTACTATTAGA
This sequence comes from Nostoc sp. DedQUE02, assembly GCF_034531035.1. Taxonomy (NCBI): domain Bacteria; kingdom Bacillati; phylum Cyanobacteriota; class Cyanophyceae; order Nostocales; family Nostocaceae; genus Nostoc; species Nostoc sp. DedQUE02. The sequence continues at coordinate 65,381 of NZ_JAVRBY020000034.1, read as the reverse complement.
TAAATTCCCTCTTCTATATATTAGAAAGTCAGTTATATTTATTTGTTTTAGTAGATGCTATTATGTTGACTAATTTAGAATTTTTATAATTAGTATAAAAAATATGTAAATTTTTGTACTGACATTTAAAATTTCTGGTAATATACTATCAAAGATGCATTAATATGATAATTGCTTGAATATTCATTCACAGGCATAGTGCCTATATGAAAAATAGGTTAATTAAAGGTTAAAAATAGCTGATGTTCATAGTGACTGACTACGCATAGTTGTTTAAAACCAACTATTTAAACCTACTAAAAAAGGTGCTTATAATAATGCCTAAAAAGCAAAAACGCAAACGTGGTGTTCTCCTGACTCCTGAAGGGTTGCAAAAACTTCAATCGAGCAAACTAGCGTTAGAATTAAACGACAATTATGGAAACAAGTATACTCTTGAAGATTTGAGCGATCGAGTTGGAGTCAATACGGCGACAATTTCCAAAGTACTTTCCCGTGAGGAAGGGGTTGACAAACTAACACTTGAGCTTTTTTTCAAAGCTTTTAATTTAGAATTAGATAAAACTTACTATGTCAGTTCAGACCAATCTCAGCACCAAGATTGGGGAAAAGCAATTTGTGTATCAGTTTTTTATGGACGACAAGAAGAACTAGCTACTTTAGAGCAATGGGTTTTGAGAGAAAACTGCCGAGTAGTAGCACTGCTGGGAATGGGAGGAATTGGTAAGACAGCTCTGGCTATAAAACTAGCAGAACAGATTAAGGACAATTTTGAATATATAATTTGGCGATCGCTGCGAGAAGCTCCATCTGTTAAAGCTTTGCTAGCAAACTTAATCCAATTCCTTAGCGATAATCAAGAAACAGAAACGACCTTACCAGAAAACGTAGGCGACAGAATATTACGACTAATAAGCTATCTACGGGAGCATCGCTGTTTGCTAATCCTAGATAATCTAGAGTCGATTATGCGTGATGGAAGTCGAGCTGGAATTTATCGTGAAGGATATGAGGGGTATGGTGAGTTACTCAAACTTGTAGGAGAAGCTACTCACCAAAGCTGCTTAGTACTGACAAGTAGGGAAAAACCTAAAGAGGTAGCCTCACAGCAGGGAAAATCCTTATCTGTTCGCTCATTACTGCTGAATGGTCTCAAGCCAGAAGATGGGCAAGGAATATTAAAAATGAAGGGTATCTCTGTATTAGAGTCACAATTGATCAAAACTTTAGTCGAGCGCTATGGTGGTAATGTTTTAGCTTTAAAAATAGTTGCGACAACCATTCAAGATTTATTTAATGGTAGTATTGATGAATTTTTGCGGCAAGAAACAGTTGTTTTTGGCGATATTTGCGATTTGTTAGATCAGCAGTTTTCGCGCTTGTTAGATTTAGAAAAAGAAATAATGTACTGGTTAGCGATTAATCTTGAGCCAGTTTCACTATTAGAATTGCGAGAAGATATATATTCATCAATACCACAAGTAAAATTATTAGAAGCTCTGGAATCTTTAAGACGGCGATCGCTGATTGAACAAAACGCATTACTATTCATGCTACAACCTGTAGTTATGGAGTATATAACTCAACGGTTAATAGAGCAGGTTAATGAAGAGATTGTCACTCAAGACCTCCAGCTTTTTCGGAGTCATGCTTTGATGAAAGCGACAGCCAAAGACTATATTATTAATACCCAAATACAAGTCATTATTCAACCACTTATTAATAAGCTACTTACTCACTATAGAAATAAAAAAAACCTTGAAAATCAATTTATTCAAATTTTAGCAAGATTACAAGAAACATCTCCCCTAGAACAAAGTTATACAGCTGGAAATATTCTGAATTTGCTTTGTCGTTTAGAAACAGATTTAACTGGTTACGATTTTTCTAATCTGACTATTTGGCAAGCAGATATGAGATATGTGAATTTGCACAACACAAATTTTACTCATGCTAATTTAGCGAAGTGTGTTTTTGCTGCGACCATAGGTGGTATTCATTCCGTGGCATTCAACCCAAATGGAAAAGTTTTGGCTATGGGGGATACGAACGGTGATATTAGCCTGTATCAAGTTACAGATGGCAGACAACTGCTAACTATTAGGGGGCATATAGGTTTTGTTTGGCCGATTACTTTTAGTCCTGATGGTTATGTTATTGCCAGTGGTAGCGCCGATCAAACAGTGAAACTATGGGATGCTAATAGTGGAGAATGCCTAGCAAATTTGCAAGATCATAGTGGTGGGATATGGTCAGTTGCTTTCCATCCTCACAGTACTATGCTTGCCAGTGGTAGTGAAGATCAAACAGTGAAACTATGGGATGTTACTAGTGGTCAACTACTCAAAACTTTGCATGGACATAGTAATCGAGTTACATCAGTTGCCTTCAATTCTCAAGGTACTATACTTGTCAGTGGTAGCGATGACCAAAAGGTAAGGTTATGGGATCTCAAAACCTATCAATGCTTAAAAACTCTAGAGTATCAAGATAGTGAAGTGAGGTCAGTCGCCTTTAGTCCAGATGGTCAAACTTTGGCTATAGGTTATTGTGACCAAACAATAAAGCTATTAAATTCTGTTACATATCAATGTATTCAAACTTTACAGGGTCATCAAGACTGTGTAAATTCAGTTACCTTTAGTTATGATAGTCAGACCTTAGCAAGTGGCAGTGATGACCAAACAGTTAAGCTGTGGGATGTTACTACTGGTCAGTGCCTTAACACTCTGTACGGTCATAGTAGCAGAATATCTTCAGTTGCTTTTAGACCATATACTTATACGCTAGCAAGTGGCAGTGAAGACCAAACCGTAAAGCTGTGGGATGTCACTACTGGTCTTTGTCTGAAAACTTTCCAGGGTTATTGTAATGGAGTGTGGTCAGTTGCCTTTAGCCCTAATAGTAACTATATTGCTAGTGGCAATAATGACCAAACGGTGAAGCTATGGGATGTTAGCACTGGGAGATGCCTAAAAATTTTGCAGGGTCATAGTAATCGAGTTACATCAGTTGCTTTTTCTCAAAATACTATACTTGCCACTGGTAGTGAAGATCAAACAGTGAAGTTATGGGATATTAACACTGGTCAATGCTTCAAAACATTACAAGGACATACAAATCGAATCACATCAATTACCTTTAGCCGCAATGGTCATCTATTAGCAAGCGGCAGTCAAGACCAGACAGTAAAGTTGTGGGATGCCAAAACAACTCAGTGTGTCAAAACCTTAAAAGGACATACTCATTGGGTATGGACAGTAGCCTTCAATCCCAATGGTGATTTATTAGCAAGTGGTAGTAATGACCAGACAATTAAGTTGTGGGATGTTAGTACTGGTCTTTGCCTTCAAACTTTGGATAGTCATACTGATTGGATTTGGTCACTCATCTTCAGCCCCGATGGTTGCACGTTGGCAAGTGGTAGTAGTGACCAAACAATTAAGTTGTGGGATGTCAGCACAGGACGGCATCTTAAAACCCTAGAGGGACATGCCAGTTCTGTACACTCAGTAGCTTTTCTAGATGCTCATATACTAGCAAGCGGTAGTGGCGACCATACGGTGAAACTGTGGGATATCAGTACAGGTAAGTGCATCAGAACTTTGACTGGACATTCTAAGTTTGTTTGGTCAGTTACTTTTAGTCCTGATGGTCAAACCCTAGCAAGTAGCAGTGAAGATGAGACGATTAAGCTTTGGAATTTCAAAACTGGTGAGTGTCAGAAAACTTTGAAAAGCTCTAAATCCTACGAAGGTATGAATATTAATGGTGTAACAGGTGTAAGTCCAGTAACTATTGCTACTATGAAAGCCTTGGGCGCAGTTGAGTATTGAACAGAATCCCAGCTTCTTGCCTGCTAGGGAAGGCTACCGTATACAATAATGTCAAGTGAGTTTTTTAACTTGTGTGTACACGGTAGCCGAGTCAGTGAAAGCTTTGAAAATATGTTAAATCTAATGTATTGAACTTAGGTTAACAAGAAGCAAGGCTCATTATTGAAGTTTTCACTGTCGGTTCAGGTAAATTGAGATGTGGCTCAGAACCTAAAGCCACTTTTCCCCAACGCATTACATTTGCAGTGGCACTACTGGCTGCACCAAAGCCATAAATGAGAACTAAATCATTTTCACGAATCTTACCCAACTGGGCAGCGTGATATAAATTAGCTAAAGTCAGTGCTGGCCCAATGTTTGCATAGAGAGGGTAAGTGTTGATTGTGCGTTCTGAATCAATACCTAGTACTTGTGTACAAAAGTCGGCAAACCAGGCAGTAGGTGTATTGAAAATGAAAAAATCAATTTGGTCGAAGCTGACATCAGCAGCAGCAACTGCTCCCTCGCAACACTGACGTAGAAGCCCCGCAGATGTTCTACTGATTACTTTGTTTGTACCCTTATCTACCTGCATACGTAATCGTGCTTTGCCCTGCTCATCTGGTGTGAGTTGAAAGAAGAACTGGTCACATAACATGTTGGTATTTACAGATTTGGTACTGAGAATGCCTTGGTTTGCTTTGAGCGGACTGACAACCATTGCGCCAGCACCATCGCTAAAAAACCAAGAGAGAGTATCGTCCTCGTTGAAAAAACGAGAGTAAGTACAGGAGATCACAACCAATACATTGCGGTATCCTCCTGATTGCACTAAAGCACAGGCAGTTTGTAGCGCTACAGGGGTACTACCACAGCTTGCATCAAGGTTCCATGCACCACAAGTTAATCCCAGTTCGCGTGCGAGGAAGGCAGCATTACCAAAGCCGATATGTTCAGGTAAGAATGAGCCGACAATTAAAAGATCAACATCATCAAGGGAAAGCTTTGCTGCCTCTAGAGCATCTTTAGCGGCACGATACTCCAAGGTCAGTGACGACTCGCCTGGCCCAAGTATCCTTTTCTCAACAGTCCCGCGAAAGGGATCTGATAAATAGGGCAGCATTTGGGAGTCAAATTCGTTGCAAGCAGCCAAATTATCTTGTGACATTAGCTTTGCTAAGTTTTTTTGCTCTGCATGAGCAACTAAATCAGGATAATTTTCTCTGTAGTAGTCTTTTGTACGCTTAATGGTTGGGAAGCTTAAGGCAAGTGAGCTAATTCCTACAGATTGACACGCTATCATAAATTTTTTCTCAAACACTAGTATTTTGCAAAATTAGATTCTCAATGCGGCTGCCAATCGGTGCTAGCCGAGTCGGATCAATTACTACATCAACAACAAATGGAACTGGAGAGAGCATCGCTTTCTTTAGGGCTAGCTGAATGTCAGATTCTGTTTTGATACGGATACCATCAGCCCCCATTCCTTGGGCAATTTTAACGAAATCCCCTTGGGGAATTTCTATATCAAGATTGTTAAATCCCTGCATTGTTGTTCCTTGAGCGCACATGTTATAACATGAGTCGTTGAGTACAATCCAAACGGCAGGAATTTTATATTTGACAGCCGTACTTACCTCACTGTTCATCAACATTGCACCATCTCCCACTATGGCTACAGCTTTGCCATTCCGGGCTAGGGCAGCACCTACAACACCTGTGACAGCATGACCCATAGCCCCAAATCCGGTACTAACACGGTAACGTTCGGGTTGGGCAAATCGCAGCATGTAATTTCCCCAAGCAAAAGAGTTGCCGGCTTCTGCAATGATCAAGGCATCACTGCCATCCACAATTACCTGTTGAATTGCATTCATCAATACCTCTGGTCGCACTGCACCTGTGTTCAATGATGAGAATATTTCACACTCAGGTTTGGGTAATGACTGCTGTGTTCCAATAGGACTTTTTGGTAAATGCTTAAGTAGCGATCGCACAAATAATTTCACATCCGACTGAATGGCTACTGTCTGGGCAGTTGGATAGGCTGTTCCTGGTACTTCTGGGTCAATATCAACATGCAAAAAACTCTGCAAAGGAATCATTGCAGGATTCCAAAAAGAGGTGAGTTCTCCTAATCGTGTTCCTAAAACTAGAGTGTACAATGGTCGAGATTCTTGCATATATCTCAAGACTGACTTGTGTCCAGCGAAGCCTGTACTGCCTATAAATTGCGGATGGTCTTCGGGAAAAATTCCTTTACCCCGTGGCGAACACATCACTGCTGCACCTGTTGTTTCTGCTAACTGCCGAATCTCCTTAGCTGCATTTCTAGCCCCAAAGCCTACCCAGATGGCAAATTTCTCTTTAGAAAGTAACTCTGCACATTCTGAAACTGTTTCCTCGCTGACTGTGACTCCTGGTGCAGTGAGATTGACTTTTGACCAAGATGTTTTGGCTGTACTTGTCTGCACTGCTGTTGGAATACTCAAATGGGCGACAAAACCACCCGGTCTAGCTAAACCCAGCACTAGCCTACGCGCAATTTCTGGCAATTGTTCGCCGCTTTCTAAAGTCGTTGCATAATGAAATAGTTTTCCTGTGGTAAATATATCCGCACTGGGCATTGTGTAAGCGCTGGTTTCTTGGAAAGCCCACATTCCTCGCTGTGATGCTGAGGTGGACGGCGATAAAAAGATAACTTTTGCACCGTCCCAACGTGCTGCATATAGTCCTGTGATTGCGTTTGTGATCCCCGGCCCGGCTGTAGTAAATACTACGACTGGGCGATCGCTAGTAAAGTGTGCCTCTGTAGCCGCAAACGCTGCTCCGGCTTCGTGCCGAAAGTGAATCACTTGGATTGAGCTATTTTCCAGGCTGTGCCATAAAGGTGCGATCGCTCCCCCCGAAACACCAAACGCATATTGCACTCCCATTTCTTCCAGCATCTTGACTACCGCAGAAGCCACTGAAACTTCATTGCCAACTGAAGACGCAATATTCTCCGAGCAGATCTTTGATATATCTGCAAAAGGTGGATACAGCAACGATAGTGAAGATGGCGATAAAACAGAAGACGCGATTGATCCTTTCAGCGAAATATCTGTTTTTGTGTTGGGAGTTTGAAATTTAGTACTCATGTTCAGCAAATTAAATAGATTAAAGGTTGTTATCTGGCTTTACTGACTTTCAAGCCTGCTCACTATTTCCTGTTTGCTATTTTCTGCTGTAAGAATTTACCCTTACCCGTTTAGTACTAGAAATAATAGTTTTGAGCAGGCAAGAGTGTATATCTATAATGGTTTTTGAACAATCTAATTCTTTACTCTCTAATGTTTAGATCACATAGATTCATCCCAAAACCTCTGACTTTTGAGCAATTAAGTTGATACTAAATCACTTGCAAAATTTTTTGCACTCAAGAACAGCAAGTTAAGAATAAACTTAAGTCTCTCTATTGCTCATTGAAGTTCAATATGGCATAAGACCGTTATTTATCAAGCACTACAGCTTATCAGCCTGCGAATTTCTCTAAATTAGTTGATCGTAACAATAGATATCTGGCTTTGGCACAGTCGGCTGTAATCTGTGCTTTGAGGGTTTCTGAGGAGGAAAACTTTTGCTCTGGTCGTAAAAATTCTTCTAATTGTACTGTTAATGTCTTATCATACAAATCGCCTAACCAATCCAATAGGTGTACTTCTACAGATGGATAGGTATCATTGACTACTAAATGATGAGCAACATTCATAACTCCTATACCTATAGGCAAAAGTTGGTTAGATAAAGATGAAGCATCTACAGTCTCATTGACTATGAATACTCGCACCGCATATACACCATACCGAGGTAGTAACTTGTTAGCTGTTAATTGAATTTTAGCAGGTGAAAAGCCGATGCTTCTATCCAACTGCTGTGCTTTAACAACTTTCCCTGTGAAATTATAAGGATAGTTTAATAGTACCTTAACACGGTGGATGTCACCTTTAGCTAAGGCTTGGCGAATAGAGGAACTGCTAATACGTTCGCCTTGAAAAGAGTAATTAGGAACAATGACAACAGGAATATCAAATTTAGCTGCGATATCCTGTAAGTCACTAGTAGTTCCGCTACGGTGCTTTCCAAAGCGAAAGTCCTCTCCTACACTGATCATTTGAGCTTTTAGCTGTTGCACCAAAATCTTTTCTACAAAATCTTGCGGACTTAAAGCAGTTAATTCTTTATCAAAAGGTAATAATACTAGCTGTTCTACACCACAATTTTGTAGCTGTTGCACTTTCTCTTGCAAGGGTGTCAGTAAAGGCCAAGGTTTTCCCGTAAAAAACTCTTGTGGATGCGGATTAAAAGTGACAACTGTAGGATAAATATGTTCTTTAGTTAGCGATCGGTTTTTCTTCCCGGACTCCTGCGTTCTGATGTGATTCAAAATAGGTTGAATGACTTGTTGATGACCACAGTGCAGACCGTCAAACTTTCCCAGAGCAACAACAGTTGGTGTGAAAGCAGCAGAAGTAGAGTAAGTCACCCGTACATTATTAGTAAAATTTGCTATTTTGTTCATAACTACATATTATTTTTTTGAATGTATTATAAAACTGATATTTGATTTTTGAACTTTTAGAGCAAGTTTACCAATATCATCGTTAGCAATTAATCATATTGGCAGAGATAAAATAAATTATTTACTTTTACTCTCTGCCTTTTTGTGGTCAATAAAACTAAACTGCCACCAATTCTTTCTGCGTCAAAGTATTAACAAGTTCTTGAATAGAAGCTTTTAATCTCTGTTCAATATCGCTATCTAATTGGATTTCTTTCTGCTCATTGAACTGAATTTGTGAACTGACAACGTAAACTCCCTTGAGAATGTGAGTAGCTCCCATTGCTGAGAACAGAGGCTTAATCGCATAGTCAATTGACAGTAAATGATTGATTGATCCACCTGTAACAATTGGCAGGATAGTTTTACCACCAAAAGCATACTGAGGCATTAAATCTAGCAAAGCTTTTAGTATTCCTGTATAGGAGGAATTGTAAACAGGTGTAGAAATAATTACTGCCTCTGCTTGCCCAACTAGAAGCTGTAGTTTCTTAACCTCTGGACTCTCAAAGTTTCCGTAAATCAAATCCTCTGGGGGGAGATCGCGTACTGTAATAGATGCTATTTCAATTTGATGTTTGGTACAAAGTTCTTGAGCATAGTTTAAGATTGCAGCAGAGCGAGAGGTGAAAGAAGAATTACCGGAAATTGTAACGATTTTGTGCATGGTTTAAATCTCCTAAGATGATTAGTACTAATTCTCTAAAATACATTGTATTTGATTTGAACCTGATAGATTCTCTGATGGCGATGGAACACCGAGCGAGGCTCTGTGAAATGACTTAGCATTTCACAGAGCAGCATGATTAACATGTAATATTAGGCCAGAAATATCTTAATACACTTAAGTCGTAACCAAAGAGCGAACTAATTCATTTTCGCTCAGATATTCAGACTGTTCTTGAGACTTGATCACGTAAGTTAAGTATTCATATTGAGATGGTAAGGTAGCACTAAGGTAATCTGTTCTTTCCTTAATTGCATCAAATGTTGCTATGGCTTTTTGGTCTTCAATATGATTCAAGACAGGTAAATTGTTTTCAGGAAGGTAATTTAGCCCTAACAACATTACAGAATAGGAATAAGACTCAAAACCGTGATAGTTCGGATTGATGCTCTTGTTATTTGGTAGTCTACTCTTCCATAATCTCAATCTTTCTTGTAGTTCTTCAGAAATTACGATATCGCGCTTGCTTGCCTTCCAGAACTCTGTGTCTGCTCTATTACTAGCACAATAATGAAGTGTCAAAAAGTCTCGAACACCATCTATGCAATTAGCAACAGTTTTGTTGTAGTTTTTAATTACATCCTCATTAAAGGAAGTGTCTGGTAAGTTGTTGACTAACTCTTCAATACCATGCTGAATAAAGAATATGCCGGTAGACTCTAGTGGTTCAACAAAACCACTAGAAAGACCAATAGCTACACAGTTTTTCACCCATGAGTTTCTGTTTCTACCAATTCTCATCTTGATATGTGAAGCTCTGCAATCATTGGCAGCTTCTCCCAAGTGCTGTCTAAATTCAGTTTCCGCCTCTTCTTTAGAGATAAACGCACTTGAGTAAACATACCCTGTGCCAACTCTTCCATACAGAGGGATGTTCCAGACCCAACCAGATGAGAGCGCAGTTGCTGTTGTATAAGGATTGATTCCATTTTTCTTGATATTAGTGGGTATTTGCATAGCGATCGCACTATCGCACAGTAGTGACTCCGAGAAGGAAATAAATGGTTCACCAAGAGCTTTATTGATTAATAAACCACGGAAGCCAGTACAATCTATAAACAAATCGCCTTTAATAGTCCCATGTTCTTTGGTTTTGACATCATCTATACTGCCATCTTCGCTTAAATGAACGTCTACTACGTCATCAACAATCTGTCTTACACCTCTCTGCTTCCCATAATCTTTTAAGAATCTTGCCAGTAAGTTGGCATCAAAATGATAGGCATAAGGGTACTGAGCTTTTAAATCAGCCAAGACATTTTTCTGAGTGGTAATCTCTTGGGTAAACAAATCTTGAGCTTTATTGTCAAAAACTTCTCCGTTAAAATGTCTGGGAGAGCGCTTCAGATCGCATAACAAAGGAATCATAAAGCAGGAGTAATCAAATGGTGCTTCATGTCTCTTTGTTTTTAGCCACCATTCGGAGATATCAAAACCATCTACCGTTTCATATCTTTGAAAAGGATGGTAAAAGTATTGTCCTTGAGAGTTCCAATTGACAAACTTAATTGCCATTTTATAAGTAGCATTGCATTTTGGCATCCATTCGGATTCTTGTAAACCGAGAAAATCAAAGAATAGCTTAATGGTGCTGAAGGTCGCTTCACCAACTCCCACTGTTGTGATGTTAGATGACTCAATTAAGGTAATCTGAACATTTTTGTCCAAAGCCTTGCTCAAATATGCTGCGGTCATCCAACCAGCAGAACCACCACCAACGATTACAATGTTCTTTATATTCTGTGCCATGAGAATATTGCTCCTAAAGGTTTCATGAAGTATTTTGTCAAACGAGAAAAAAGTCAAAGAAATCAACCAAGATAAATCCAAACGCAGTGAATTTTACGTTTGTAAAGTATGTAGATACTTTTTGTACCTAATGCAGAATTCGGATTAACTGTTCTAACTTCATCCAGGCTTCTCCACTTTGTAAGATGTCTTTAGCAAGAGTTACCCCTTTTGCATAGAAGTTAATTTCATCTGTGGAAGCGATCGCTTCGCCAACCTGTAAAGCTAGCGCTGCGTTCAAAGCCACAACATCTTGCTGCGCCTGAGTGCCTTTTCCTTGAAGTACAGCTTTGAGAATTTCAGCATTTTCGTTAGCATTTCCACCTGCTAACTGAGTAGTTGCAGCAGGTTTCAATCCCAAATCTTGAGGATTCAAAGTTATTTGATGTAGTTGTTTGTCTGCCAACACAACCATGTCAGTCAAATCTGCTAGTCCTGCCTCATCCAGTTTTTCACGTCCATGAAGAACGATCGCTCGGCGAGTGCCTAATTGATTTAACGCCTGGGCGATTGTGTTCATTAAGTTAGGATTATAAACTCCGATAACTTGCCCTGTAAGTGGTAAAGGATTGAGTAAGGGGCCTAATAAGTTAAAGACAGTACGGATTTTCAACGTTTTACGCAGAGGTGACACCACCTTGAAAGCAGGATGCCATGTTGGTGCAAATAAAAACGTTATCCCAACTTCGTCAAGGGCTGCAATTACGCGATCGCTGCCGGTATAGAGATTCAGACCCAGCGTTTCTAGGACATCCGCCGATCCAGCTTGACTAGATGCTGAACGATTGCCATGCTTGGCAACTTTGATTCCTGCGGCTGCAACCACGAAAGCTACAGCTGTAGAAATATTGAAAGTTGAGGCTCCATCTCCACCAGTCCCACAAGTGTCAATCAAAGGATAGGAGTTGATAGCATCACTAGTAGTCTGGCAACCCAACAATGATTGGTGAGGGTTGGGGAAAGGGGAAAGGGGAAAGGGTAAGGGATTTAAAACCTTTCCCCCTTCCCTTTTATCCTTTACCCCTCCAAGTTCCCTTGGCGAACTACTAGTTCCTAATTGTAATGACTGCTGTCGCAAAACTTGCGATAGACCAACCAACTCTTCAGGAGCTACTCCCTTGGCTTGAATTGCTGCCAAAATTGCTCCTGATTGTGCTATGGGGATGGCTTCTGTTAACCAACCTTGCATCAAATTTTTGGCTTGGAATACAGAAAGGGACTGACGGTCTAGCAGTTGTTGCAGTAAGGTAGACCAATCTTGAGAATCAGAAGTTAATGCATTGTCTGCATTTAATGTAGGAATTGCCGCTATCATCTCAAATTTTCCCAAATTTTTACAACAGAGTTAATTAGATAGCATTCAAGAACTGAATAACGGTATGCACATCTTTATCTCCCCGTCCAGAGCAACTGAGGATAATTCGTGGACTTCCTTCTATTTCAGGGCAAAGAGTTTCAAGATATGCGATCGCATGGGCAGTTTCTAGAGCCGGAATTATTCCCTCTAACCGCGAAAGACGCTGGAATGCTTGTAAAGCCTCTTGATCGGTGACGCTGTGGTATTCAACACGTCCGATGTCCTTCAAATAACTATGCTCAGGCCCCACACCAGGATAATCTAGCCCAGCGCTAATCGAATGTGCCTCGATTATTTGACCATCGTCATCTTGTAGCAAATAGCTCATTGCCCCATGCAAAACGCCAACTCGTCCGCGAGTGAGAGTAGCAGCATGTTTTTGGGAGTTAACGCCTTCACCTGCTGCTTCTACTCCAATTAGTCGCACACTTGGTTCATCGACAAACTCGTGGAAAAGTCCGATCGCATTAGAACCACCTCCTACACAAGCCAGGAGAATATCTGGTAATCCTCCCCATTTATCCTGACACTGAGTGCGAGTTTCTTGTCCAATCACAGCCTGAAAATCACGCACCATCATCGGATAAGGATGAGGCCCAGCAACAGAACCGAGAATGTAATGAGTAGTTTCGACATTAGTCACCCAATCTCGGATTGCTTCGGAAGTAGCATCTTTTAAAGTTCCTGTTCCTGCTTCCACAGGACGAACTTCTGCCCCCATCAACTTCATCCGAAACACATTTAGAGCTTGCCGCTCCATATCATGGATACCCATGTAGATTACACAGTCTAAACCAAAGCGAGCGCAAACTGTGGCTGTAGCAACCCCGTGCTGACCTGCTCCTGTTTCTGCAATAATCCGTTTTTTGCCCATTCGCTTTGCTAATAACACCTGAGCCAGAGCGTTATTAATCTTGTGAGCGCCTGTATGGTTTAAATCTTCACGTTTGAGGTAGATTTGTGGCCCTGTGCCATCAGGTTTGGCATAATGAGCAGTCAAACGTTCAGCAAAGTAAAGAGGGCTGGGTCGTCCTACATAATCCTGCATGAGGTTTTGCAACTCATATTGGAAAGTAGGAACTGTACGATAGTGCTGGTAAGCTCTCTCTAGCTCACTGAGCGCTGACATTAAAGTTTCAGGAACGTACTGGCCTCCAAAGCGTCCAAATCGACCCAATATATCAGGTTTGCTTGCTCTGGGAGCGAGAGCATAAATATCTTTTGTGATTACCACGATGAGATTCCCCTGAATTAGTTATTTGATGCAGTAATTGCTGCTTTCAGACTTCGACAAAGTTTTTCAACCGCCAACAGCCTTTGAGTCGCTGTCCCTTTAACCAAACATTTCACAAAGGCACTACCCACGATTACAGCATTTGCACCCCAATCCATCACCTGACGAGCTTGTTCAGGTCTAGAAATGCCAAAACCAACAGCAATAGGTTTGTCAGTGACACTATGCAAATCTGTGAGTAAATCTTTAACATGTAGTTGGAGTTCGGAGCGTATACCAGTGACACCAGTGACACTGACTAAATAAACAAATCCCTGAGACTGACGAGCGATCGCTTCAATGCGTTCAACTGAACTAGTAGGAGCTACCAACAAAATCACTTCAATACCATATTTGGTAGCTAGCTGTAATAAATTTTCTGCTTCCTCCAATGGTAAATCGGGTACTACCAAACCAGCAATGCCTGCTTGAGCTATTTGTTGCAAGAACTGCTCAACACCTCGGTTCAAAATGGGGTTGTAGTAAGTAAATAAGATTAGAGGTGTTTTGAGGCTGGGACTAATAGTCCGAACCATTTCCAGAACTTGATCTAAACGAATGCCCCGTTGCAAAGCGCGGGTTGCTGCTGCTTGAATTACAGGCCCATCTGCCAAAGGATCTGAGTAGGGAACACCCAACTCAATCAGATCGGCACCGTGACGATCCAAAACCCGTAAAGCTTCTGCTGTTATTTCTAAATTTGGATCACCAGCAGTAATAAAGGGAATTAAAGCGCACTGATTGCGATTCCGTAAAGTCTCGAAGCAATGAGAGATAGAAGTCGTCCTCATAGTTTGTCTAACAAAGTAAGTGAATGGCTAAAAATTTGTCCGCAGCTCGAGTACTGCTTGGACTAGATCGGTTTGTTTGACTAAAGACTCTCCCACTAAGACAGCACTAGCACCAGCATCAGCCACAAGAGCTAAATCAGCTTTTGTGTGTATACCAGACTCACTAACAACAGTGATGTTTAAACTGTTTAACTTTTCTCTTCGTTGTGCCAATAAATGCTGTGTAGTTCCTAAATCAACCGTGAAATCTTCGAGATTACGGTTATTGATACCTACTAAACGCAAGTCTTTGAGCGTTAGTACTCGGTCTAGTTCTGCTAGAGTATGTACCTCTATCAGAGCGTTCATGCCTAAACTGTAGGCAATTTGCAAAAATTCTTTGAGGTTTTGGTCTGACAGAATGGCTGCAATCAAAAGTACAGCATCAGCGCCAGCTGCTCGTGCTAGATATATTTGATAAGGATCAATGATGAACTCTTTGCACAGCAGTGGTAGTGAAACATTTTGTCGAATCGCCTGCAAATAGTCAAAACTGCCCTGAAAGAATTTTTCATCAGTTAGTACTGATATACAAGTTGCTCCACCTTGTGAATAAGCCTGTGCAATTTTGACTGGTTCAAAGTTAGCTCGAATTACTCCTTTACTAGGTGAGGCTTTTTTGACTTCTGCAATTAAGCTGGGTTTGGTTGGGCTTTGTTGCAGCGCACTTAAGAAATCTCGCGTAGCAGGGGCAGTACTTACCTGATTTTGTAAATCTTCTAAACACAATTGCTGACTTCTAAGTGCAACTTCTTGCTTTTTTTGCCACACAATCTCTTCAAGGATATGGCGCGGCTTGGTATTAGTAGTAAATAAAGTTAAAGGATGGCGATCAGTCTGCATAGTCATCACTTGAATTTAGGAGACAGACAATACGGCACGATGGATAACATCTTTGTTGCCAGTAGTTTCTAGCTGTGGATGTGAGAAATTGCACTCTCGTGTGTACATACGTACGACATTCTTAATAATTGATAGACCTACTTCATCAGAAAGAGTCATGATCGATTCTGGGTGAAACTGAAGTGCAGCAATTGGAAGGGTTTTATGCTCAATGCCCATAATCACACCATCTTCTGAAATAGCTGTAACTTGCAATTCTTGAGGAAAGCGATCGGGTAGAGCAAATAGCGAATGATATCTACCAACTTCAAAGGATTGGGGTAAACCTTGAAATATCCCAGATTCTGGCGCTGTAACAACAACACGAGCCGATTTTCCATGTTGCGGATACTCAAGAACTCCTAATTCACCCCCAAAAGCTTCAACAATTCCTTGTAATCCCAAACAAACTCCAAAAATTGGGATTTTTCGACGTATGCAGCTTGCAACTGTTTTGGACAGATTAAAGTCACTAGGTCTACCAGGGCCAGGAGATAGTACAACGATGTCTGGAGATTCAATATCTAGAATTTGTTCACAGAAGCCATGACGTAGTGTTTTAACTGTGGCACCAGAAGAGCGGATATAGTTAGCAAGTGTATGTACAAATGAGTCTTCGTGGTCAATTAGTAAGACACGCTTGTTTGTTTCAGTTTTAGCTCGATTGCTAAGGTTTAAACTGCATGACAAGTTGGACTTTTGCTGAGTCTGGTAGAGCGTTTGAAACAAAGCTGCTGCTTTAGTTAAAGTTTCTTGGGCTTCGGCTTCTGGAATTGAGTCATAAAGAACTGTCGCACCCGCACGCACTTCTGCAATTGAGTCTTTAAGTTGAATTGTTCGCAGAATCAGACCAGTGTTCAAGTCACCTTTGAAAGTGAAGTAACCAACTGCTCCACCATACCAACGTCGAGGGCTACGCTCATGCTGTTCAATAAATTGCATTGCTGCTCTTTTGGGCGCTCCTGTGACTGTGACTGCCCACAGATGAGTAAGAAATGCATCCAAGGCATCAAATTCAGGTCTGATTAAGCCTTCAACGTGATCTACTGTATGGATCAAATGACTATACAACTCTATTTGGCGGCGGCCAATTACTCGCACTGACCCAGGTTCGCAGATTCGGGATTTGTCGTTGCGGTCAACGTCAGTACACATTGTCAGTTCAGCTTCATCCTTGCGTGAATTGAGTAGCTGAAGAATTTGTGTTGCATCCTCAATGGCATTTTTTCCACGCTTGATAGTGCCACTGATTGGGCAAGTTTCAACACGCTTCCCTTCGACGCGCACAAACATTTCTGGAGATGCACCAATCAAATATTCTCCACCCAAATTGCAGATAAATCCATAGGGACTAGGATTTATTTGCTGTAACTTTCGGAAAAGTTCTGCTGGGGACTTTTGGCAGCCTTGAAAGAAGTTTTGACTAGGAACTACTTCAAAGAAATCACCTCGACGGAAATAATCAAGTGCTTTTTCAACTTGAAGAGCATACTCATCTGGTTTGTGATCGCAGGGTTGAGTGGGGGTATGGGATTTTCCTTTATAATCAATGATTTCACCACTCTTTGGCAAACCTTTAGTACTACCATGCTTAGTCTCAAATTCATACTGCACCCTGAATGCACGTTGCTGGTAGTAGTCAACAATTAACAGTTCATCAGGTAGATATAACAACATATCTCGCTGATCGACAGAACGTTCAAGCTGCTTTGGCATTGGTTCAAATTGAAAAACCAAATCGTAGCCAAATGCACCATACAGCCCTAAATGTTGATCTTCTGGACTCTCAAAAGCAGATAAGATTTCCCGAACGATGTTGAAAACAGATGGTTGTTTGCTGCGCTCTTCTTCGGAAAATAAATGTTCTGTTGGTCGAATTAATCCAGATAAATGCTTGGTTTCCCAATTAACTATCTGGAGTTGCGATCGCCCAAACAAACGCTCTGCTAAATACTGCAATAGTACTACGCCGCGATCGTTATGGGCTGTAAGTGTAAAAAAGTTGTCAGTAGTAACGAGTTCTAAGGGTGGATTAACAAAACCTATTGCCCATCTTTTATATCTTCCAGGATATTCGTAACTACTGGAAAATAAACCTCCACGTTGAGAATCAATACGTGATAAGACTTCATTAATCGCAGTTTCGATCAGTGTCTCAGTGATGGAGCGAGATATATACACTCCACCTTTAGTTGTGTAACAATGAGTATCAAACATTGGGGAATTCTCTCAAACTATTTAAAGAACACCATTCCAGAAATGCTGTAACTACAAACTTGTTTACCTAATAGTCTGCCAAGCCAAAATTGTTAGGTGAGGGCTGGGAAAAGGGTAAAGGTTAAAGGGTAAAGGAATAACACTTTTTCTCTTTCCCCCTGCCTCTTATCACCAGAGGGGGCCCCACCTTCCCCTTTACCCTGTCAAGTTTCTTTGGCGAACTACTAGTTGGTTCATCAGATGAATGCACTGTAAAATAACGAACTAAAAAGTAACCAAAATTCGCAAATAACAAGGAAAAAGAAAGAAGTTGAAAAGCTAATTTTTCTAGCAAAACTAATGCGATAAACTATTAATCATCTATCCACGACTAAATAGCTTTTCTATTCGCTCTCTAATCGCTAACATACTTACTGGTATATCGTGGCTCAAAACGTGTTCTACTAATGCGCCTGGTAAAATTGGCTTTGGCCAAATCAAGAAGTTATATGAAAGCTCCACTCCATCTTGATCGGGCGATAGATTCCAAGGTTTTAACTGCCAGTACCCAGAGAAGTCCTTAAAGTCTCCCTCAACTTGTTGATAATGAATTTTAGAGGGAAAGTTTTCTTCGATATCTACAACTAATTTGGTCGATACCTTCATCCCCATGAAACTTTTCGTGCGGACTTGTTCTACGCGAATACCTCCAGTTGGATGAGCCAAGCGTCTACTTTGCGTAAAATTGGGCATGAACTCAGTAAAAGCTTCATAGTCTGTAAGAACCTGCCAAACTTGCTCTAATGAATAGGGAATTTGAATTTTGGCAAAAACACGTCGTTGTCGGTTCTCTAGCTTTTCAATTTTGATGTCTACAGCTTGTGGAGCAATCAAGTCAGTATTAGTGATAGGTTCTAAGTTTGTTAATTCTAGTTTTGCGGGGTCATATTCCTTGCTCATTTGTACCTCTTGTGCATGGAAATTGAACAGAGTTTTAAAACTAGTTGTGAGAAGTCATGACAGTGATGGTGCTATTACAAAGTTGTTTTGCAGATTGATAGTTTGGTGAAAGGGAAGATACTGTCGATGTAGCAAATTTTGGTTCCCAACGATTAACAGCTTGACCAATCACAGCCATTTCTTGCATTAACTTCTCATATTGATCTGGTGTTAGAGATTGAGGCCCATCAGAAAGAGCTTTCGATGGGTTAGGGTGAACCTCAATCATTAAAGCATCTGCACCAGCTGCGATCGCAGCTAATGCCATCGCTGGTACATATTCTGATCTACCAGTACCGTGGCTAGGGTCAATCATAATCGGTAAGTGAGTTAGCGATCGCAACACAGGTATAGCACTCAAATCAAGCGTATTCCTGGCATACTGCCGATCAAAGCTTCGAATTCCCCGTTCGCACAAAATCACATTCGGATTGCCTGCTGCCAAAATATATTCAGCTGCCATCAACCACTCTTCAATCGTGGCAGACATCCCTCGCTTGAGCAGAATAGGTTTGTTTATACTACCTACTTTCTTTAACAACGAGAAATTATGCATATTACGAGCGCCGACTTGGACAATATCAGCAATCTGAGCTACTTTCTCAAGATCGGCTGTATCCATGACTTCTGTCACGATTCCCAAACCTGTTTCCTGACGAGCGGTTGCTAACAAATTTAAAGCACTCTCACCATATCCTTGAAAAGCATAGGGAGATGTACGCGGTTTATATGCTCCTCCCCGCAAAAACTTAGCTCCAGCAGCTTTAACTCGCCTGGCTGTTTGTACAATCATTTCTTCGTTCTCTACTGAGCAAGGCCCAGCTATTGTAACTATAGAATGATTTTCGCTAAAACTAACTGCTCCATTCAGTGTGGATACTAATACTTCAGTAGGTTCTCCATAGCGAAATTCTCGACTAACCCGTTTAAAGGGCTGTTTCACCCGCAATACTTCCTCAATAAAAGGACTGAGTTGTTGAATGTATTGAGGATTGATATCTGCCGTATCACCGATTAATGCAATTATAACTTTGTGGTTGCCTACAGTTTTTTCTGGTTTAATCTTCCATCTTTGTAATTCTTGGCTAATTTGTTGAATTTCTAGCTCAGGAGTTCCTGTTTTCATGACTATAATCATTGACTTAAACCTTCATTTACTAGACTGCTGTTCACTTTAATTGAGTGAATAATTACTTTCAAGTAAATATTCTAGACCGACATCTCTAAAACCATATTTGCTTCGACAATTTTCTCAATTATTTCCTGATGTTTACGCTCTGCTTTTAAAGCTTCTAGATATGGCATACAAGTGAAGGAAACATTGTAGTAAAGGGATGCATACTCTGGATTGTTTTCTTGAATTTTTCTCTCAATTTTATTGAGTTCTAGAAATTTGGGATCTCCTACCATTTTTCTTAAAACAGTAAAGTGTTCTACGCAAAGATCAGCGAGGGCATCCATATTTGGTTTACGCATAATCTCATATTCTTTAAAAATTGATTGCCAGTCTCCTAAATGTTTATGAATGCAATTAGTAAGTAACTGGCAATCTTCAAAGCCGGCATTAGCTCCTTGACCGTATGAAGGGAAAATAGCATGGCAAGAATCACCAACTAGTATTACTTTATCTTGATAACTCCAAGGAAAACATTTAATAGTAATCATTGCTTCCACTGGTTTATCAATGTAATTCACTAAGTTGGGTTCTACTAGCGACCAGATATCAGGAAAATACTTTTTGAAAAGATAGCGCAGAGAATCGGGAGATGCAGAAGACTTATGAGAAATTTCACCTTCATAAGGCAAGTGTAATGATAAGGTAAAACTTCTATCTAAATTAGGAAACCCGATAAGCATGTAATCATCTCGTGGCCAGATATGTATGGCGTTTTTATCTAATGCCCAATTGCCATCACTGGAGGGAGGAATGATAATTTCTTTATATCCCTGCTCAAAATATTCTTGGGAATAATTGAAACGTTTTAATCGCTGCATCTTGTGCCTAACAGAAGAATAAGCTCCATCAGCAGCAAAAATCCTATCCGCATGAACTTGATTGACTTCTCCTGTTTTTGAATTTTGGAATTTTAAGGTAGCAGTTGGTAAATCAATGTCACTACATTTTTGGTTGAAATGAAATTCAATGTTTTCATGCTGTTGGGCAAAACAGAGAAGCGCCTTACTTAAGTCTTCGCGTCCGATGGAATAAATAGCTTCTTTATTGTTACCGTAAGGCTGATAATTTAGCTCACCATTTTGGGCATGAATAATTCTGCCATAGACAGGAATGCAAAGCCTGCGTACCATGTCACCTGCACCAACAGCATCTAATGCGTGGAAACCCCGTTCAGACAAGGTTATATTGATAGATCGATCTGATTGCAGATTAACTTGACGTGGATCTGAATTTCGTTCATATACACTAACTTTAAAGCCAGCACGTGCCAGGTATACAGAGAGCAGAGAACCTACAAGCCCTGCTCCAACGATAATAATGTTTTCTTCCATTTCTACCTCTTTTATTCAAAACAGTCCTTGTTCAGCTTTATGTTTTGTGCTAGGAAGAATCTTTTTCAAGAAAGTTCACAAGTTGCGCTTAAACCGAGAGTATTGATAACTCTGTCAATGTTTTTGATAAGTGATTATCTGCTTTAATAGGTTCAAGCTGGGCTGTAAATTGACGCAACAATTTAGGCGCGTAGTTTAGTTGATATCCAGGAATTTGATCGCAGCGTGCAGCAGTTTTACCAAATATTTCAGCCACATAGTCTAAATGACTTTGTGTATATACCCTTCTAGGAAGTGCTAGACGAACTAGTTCCAATTTGGGATACACCATTTTGTTGGTATCTGGGTCAAGATGACCAAAAGTCAGTGAGCCTATTTCTACTGTCCGTATTCCACCTTCTAAATAGAGTTCTACTGTTAAGGCTTGAGCAGGAAATTGTTCTTGAGGGATATGAGACAATAACAATCCAGCATCTACGTATACCGCATGTGCGCCTGGCGGCTCAATGATGGGAATCCCTAATTCTCGTAGACGCGCTGCTAGATATGCTGTTTGCCCCAAACGATATGCCAGATATTCTTCTTGAAGTACTTCACGCAATCCAATGGCCATAGCATCTAAATCCCGGCCAGCTAACCCGCCATAAGTGGGGAATCCCTCACGGAGAATTAATTCATTACGTGCTTGTTCAAATAGCACTTCATCTCTCATGGTTATAAAGCCACCAATATTGACCATGCCATCCTTTTTGGCACTCATGGTAATGCCATCGGCTAGAGCAAACATTTCTTGGCTAATTTCCAGAGGAGTTTTATCTGCATAACCAGGCTCTCGTAGCTTAATAAAATAAGCATTTTCTGCAAAGCGACAAGCATCAATGAAAAACGGTATACCAAACTCTTTATAAGTTTGGGAAACTCTTCGTAGGTTTTCTAGAGAAACGGGTTGACCACCCCCAGCGTTATTGGTGACTGTGATCATACCAAAGGGAATTTTGTTTGCTCCTACTCTATTGATAAAGTCACGTAGCTTTTCAATATCCATATTCCCTTTAAAGGGGTGATATGAACCAGTATGATGGGCCTCTTCAATAACTAGGTTAGTAGGAAGTCCCCCACGAGCACGGATATTGGCATAGGTAGTATCAAAATGCATGTTAGAAGGAACATACTGACCTGGTTTCACCAAACAAGCGCTCAAAATGTTTTCTGCTGCTCGACCTTGGTGAGTAGGTAAAAAGTAGGGAAAGCCGAATATGTCTTGAATGACTTCTGCTAATCGATAATACGAACGAGCGCCAGCATAAGCTTCATCACCTTCAAGCATTGCTGCCCACTGTGCTTGACTCATTGCACTAGTGCCAGAGTCTGTAAATAAATCAATGAATATTTCCTCTGAACGCAGACCAAAGAGATTGTAATTAGCTCGGCGTATAGCTGCCTCACGGGTATTACGATCGAGTAGTTTGATCGGCTCAACCATCTTGATCCGAAATGGTTCTGGGGGATGAAGGGTCATAACTTACCTCTAAATATTGTTTGCTGTTTTTTGATTGTGATTTGCGATCGCTCTTAAGCTCTTAATTAAATGCATGGCACAGGGTTGAGGAATATCGCATATTTGTTGTATTTATTACCTACAACCCTTAAATCAGACTTAGTTTGTTGAACTCAAGTCTAGAATCGCGGCTTGATGATAACTTGAAAACTCTCCGGCATTAAAATAGCTCCTGCTGTACCTTCAAAATTTAATTTTTCTCCTGGAGCTTTTTCAAAAGTACATTTCTGCATTAAACTAGCAATGAAAGTGAATAGTTCAAGCCGTCCTAAATACTCTCCGAAACAGCGACGTTTTCCAATTCCAAATGGGTAATATTTATCTAGCAAATCTTCTCTAACCTCTCCTGTGTCAGTGAGAAATCGATATGGGTTGAATTTTTCAGGCTCATGCCAAAAACGCTCATCACGGGTCAAGCTATAAAGATTAACGAACACAGGCGTATCTTTGGGAATGAAGTGACCATTGATAGTGGTATCAATCGTAGTAGCGCTTGGGAGAGCCAAAGGGAAGGAATGAGCATGTCGTAGCATCTCATGAATGCAAGCTTCTGTAAATGGCAATTTCTTGCGATCGGCCATGCATACTTGTCGGTCTCTACCCACTACTGTATCTAGTTCTTGGTGGACTTTCGTCTGAATATCTGGATCAGCAATCATATATAACATTGCCCAACGAATTAGGGGCGCAATAGGCAGTAATCCTGTACCCATCATTTCTTGCGGTGTTCCTTCCACAATCACCTTTTCGGTCAGACCCAAGGTTTGCTTATCGAACTCGTCTAACTCATTAGTGGCTTTAATGAGCGCATCTACCATACCTCTAAGATTTTCGGGGTCGTATGAGTCCCGATACTCTTTTAACTTCTTCAAAATCAATTTTTCTAGATGATTTAGGGCGTTATACCATTTAGTTAATCCTTGCCCAAAATTTTCAAAAAATATGCGGGTCTGTGGTACAAAATCAGCTAATAAAGTCCCTGCCGTATTTTGAGGAAAATCCTTAGCAAATTTGACAAAGCCAATAAAATCTTGATCGTCACGGCTACATCTTTCTCCAAACAAAATCTGAAGCATAACATTTGCAACAGACAAATTTACCTCTATCTCTGGATCGAAAGGTTGACCTTGATAGCTTAAGAGAATATTTACTAATTCAGCTGCTTCCTCCATCACTTGCTGTTCAATGGAGCTTATTTTACTTGTAACGAATTTATGCAGAGCGTTAGTAGTAATTTCCCGATGCTTTTTCCATAGCAAACCATAATCCCTACCACCAATAGCTCTACCTCTAACTGCATTTTTGAGAGTGTAAAAGTTTGGTCTACCAGCAAAATCCCCTTGTTGTTTTAATAAAGCCTCTTTAATTGTTTCAAGTCCATTGAGTACAACAATAGTTTGAGAAAAAATACGTATTTGAAAGACATTGCCGTACTGTTTTGCTAGATGAGTGAATGTTTGATATGGATATTTACCCATGATTGGCAAGTTCCCAATGATGGGTAAACCACGCGGGCCTGGAAGTGGAGTATTTATTGTTGGGGTAGAAGGTCTTGATTGCAATAGCATAGTAATCTCTTTTATTTGTGTTGCTGTTGTCTCAATTCTTTAAAACACATTGCACATTATTTGTCCTCTGTTTAGTCTCTCCAATATTGGAGAGACTTTTCTAAGCCGTCTATACAGGTTGTGGTACTTTAATATCAAAAAACTCTTTAAGCAAGGCTAATGGAATATCATCTGCACCTGAAGAAACTAATGGTTTGATTGGTTCTGGATACGCACGAAAATCAACATGTCGTGCTTGAGGATTTCCCCAAGGATAAACTGATTGCGGTAACATATCAGATTGCTTGAGAAGAGAGAGCATTTGATTAGCAGCTTCTTCTACAGGTATTTCTCCTGCATCAACCTTATCTAATAACACTTCGTAACCATCTAAAACAGTTTGAAAAGTCTCAGCAAAGGGAGCTTTAGCCATAGGATAAGGCTCTTCTTGGTCAAGCTCTATAAAAGGTGATGAACTACTACTAGCTATAGATTTTAAGCAACTACGGAACAGATAGACATCACTAAGAATTAGGTAAGCTAACCAAAGTTGAGTCATTGCATTCCATAGTGGAAAGTGCGACATTGAACGGAAAGTGTTATAGAGTATCTGGTCGTTGTGATCAATTTTTGTTGCTAGCAATTTTTCTACATGGGTAAAGCGCTCAACGCTGAAGTCATCATCTTTTAACGCCTCTAATAATCGACCTGCTAGAGAATGAACAGTTTCAAAGGTGCTAATAAAACCTCTTGAGTATAAAGGATCAATAAAACCATAAGAATGACTCAACAGAGCATAACGATGTCCTACCGCATCTGTAGATGAGTATTGAATCCTATCAGTACTGACCCATTTACGTACTGGTTTCAGGTCTTTAAGATGTTTAGCAATGCTTGGGAACTGCTCGATAATACTATAGAATTCTTGTTCTGGGTCTATGTCTTTTTTCGGATACTTGTATCCATTGAGCATTAACCCAACACTGCACAGAGAGCTTTCCGAAAGACTGTGGTTGTCAAAAGGAATGACCCATATCCAGCCCCCGTCAAAGACATGATGTAATGTTCCTTCTTGCCATTTACAACTTTGTCCTGGCAAGTCTTCTTGCGGTATACAATCATCATAGCCTGGTAAATTAGCTACATGGGTAAAGATACCGCGAGTGTTGGTTCTTAAACGAGTTGGGTTTTCGCGGAGATTGAATTTTTCAGCTACTAGAGAACGGAAACCAGAGCCATCGACTAAAAAGCGAGCAGAATATTCTTCTCCATCTTTGATTCGTACTTGTACGCCATCTTCTTGAAAGTCAATGTCTTGTACTTCAGTCAAGTCATGATATTCAACGCCATAATTGATAGCTACTTTCAACATGTAATGATCAACATCTGGGCGGAAGAGGTGGCTTTCAGATATCAAAGAGGAAGATGGCGAAATCAGTTGATGTGCTTCATCTGGATTTTGTTTCTCGCCTTCTTTATGATAAACAAACCCAAGTAAACGTTTTACGCCGCAACCGGATGATACGTATTGTTGAATTGTTTCAACTTGAGTTAAATTTTTAAGTTCTGGTATACCAAAACGTTCTGCAACAATCCACATCCACAATGCACTTTCAGGCAACATGGCTTCACCAATTGCAAACCGAGGATGAGTACCTTTTTCGAGTAGCAATACGCTAAAGCCATTTTTAGCTAAAATACTAGCCAAGGTTGTTCCGGCAATCCCTGCTCCGAGAATAATAGTGTCAAAATGTTTGTTTTTTTTCATGATCTCTTGAGTTTTCAATTGACTAGATTTGTTGCGGATTAATGTATTGGAATAAGAACGTAAATTCTGTTTTTTTGATTGCGAATGCTTGCGATTAAAAAGCAAAGCATTAAAAATTATGCAGCAACTGTTTACGTCTTAAGTGTGTTGTTCTAGGAGAAAGTCAAGTGTTTTCTTTTCACAGTTCAAGTTTATAGTGTCTTCAAGGATAGTTGCAATCATCATTTTTTTGATTAATTGAACAATTATTTTGATTTCATTAAACATAACAGTATATTTTTATTTTAAAATTTAAAGAACGTAAGTTTATGTCTATGCTTTAAAAACAAAAAATGGCTGAAAGTAAAGATTGCAGCCATTGTAAAAATTGAATTTTATACATTGCAATTTCATAAAATATACGTGATGCCGCTTAAATTGCCTGAAATTTATAATGCAATAACCATTCTTTTGATTGAGATATTAATTGTTTAGCATTAATTGCTTTTGGACTAAGATAACGGCGGCATATTGTTCTCCAAACATGAGGAGTTTTGCCATTTATCTGGCGAAATTGACGACAGAAGGTAGTTGTATTTTGATAACCTAAGCTCAGAGAGATTTGATTTAAGTTTTGGTCTGTTTCTAATAACAGAAGGTATGCTTCTGCCATCCGTCGATGAGTAATCCATCGGTAAAGACTTTTACCAGTTTGTAGTCGTACCAAGTTAGTAAGATAAGCTGGAGAGTAACCAACTACTTGTGCTACATCGTCAAGGGTAATTGGTTGATTATAATTTGCTTCAATAAAGTCAAAGACTTCTTTGAGCAAGAGAACAGACTGATAATTTGACTGCTGAGTTGTCGTGTTAGCAGTATTAATAGGTAATGGCTCTAAAACTTGTTGAGCGTAAGCCTCAAAATCTTGTTTAAGGAGAGTCTGTTTTTCGAGTTTGGTAGCAATTAATGCCAATAATTTTCTTAAATTACACGGCTGAGTTTGAGAATCATTCACTTCTAGATTAATATTTTTGTGAGTTTCAACCTGAGCTACCTTAGTAGTAAAAAAAATGAAGGGGATAGTCGCTTTGAGAATATCTTGATAAAGCGTAGTTAGGACATGGAAATCATCAAATTCTGCGATCATAATTTTAGAAGTTATTTAGAGTTACTTTTTTGTGAATGATCTTCAACGGTGAGACATTTCAATATTTGATATCTGCGTTGAGTTATTTACTAGTTTGCCGTCTTCCATTTGGACAATCCGATCTGCAACATCCAAAATTCGGTTGTCGTGGGTAACAATGAGGATAGTACAGCTTTGTTCCTTTGCTAGCTGCTGCATGAGGTTAACGACATCTCGACCAGATTTACTATCGAGTGCAGCAGTTGGTTCGTCAGCCAGAACAATTTTAGGATGGCTTACCAAAGCACGGGCGATCGCAACTCGTTGCTTTTGCCCACCTGAAAGATCGTCAGGATAGTAATTTATCCGATGCTCTAATCCTACCTGCTCCAGCATTTGTGCTGCTCGCCGTTGCATTCGTTTTGAAGAAATATTTTTGTGCAATTCTAAGCCCATTTTGACGTTTTGGAGTGCCGTCAGACTACCATGCAGATTGTGAGCTTGGAAAATATAACCGTTGTTGCGTCGCACCTGTACCAATTCTGCTGGACTGGCATGACACAATTCTTTTCCTAAAACCTGTAGACTTCCTGATTGAGCAGAGCGCAATCCACCGGCTAAGGTGAGCAGTGTAGTTTTACCGGAACCAGAAGGCCCGGTCATAATCACAATTTCGCCCGCATGAATTTCTAAATTGATGTCGAATAAGACTTGTTTGCGGAGTTGACCTTGACCAAAGAAGTGATCGAGATTGTGGATGGAAATGACTGGCTTGTTAAACATGGTGTATACCTAAAACATGTCAGCAGGGTCAGCAGATTGAAGTTTACGGGTAGCGATCGCTCCTGAAATAGTACACATGACTAATGTTAGTAGCAGTACAAATACTCCTCTTAACAACGGCATAGATAATGGCAAGTTAGTGGCATTACGAACCAAATGATAAAGTCCTATAGCAATTGACGCACCAGGTATAAATCCCAATACTGCCAGAATCAACGCCTCTTCAAATACGACTCCTAACAAGTAAAAAGTACGATAACCCATTGCCTTAAATGTTGCATATTCCTTGATGTGGGCATTTACATCAGTGGAGAGAACCTGATAAACAATTACGATACCAACTATAAACCCGACTACAGTACCAAGTCCAAAGATAAAACCAATCGGTCTATTTTTGGCTTCGTAATCTTTTGCAGAGTCAATAAATTCTTTAAGTGTCAGCACTTGAACATCTTTAGGCAAGTAAGCTTTTAATGCAGCTGTAACTTGTACTGGATCATCACCTGGTTTGAACTGAATCAATCCCAAACTAACCGCCCCAGCCTGTCGTTGAGGAAATAACCGCAAAAAGCTCTGATCGCTGGTAATCAAAGTGCCATCAGTAGAGAATGAAGCACCAACTTGAAACAGTCCACTAATAGTAACAGTACGTCGCTCAATTTCAGTCTTGACAGTTTTACCCTGTTCAATTTTGGCAATAATCTCTTTGTAGTCTCCTCTAGATGTGCGGTCAAATAAAACTGTATCTGACAACTTGATACTTTTTAAATTCTGGTTAACCTCTGGCAAATCAACAGTAACACGCTCTGGATTTATACCTACTACCAGCATAGAGGTCTTGTGCTGGGTTTGGGGATTCTTCCAATCTATGAAGTTGATATACAAAGGCTGGGCTGATTTCACTCCAGGCACATCCATTGCTTGATAAAGCCGCCGCCGGGGAATAGTGCCTATATTTGCTAAGTCGCGGGCTTGGGGGCTGATTAGTACAGCGTCAGCCTTTAATTTGCGGTGGAGCAAAACGCTGGTATCAAACAGCGCATTCATAAAACCGAGTTGCATGAACATCAGTATATCTGCAAAAGCAATGCCCGACAGTGCCACGAACAGACGGCTTTTTTCATGATTCAGTTGCAACCATCCTAGAGGTGTTCGCTGCTGTAATTGTTGGATTAAACCTTTCATATATCAATCACCACCGTCACTTGAAGATTCGTTAGCTGTGCTACTTTCTTACTTGATGCTGGATCGAGACGCACCCAAACCTCAATCACACGAGCATCAGTGTTGGCGGCTGGGTCGGCATGAATCACGTTTTGCCGAACTACACTTAAACCAATCCGTTCTACCGTCCCTTGTAGTTGTTCTGGTAGAGAATCACTGACCACTCTGGCTCGTTGACCTGGATGAACTTTGCTGATATCACTTTGGTAAACTTCAGCAACCGCATACATTTGTCCTGTTTTGCCGAACTCTATAATTCCTTTATCAGAGACCCGTTCACTCGGATAAGTATGAATTTTAAGCACTCTTCCTGTCTGTAGCGCTTTTACGTAAGCCTGTTCTAAATCTGCTTGGGCTTTTTGAACTGCAACCTTAGCACTACTAACTTTTGCGGCTGCAACCTCGACATCTACTGGACGTACTTCAGCAATTTGTTTCAGCGTGGCTTTGGCTTCATTGAGTTGTTGTTTTTGTCCTGATTGGATGCGTTTTAAATTTGCTCTGGCTTCCTGCAATTGCTCTTGAGCAGTTTCAAAATTAAGACGTTTACTATCCTTAAGTGATGCAGAGATAGCTCCTTCCTGATTGAGCATCTGATAGCGCTGATTTTCGACCTGAGCATTCCTGAATTCAGCTTCCAGCCGACCTACCGTAGCAGTTTGGGCTTCTATGTTATTGCGGCGCTCGACTTCCAGACGAGCGATTTGTGCGCGCTGTGCCTCAATTTCTCCAAGTTTTGCGCCTGCTTTAATGCTAGCAAGTTCGGCTTGCGCTATTCGTACCTGTTGTTGGGCTTCTGCTAAAGCAGCTTGAAGACGAGCGCGGCTATCCAAAATGGCAATTACTTGACCTGTTTTTACCGAATCACCTTCTTTGACAAGTAATTGTTCAACTCGGCTACCCTCAGATGAAGTAGGAGCAGAAACTTGAATGACTTCACCGCCAGGATCTAAACGCCCCAAAGCAGTTACTGTCTTGACTTCGGGCATATTGCTGACTTTTACTGTTTGGGTAACACCAGCTTGAGATGACTGAAACCGCCAGAGCATATAGGTTGTAACTCCGCCAACTAAAAAAGTTGTAGCGATTGTCAGAATGGTCAATTGGTGAACCGGAGGTTTTGTAAGAGAGGATTTTTTGACTATTGTATCTTTCACCATAAAGCATTCTTTGATTTGAGTTGGGAGTAATCTCAAGTCTGTTTCAATATGGAGTAACAGGCTTTTGAAGTTAAGTTTTGTTAATTTAGCTTGTTATTACTGGTAGTCTCAAGTAAAGCCTAAATGAATATTAATTAACTGCACTCGATATGGTTAATAGAGTAATGCGATCGCCGTAAAATAAAACTTGAGTGGGTTGTGGAAAACTGTCTTGATCATGGTTTTAATGAATTGAGGTCTGTAATATTGAGTTTTCCAATTTTGAATAATTTTGTCCAATTAAAATCCGAAAGTTAAGGCGAAACTTAATTAGTCGCTGCTTTCGATAACAAAAGGTTAGGGACGAATGGCACGCTTGAAAAGCTCTAAGGTATACGGGGTAATTGCTACAGCTTTTAATGCCTGCTTCTGCACGAATGGGATGGGGTCATACCATTTTGCAATTATATGTAGTATTTCTTCCCCTGCCTCCCCTGCAACGCCAGCTCCCCCTGCCTGTCAAAACTAATATTTTTGAACGCAACTTGGTATCAGGCGATCGCGCGAAGCATAGTCTCACATCTTGCACTCAATACCACAAAGCTCAACTGACATTTGGCTACCATCGGTTTGACGAACTGTGATGCTGTCCGCATCTGCCACTTGAGTAGCTATCCATTCTTCGGTAAGCGCGATGGATAGCTGGTTAGTTCTTTGGAAAATCAAGATAGCGGTGATGATAGCTCCAGCGATCGCAGTTAAAATTATGGCAGTTCTTTACAATGGCTTCATATTGCTAGCTCTGTTGTCACAAGATTAAGAAAGCACAATTTTAACCGCATTAAACATTTACTACACCTCGTACCCAAAAGCCTTACAAATAGTGGACTTGCTCTTATCAAGCGTGCCATTTAGATATAAACTTTAATGCTTAACTGACAAAATTAGCTGTGTTTCCCCGGACTAATCTATACTCTGATTAACCTATCATTAGAAATCTCTATGAGCTGCGAACATCTAGATAATGTAACTAAGGACACTCTGATTTCTAAAGCAAACTATCCAGTATTTCGCTGTGAAGAGTGTATCCGGATCAACAGTCACTGGGTGCATCTTCGCATTTGCCAAAGTTGCGGCAAGATGCTGTGCTGTGATTCTTCTGAACATCAACACGCACGGCAGCATTATAAGGAAACTGGACATTCAGTGATTAGCTCGGCGGAGTTAGGAGAACAGTGGTTATGGTGTTTTTTGGATGAACAGGTAAAGAACTATTAAACGAAGGCGATTGCGCTGGCGAGCCACGACTTGATTTAAAAAGGAGCTTCCTCAACGAATGTTCGTCAATCCGAGCTTACTAAGCTGTTCCACATTTAAGTTGCATAACTAGGGCGGGCAAGATGCTCACTCCACAAGAGTTTGATTTAATATGATTGATTTTTTATCAGCAAAGTAAGTCAGAGTCGAGTTCAGATCCGAATCTTATTTTTACACGGATGGGGTATCTATGAAGTGCTTTACTCAACCAACCTGAGTTCAAATTAACTATTCTCTTATAGGAAATAAACCATACAAACCACCAACTTACTATTCCTTGATTTAACATTTCTGCAAGCATTCTTAATACAAGGTAGAACATCAGATGGAATCCACGCAAGACAAATGGGCATTAGTCACAGGTGGGAACCGAGGGATTGGGTTTGCCATCGCTCAAGGTCTACTGGCAAAAGGTTACTCGATAATTATCACTTCGCGTTCGCTTGATAACGCAAAACTTGCGGTTCAGAAGCTTCAATCAAAGGTAATTCCTGTCGAATTGGATGTCACTAATGATCGCTCTATCGATGAAGCAGTAAAAACCCTGTACCAGAAAATTGCTTGGTTAGATGTTTTAATCAATAATGCTGGCGTGTATCCAGACAAGGATGTAAATATTCTTACCATTGACCGAGAGTTACTTGATTCCACCATGAATGCCAACACCTTTGGCGCAATTCGGATGGTACAGGCATTTTTACCCCTGTTGGAAAAATCTCCTGATGCCAGAGTTGTCAACGTTTCAAGCGGATATGGAGCATTAGAAGGCTTGTCTTACGATGTCCCAAGTTACTGCCTATCAAAGCTGGCATTAAATGGTGCAACAATTATGCTGGCACAAGCTTTACAATCTTTTGGAATTGTTGTCAATTCCATTTGTCCGGGCTGGGTTCAAACAGATATGGGTGGGTCATCAGCACCGCGCACGCCAGCAGAAGGAGCCGACACTGCAATTTGGCTCGCTACTGATGCTCCACGCAATATAAACGGTAAATTTTTGCGAGATCGTAAAGTAATTTCTTTTTAGATGTTAATTGTCGTTATATTTAAGCAGTAAGAAACAAAAGGCAACAATAGATTTGGCTGGGTCAGGGGAGCAATGTTCCCTGACATTTTTTGAAATCTAAAAAATTTAGTAAATGATTATAATTTTTAATAGGATTTGATAGAAACAAACCTAAAAACTAATTGACAATTTTTATGAAATTATTGATTTAATTCATAAAGATTCAAAATTGCCTGCTAAATCATCAAATCAATAGATAAAAAATACAAGTTAAGCTTTAGCAATAATTTGGGAATAATAAAGTTGAATTCTAAAAAATAACTCTAGAAAGCTTTAGCATGATGTTAGCCTTTTTCAACTATCTTTTCTATTCAAACAATTTTATTCCTCACGGGCATTGTTATCTCTGGAAAACAGGACTAGTGTGGCTCCACATTATTTCTGATGCGACAATTGCTCTTGCCTATTATTCTATTCCTGTATTACTGATTTACTTTATTTCCAAACGTAAAGATATTCCTTTCAACGGAGTCTTTCTCTTATTTGGTGCTTTTATTCTTGCCTGCGGTAGTGGACACTTGATGGATATTTGGACGCTTTGGCATCCTGATTACTGGATTGCAGGCGGTTTAAAAGCCTTCACTGCGATTATTTCCATATATACAGCATTTGCGTTAATTTATTTGATACCTCAAGCCCTCGCACTACCCAGCCCAGCCCAGCTAGAAGCTATTAATAGTGCACTTAAGAGCGAAATTGGCGAGCGCAAAAAAACCGAAGAAGCTTTACTACGTATTAGCAAAGCTGTGGAAAGTGTCAGTGATGCTATTGGTATAGCCGATATCACAGGTCAGCCAATTTATCACAATCCTGCCTTCATAAATTTGTTCGGTTATACAATTGATCAATTGAATGCCGCTAGTGGGCCGGTAGCAGTTTACAAAGATCCAGCAGCAGCATACAGGGTCTTTAGTACTATCAAGCGAGGTCAATCATGGCGTGGTGAACTCATTATGCAAAGTTCTACTGGTCAAACAATGGAAATTGAGTTAAGGGCAGATGCGATCAAAGACCTGAGTGGAAATATTATTGCTTTAGTTGGTATTCATACAGATATTACCGAGCGTAAACAAGCCGAAGCTCAACTCAAACAGCAAACAATAGAACTAGAGCAAACTCTCAAAGAACTACAAACTACCCAATCCAAACTCATCCAAAGCGAAAAAATGTCTTCTCTAGGTCAATTAGTAGCTGGAGTTGCCCACGAAATCAATAATCCAGTCACTTTTATCTCTGGAAATCTGACTCATGCCAACAACTATACCCGCGAGCTACTAAATCTACTTCACCTCTACCGACTTAACTACCCGAATCCTGTAGTTGAAATTCAACAAGAAATTCAAGCTCTTGACCTAGATTTTTTAATTGAGGACTTGCCAAAACTGCTGTCTTCAATGGAAGTCGGTGCAGAACGCATCGGTCAAATTGTGGCTTCTCTTCGTACCTTCTCACGGCTAGATGAAGCCCAGTTAAAAGCAGTAGATATTCATCAAGGTATTGATAGTACTTTGATGATTCTAGAACATCGTTTCAAAACCAGAACCAATCATCCCGAAATTCAGATTATTAAAGATTATGGCAATTTACCTTTAGTTGATTGCTATGCCGGACAGCTAAATCAAGTATTTCTGAACATTTTGACTAATGCGCTTGATACTTTGGAGGATTCATTGATTCAAGGGA
Organism: Nostoc sp. DedQUE02; assembly: GCF_034531035.1. Taxonomy (NCBI): domain Bacteria; kingdom Bacillati; phylum Cyanobacteriota; class Cyanophyceae; order Nostocales; family Nostocaceae; genus Nostoc; species Nostoc sp. DedQUE02. Next base: position 31,216 of record NZ_JAVRBY020000034.1, on the reverse strand, counting down.
AATTTACACATAACCACCCACAAATTATCATTTCTACTCAACAACTAATTGACAAACAAATAGTTATCCGTATTATCGATAATGGCCCTGGTATTTCCGAACAAGTTAAACAAAAGTTATTTGACCCTTTTTTTACTACCAAAGCTGTGGGTAAAGGTACTGGTTTAGGTTTGTCAATTAGCTATCAAATTATTACCGAGCGACACGGTGGTTCATTACAATGTGTTTCTTCTCCTAATCAGGGAGCGGAATTTATCATTGAAATTCCAGTTGAACAGTCTAATAAGTAATATCAATACAGTTATTAAAAGCCCAATCTGAACTTCGGCAGTTGTTAAACCAAGAAATTGCCTGTTCAAAAGATTCTTAAAAGCTGCACAACGCCTTAATTCTAAGTTGCCCATACGCTTTCGTGATAGACCAAGTAAAGATTCTTCCCGCATTTTTTACTACCAAGTTGATAGAACGCTAAAACCCAAAGAAATGTTGCGGGAATTAGGGCAGATTGAAATTGGTCTGGGAACTTTAGTGGCTACCAATGAGCGAATTACTGGGGCAATTGAACCGAGTATTTATGAATTGAGTATATATTTAACTGAAATAATCTAACAACTTATGCATCACAGTTAATCATTTGTAGGTGCGATCGCCTGACTACAAAACTAAATTCAAAATCATTAGTACCAATCGAAACATACGAGAGAATGCTGGCGCTTTAAACTGTTGTAAACCCTTAGCCGGACTGAATGTTAGGTTGAACTTCGCGCAACCGACGTTCCAGAAAACGACGCTCACTGTCATTTGTCACTAATTCTAGTGCCCGTGTATAGCTCTGGGTCGCTTCCTCTAATGCTCCAACACGCCGGAATAAATCTGCACGGGTGGCATGAAACAGATGATAGCTGTCCAGTTCAGGAGCAAGGCTATCAATCAGTCCAAATGCGGCTTGAGGGCTGTCTGCCATTGCGATCGCCACTGCTCGGTTCAAGGCCACAATGGGTGAGGGCTGCAAGCCCTCCAACACCTCATAGAGCCGCACGATCTGCGTCCAGTCTGTTTCTTCGGCGCGGGTTGCCTGACAATGGAGGGCTGCGATCGCCGCTTGCAGAGCATACACTCCGGTTCCAAAGAGCAACGCTTCCTCTACCAGAGGTAACGCCTCAGCAATCTGTAGATGATTCCAACGACTGCGATCCTGATCTTCTAGCAAAATCAAATCGCCTGCCTCATCTAGACGCGCATTGCGCCGCGAATCGTGCAATAACATCAGCGCCACTAGTGCTGTGACTTCAGATGGGGGTTGGGGTGCCAGCAATTGCCGCATCAGTTGCCCCAAGCGAATCGCTTCGATGCAGAGGTCAGCCCGCACGATCGCATCTCCTTTGGTTGCGGCATAGCCTTCGTTGAAGATGAGATAGATGACTGTCAGGACTGCCTCTATCCGGGGAGCGAGATCAGTCGTCTCAGGTACTTTGTAAGGAATGCCTGCGTCTCGAATTTTGCGTTTAGCTCGAACTAACCGCTGTGCCATTGTTGCAGTCGGTATCAGAAAGGCACGGGCAATTTCGTCGGTTTCCAGTCCACCCAACATTCGGAGGGTCAACGCTACTTGAGTTTCCGTTGCCAGTGCCGGGTGACAGCAGGTAAAGATTAATCGCAGGCGATCGTCTCCAATTTCATCACTGTCATAGGTTGGTTCTTCAGTGGATGGAATTAAGCCAGATGCCGCATACCACTCCAGTTTTTCGGTCAGTTTCGTGCGTCGTCGGAAGCGATCGATCGCCTTGTACCGGGCAGTTCGGATAATCCAGGCACGGGGACGATCGGGAATACCGTCGCTTTCCCACTGATTCACTGCCGCTGTAAATGCTGCCTGTGCAGCTTCTTCAGCTACATCAAAATCTCCGACCAGCCGAATCAGAATAGCGACAATGCGCCCCCATTCAGTTCGATAAAGGGCAGTAATTGCTTGAGCCACATCTGTTTTTGGGATTGAAGCCATACCTTTCACAAAAAGACTTGAAGAAGAATTCAGAAGTCAGAATTCAGGAGTCAGAATCAATGTTCGTTGGGGATTCAGACCCCAACCAATTGTAGATACCGTCCAGACGATAGCGCAGCGTTAGCGACGCAGGAGCGTCTGGGGTTTTAAACCCGTTTATTCATCTACCAGTCGCACAGAATTCAATTCTGAATTCTGGCTCCTGACTCCTGAATTCTGTTTGATAAAGAATTTTGGGCAAGGTGTCGATTTGAGCAATTGCCGTTCGACTGACTGATAAAGGGAGATAAAGTTCAATTGTACTAGACAAAATTTTTGCACTCAGGTGTCGATTTGGACAATTCCCGTTCGACTTAATCACAAAGGAGGCAACCAAATGAAATATTTGCTGCTGATTTATATGGACGAAAACGCCATGAGCAACACCGAGCGGGAGCATTGCTATGAGGAATCTGCCCAACTCGCCCAGGACTTGCATACTCAAGGACAATTTCTGGCGACGGCTCCACTCCATCCTGTTGCAACCGCAACCAGTGTCCAAGTCCGTGATGGCAAATCACTCGTGACCGATGGACCATTTGCCGAAACCCGCGAACAATTGGGTGGATTCTTCCTCGTTAATGCTCAGGATTTGGATGAAGCCATTGCGATCGCCACCCGCATTCCAGGTGCAAAAGTCGGCACCGTCGAAATCCGTCCTGTCATCGAAGTTGCGGGACTACCAGCACAGCCCTGACCGTCCTTAACCGCTTGAACTCAAGGAGAACCCTCATGCAAAACAATTCCAAAATCACTCCCTGTTTATGGTTTGACGATCAAGCCGAAGCCGCCGCTCAGTTTTATACGTCGATTTTTCGCAATTCCAAAATTGTCCACGTCAGTCGATATGGAGACGCTGGACAAGAAATTCACGGAAAACCAGCCGGAGCCGTCATGACTGTCAGCTTTGAACTTGATGGTCAGCCGTTCACAGCACTCAACGGTGGTCCGACCTTCAAATTTAATGAGGCGATTTCCTTCCAAATCTTTTGCGATACCCAAGCGGACGTGGACGATTACTGGCAAAAATTGTCTGCCGGTGGGGATGAAACCGCACAGCAATGCGGCTGGCTCAAAGACAAATACGGTGTCTCCTGGCAAATTATTCCTCGCATTCTGATTGAGTTACTCAACCACCCCGATGCGGCAACCTCTCAAAAAGTGACCGCTACCATGTTGCAAATGAAGAAGATCGAGATTGATCAACTCAAACGTGTCGCTGCTGATTAGCGGTTCTTTCGGAGTTGCGCTTTGTGCTAATCAGCACACCCAACCCCTCGCAATCTAACTCAAAACCATTCAACAGGAGATTTCACAATGAAAGTCATGGTCTTTGTTAAAGCAACCCAAGACTCCGAAACTGGGGTCATGCCGAACGAACAGCTTTTAACTGAAATGGGGCAGTACAACGAAGAATTAGCCAAGGCAGGTATCTTGCTCGCTGCTGAGGGGTTGCATCCTAGCTCGAAAGGGGTGCGAGTTCACTTTTCAGGAAGCGATCGCACCGTCACCCAGGGACCTTTCACTCCAGCGCAGGAGCTAGTGGCAGGGTACTGGCTGTGGCAGGTAAACTCAATGGAAGAGGCAGTTGCTTGGGTAAAGCGCTGCCCTAACCCTATGCCAGGAGACTCCGAGATTGAGATTCGTCCCATATTCGAGGCAGAGGATTTTGGTGAAGTCCTGACACCCGCCTTAAGGGAGCAGGAAGACCGCATTCGCGCTCAACTTGAAACGCAGCAGCAAGAGTAACGTCAACAAGAAGGGTGTAGGGGGTAGGGTGTGGGGTGTAGGGAAGACTGCATTGGTTGGGGCTTGAACCCCCACCAATGCTATCGTCTTGACTCATACGGGGCTTGTAACCAAGAGTGTTGTTGGGGCTAAATATTCACTACACCCCACACCCCACACCCCACACCCCGCCCCAACGGGGCTTGGTCATCAGCAACCGCACAAATGATGTTCATGTGCGAACGATCCGCTCATCAAAACGCAGAATCGATTACAAAAGGAGAAATCAATGCAACTCAATTCTTACCTGATGTTCAACGGCAACTGTGAGGCAGCGTTCAAGTTCTATGAACAATGTCTGGGTGGCAAGATGACTATGATGATGACACACAAAGAAGCACCTTCTACCGAAAATGTCTCACCGGAATGGCAGGACAAAATCATGCACGCTTGCCTTGAACTAGATGATCGCCTCCTGATGGGATCTGACTGCCCACCAGGATACTTTGAAACCCCGCAAGGTTTCTACGTACAAATTAGCGTTCCCCAAATCGCTGAGGCAGAACGGCTTTTTCACGCTCTAGCAGAAAACGGCAAGGTGAAGATGGCGATCGCACAAACGTTCTGGTCATCGCGCTTTGGTATGTTGACCGATCAGTTTGGGACACCGTGGATGATCAACTGCGAACAAACCATCTGAGCCGAATGGCACGCTTGAAAAGCGAAAATCGTTGAGACAGCAGGGGTGCAGTGTTTCGACTACGCTCAACAACCGGAGCAAAGGAGCAGGGGAGAAAGAAGAAATTTTAGGCATTGCGTTCAGATATTTAGAAATTCCCCTCTGCACCCCTGCCCCTCTGCAATCCTTACGCTGCCTACCCTTCAGCTTAACAAGCGTGCCATTCGTCCTTTGTCCTTTGTCCTTTGTAAATAGCCACAGACCAACAACTAACTACACCAGGAGAAACCATGAGTACTCAAATTTTCGTCAACCTACCCGTCAAATATCTCCAGCAATCGATCGAGTTTTTCACAAAACTTGGCTTTCAGTTCAACCCCCAATTTACCGATGAAACGGCCACCTGCATGATTGTGTCCGAAACCATCTTTGTGATGCTTTTGACGCATGAGAAATTTAAAACATTCACGCCGAACCCGATTTGCGATGCCACAAAAAGTACCGAAGTGTTGACGTGCTTATCAGTTGAGAGCCGAGAAAAAGTGGATCAGCTGGTTCGTAAAGCCGTTGCTGCTGGTGGTACAACCTACAACGAACCTCAAGACCACGGATTTATGTACGCGCATGGATTTCAAGATTTAGATGGTCACATTTGGGAACTAATTTACATGGAACCCGAAGCAAGCCATCCAGTTGAGGCCCAAAGGGAAGGAGCAGGAGTGTGAACCGCAACAGAACAACCAGTGGAACACAAAGAAAGCGAACTCATCGAAACATGAGCACACCCATTCATGCAAGAAGATAAAAGATATTTGCACATCACTGAGGTTGATTCATGAAACTCTATGAATTTGCTCCCACACGATCAATTCGGGTTCGCTGGGTTCTCCAGGAACTTGGGGTGGAATTTGAAGCAATCTCCATCAACATGCGGGCAGGTGAACACCGTACACCCGATTTTCTCACCATTAATCCCACTGGCAAGCTCCCTGTGCTCATCGATGGCGAACATATCATCACTGAATCCGTAGCCATTGCTTTGTACCTCGGTGAGAAGTACCCAGAATCTAACCTAGTACCTACAGACTTGCTTCTGCGAGCACAGCTTTATCGTTGGCTTCTCTTTACTGCCACCGAATTGGAACAGCCGCTATGGCGTATCGCTCGCCACACGTTTATATACCCAGAAGAGTTGAGATTGCCTGCTGAAATACCTCTGGCTCGGCAAGACTTCACCAGTATGGCTGTCGTTTTAGAGAACCATCTGTTGGATCGGCAGTTTGTAGTGGGTGAACACGTCACAGTGGCTGATTTTGTGCTTGCTTATACACTGGATTGGGCGAACGAAGTTCAGCTACTCGCCACTTTCCCCACGCTGGTGGACTACATGGAACGAATGTACAAACGACCAAAGGCATCTGGGCGAATCGCAGCTGCACTTGCAAGTCTCAATCAGACCTCACAATGATTCACAAAAGGAGATAACCCAATGGAACCCAACCAAGCTGAACAAACCTCACCTATACCTGCTCAACCGCAAAAAGAAAGAACATCAGTGGCTCCAGAAACTCGTCGGTGAGTGGAGACTGTGCGTTGCCTTGGGCACAGCGAAAGCTGCTCACTGGTTAGACTTTGGGTATTGGCGGAAGGGCAATGGAGGAAGCGTCTATACTTGACATTGATTAAAAGGTTCTCGAATAAAATAGAGTGCATCGCGTTTTTGAACTTCCATACCGCCTCTATTCCAACTGACCCAACGAGTTATAAATTTTTTCCCCTGCTCTCGATATTCAATAGCAACAGTAAAGTTATTACGGAGTTCCCGATAACATCTATCCAAATTCGTCAAGGTCAAATCCAGTACTGGGATATTAAATTTATTCTCCCCTTTATTGATAACAAAAAATCCTTCATTGCCTCGCCCCATTAGCAATATAGTTGTTCCTGAAAAAGCATTAGCACTGATGTCGCTATTTTCTTCGGGGATAGCAATGATAAATCTGGAATCGATATCGATGTTACCACCATATTTCGCTGTACCTGCGGTGGTAGAAATTCCGCTACCGCGACGCAATAGTAAGCGATCGCTAGCAGTTAAATTAATATTTCCACCATCACCAGAGTTCGTTATTGCTTCAATAAATGCTTTGTTATCCAGTGCTGTGGACACAGAATTAATATTAATATCTCCGGCTTTTCCTTGCCCAAAGCTGCTTGAACTGATTCCCCCGCGATTTAAAAATAAAAAATCTGTTGTCGTCAGCTTAATATTACCTGCATTGCCTACAGCGTCTTGATTGACTGTACTAAAAAGACCGCTAGAAAAACCTGTAGTGCTAACACCGTCAATAAAAATGCGATCGCGTGCATCAATGGTAATATTACCTCCATTGCCTTTAGAAGTAGTACTAGCATTGACTACTGTGCAATGACTTTGGAAATCATAACTAATTATACGGACATCCCAACATTTGGAAGCTGCTGCAAAGCAAGGCTGTCCTTTGTCGGGTGGTCGTCTACACGCCGGATGGAGAAGCTGTGGAACTACACGAGATAATGCAGCGGTTTCCGGTTGGAGAGTGAAAATGCTACGCAATCGAGCTAGTTTAGTATGTAACTTTCACTTAAATCACAACAATGTTTCCAAAACCAATCACAGGTTTTGTTGAAAAATTGGCAATTTGAACTTGAGTGCTAGAGCCTGTACCGTCAACATCAAAGAATAGAGCGCCAGTGGATTTATTATAAATAAAGCGATCGCTCTCGTCTTTCGCTGCTGTACCTAAGACAAACTGAGTCTGTTGTAAAATACCTGCTACAAGTCCGCCACCAAAACTCGCCGCGTCAACACGAATCAGATCGTTAGCAGAATTAAAGTCTTCAATGGTGTCAAGTCCATCACTAATTGGTGAAGAGAAACTAAAGATATCTTTTCCATTTCCACCAGTAAGAATATCGTTACCAGCACCACCAACTAGAATATCGTTCCCATTATTGCCACTGAGAATATCGTTACCAGCACCACCAACTAGATTATCATCACCATTATTGCCACTGAGAGTATCGTTACCAGCACCACCATCGATACTGTCATTCGCATTTAGACCTTCTATGTAATCATTGCCACCAAAGCCATTGATAATGTCTGATTTGGAAGTTCCAGAAAGGGAATTATCAGTATTATTACCGTTGATAACGTTAGAGGTTGTCACTGTCAGGGCAAAAATGTCTGTAGCAATAGCGCCTTGGGTATCGGTGGCTGTAATTTTAATATTCAAAATACCAGTATCGCCAGTTGTGGGCTGACCGCTAAAAGCACGAGTATTGGTATTAAATTGCAACCAGCTTGGTAAAGGATTGGCATTGTCGAGGGTAGCACTATAGGTGAGAATATCGCCAGGGTCAGCATCAGAAAAAGTACTTTCAGGAATGATAAAGCTAAAGGTTTTATTTGCTGTAATTGTTTGGTCAGCGATCGCATTTTCTAGAATCGGTGCAGCATTTTTAATCGGAGTTGGAACTAAGATATCCTCTGGAACATCTACAATTGTGATTTGCAAGTCCTGAGATTTGGTCGCAGTCCCATTACTCGTAATCACGGTGATGTTATAACTATTGTTAGCATCGCTATCAGCAGGGACTTCAAAATCAGGTATGTTTTTAAAGGCGACTATCCCTGTACTGGCGTCAACATTAAACAAGTCTGCATCAGCCCCTACCAAGCCGGTAAAAGTTTCACCATTAGGAATCACATAAGCCGCCCCCGTCCCGTTTTCTAAAAAGTTAAAGATGGCCGCACCGCCACTTGATATCGGAACGCTGCCAACATTCAGATTGAGGACTTTCTCAAAGAACAATCCATTGCGATCGGTTGTTCTAACTCGCACGCTGTAACTGGGTTGTGTTGCTAAATTTGATGTGTTACTGATGATGAGTTCATTATCTGTAATCGTAAAGGCACTATTATCATCCCCACCTACCCCATTCACTAAGCTATAGGTAAAACTGTCATTTGTATTCGGATCGTTTGTGGTAAACGTTCCAATAACTGTATTCGCTGCAACATTTTCGTCAATGGTTGTAGTGCTAACGGCAAAATCCGTGGGCGTTTTATTGACGTTAATTGAGAGGATTTTTTCAAAGGTTAGACCCCCTCCATCCTTTGTTTGCACCCTAATGCTGTAATTTAACTTATTATCAACACTGGGAGAATTCTTAATTTGCAACTGGTTGCCATTAATGCTAAACAGCCCATTATCCGTTGAGCCAGCACCCTCAACTAGGCTATAAGTAAACGTATTGTTGGCATCAGGATCGGTACTGCTGAAAGTGGCGATCGCAGTATTCGCCGCAATAGTTTCATTGATTAGCGTTGTACTTAGAGCAATATCTGTGGGGGCTTCATTGATTTCATTCACCCCAATATTCAAGGCTTTCTCAAAAAATAAGCCGCCTTGGTCTGTTGTCCTAACTCGAATGTTGTAACTCGATTTGGTTGCCAGATTCGGAGATGTATTAATCTGTAGTTGATTGCCAACAATCGTAAAGGCGCTGTTATCTGCTGCACCCGTTCCCGCAACTAAGGCATAAGTAAAGGGATTGCCCGGATCTGGGTCGGTGGTGGAGAATGTACCGACAATTGTGTTGGCAGGAACTTTTTCGTTAACGCTGAGGGCGCTGAGGGCTAAATTAGTTGGTGCTTCGTTGGTATCGGTAACGAGAACCGTAACGGTTTGAGAGGCGCTTAAGTCGCCATCAAAGGCAGTCACAATCAAGTCATAAATGTTATTGCCGCCATTGTCCGCAGGGGTATTATAGTTGGGTGGTGTTTTAAACGTCACAACCCCAGTAGCACTGTTGATATTAAACAGATTGCTATCTGTTCCCGACAAGCCATAGCTGAGAGTCGTTCCGGCATCTGGGTCTGTAGCTGTAGCGGTATAAACTGTGCCTGTGCCTTTTTCGGCAAAGGTCACTAACCCCAATTTCTCAATTTTAAGATCGTCAACTGCCGAAATTCCATTACTGCCAAAGTTGAGATAGTTATTGGTGTATCCCCCGCCACCTTTGACATATTTGTAGATGAGGCTTGTGTTGGCATAAACATAAATGTTTGTTTGTCCCACCCCATTAAAGGGATTTCCATCCGTGGGGTCAGTAGCAATCAGGGTAAAGGGATAAAGTGTTGCACCATTACCAGTTCCGCCCCATTTGCTATAGGAACCAGTTACATCTCGTGTACCATCAAAAGCTTGAATGCGACCATCTCCACTGAAGACAATCCCAAAATGGGGAGCGCTATTGTAGATAAGCGTGTTTTTATCGGCAGCAGATAACCCCAGATTCAAACTAGCCCATCGGGTTTGGTCGAGTAAGTTTGTCGAGTTTGGCGCTAAATTGAAGCTAATTTTTAGCCCGCCTTGGGAACTTGCTCCGTTGAAGTTGTAATCTAAGGCAGCCGTTCCGCCATAAGCAGTCAGCAGATAGTTCCCAGAATCTATGCCAGCGGTGGAATTACCAACTTGAGCATTTCCAGAACCAACCCATTTAATAGCGGACAAAGAACCGCCTCTGCGCCCGGTAAGATTGTAGTTGAGATCGGAGTTAACGCCATTAATGGAGGGATTGCCCGTGGCTAAGAAGTTATCGGTGAGTAAGGCAAAGGTAGGGGCTTCGTTACGGTTAAGAACGTTAAGCGTTAAAGCTTTTTCTAAAGACAATCCACCTTGGTCGATGGTTTTAACCCGAATGCTGTAACTTGATTTAGCTTCAAAGTTGGCAGAGGCGTTGAATCTCAGTTGATTGCCACTAATTGTAAACAAGGAATTATCAGTTGCACCAGTGCCACCGACAAGGGAGTAAGTAAAAGTATTGTTGAGATCGGGGTCGGTAGTGTTTAAAGTGCCAATAATCCCACCGGCAGGAATATTTTCATTAATGCCACTCGTATTCAGGAAAATGTTTGTCGGGGTTTCATTTAAGTCGGTAACGTTAATGGTGAGGGCTTTTTGATAGCTTAAGCCATTTTTATCCGTAGTTTGGACGCGAATGCTGTAGCTGGGTTTTGCGATCGCGTTGGTGGCGGAGGTGTTGATTTTAAGTTGATTGCCACTGATAGTAAAAGCTGCATTATCGCTTGAGCCTGTACCACTGACAAGGGCATAGGTGAAGGTATCGCCCAAATCTTCGTCAGTGCTGCTTAAGGTTCCGACTAATGTACCAACTGGAGATTTTTCAACGATCGCCGTCGAACTTAAAGAGATGTCCTTCGGTGCTTCATTATTAACATTGGTAACGCTAACACTATAGGTTTTATCCGTTTGCAATACGCCATCGCTGGCGGTAACGATCAGGTCGTAAACGTTATCGCGATCGAGGTCTTGAGGCGCTTCATAGTTAGGAGCATTTTTAAAGGTAACAGCTCCCGTAGTGCTATTGATGTTGAATAAATTACTATCAAACCCAGGAGCAAGGCTATAGGTAATGGCAGACCCCTCTGGATCTCTCGCCGCCGCAGCAAAAACTGTTCCAGTGCTATTTTCAGCAAAGTTAATAACGCCTGTGCCGAGGTTGAGTTGTTGAATGTTGACATTATCTACCCCCGATCGCCAGAGACTCCCGAAATTCAGGTAGTTATGGCTATAACCGCCATTTCCTTTGATATAGCTATAGATCAGCGAGCCAGAGGCAAAGACATCGATTTTCGTCTCACCAACGCCATTGAAAGGATTGTTATCTGTGCGGTCAGTGAGTACTACCGAGAAGGGGTACAAAGTTGGATCGTTACCTGTGCCGCCCCATTGGTTGTTGGGGTTAGCGACGAGATTGGCACTGGTGATATCGGTGCTGCCATCAAAGGCTTGAATCCCCCCATTCCCACGGAAGAGAATGCCAAAGTGCGACACATTTGCATTGACGATCACATTCTTATTGGTAGCCGATAGACCGAGACTGAAACTACCCCAAACACTTTGGTCTGCATTATTTGTGGGATTCGGGGCTAGACTAAAATTGATTTTCAATCCCCCCTTGGAGATCGTGCTATTGAAATTGCGATCGAGAGCAGCCGTTCCGCGATCGGCGACGAGAAGAAACTTCCCTGAATCAATCCCCGCCGTGTTGTTACCAACTTGAGCATTACCACTACCAACCCAGTTTGTAGTTTTCAATGTGCCTGTTTGTCGCGTAGCTATCTCATAATTCAAGTTAGAAGTGTTGGGGTTGGCGATCGTTGTAAAACTGTCAGATAAAAGATTGACAGCCGTATTACTGAGGTTGAGGTTTTCAATTGCCAGGTTATCGATCCCTGTCCGACTGTTACTTCCAAAATTGATATAGTTGTCCCGATAGCCCCCATTACCCTTCACATAGCTGTAGACAAGAGAGCCATTGGCATAAACATCGACATTGGTTTGACCAACACCATCAAAAGGATTATTGTCAGTGGGGTCTGTGAGTACGACATTAAACGCTTGCAGAGTTGCATCATTGCCACTGCTACCCCATTTATTAGTAGTATTTGCTACAAGATTGGCACTGGTGATATCGACGTTGCCATCAAAGGCTTGAATCCCGCCATTCCCACGCAAGAGAATGCCAAAGTGGGGTACATTGTCTGTAATGTAGGCAGTTTTGTTAGTTGCAGATAACCCCAAGCTAAAACTGCCCCAAACAGCTGAATCTGCACCTGTGGCATTCGGGGCCATATCAAAGCTGATTTTTAGCCCGCCACGAGACGTTGCATCATTTAAGTTATAGTCTAGAGCAGCATTCCCACTGTCAGCTACCAGTAGATAGTTACCTGAATCAATAGCAGCAGTACCAGTGTTTCCAACCTGGGCGTTAACTCTGCCAACCCAGTTTTTTGTTTCTTGGGGGCCAGTTTGCCGCACCGGTAGGTTGTAATTGAGATTGCTGGTATTAGGATTCCCTGTGGCTGTAAAGTTATCAGTCAGCAAGGCAAAGGTAGGGAAGCCCAGGTTTTTCACCTGAAAGATACCGTTTGCAAACTGTAGCCTTTCAATTCCTTGGATAGTATCTGTGCCATCATCACCGTTACTCGTAACGGTATCCTTAATCTCAATCAGTCCGCTTAATAACTTATGGATTCTATAATCTGTGTAATTACCGCTATAGGTAGCCGTATCATTTCCGGCTCCCCCTTTGAGAACATCGTTTCCTAAACCGCCCGTGAGACTGTCATCGCCCTCCTCGCCATCAAGGATATCATCTCCATTCCCTCCTCCAAGGGTATCATTGCCTTTCCAGCCTTGAATCACATCGTTGCCATTACCGCCGTCAAGAATATCGTTGCCATCTCCTGCATCTAAAACATCGTTCCCTGCTCCGCCAGAGAGGGTGTTATTACCCTGACCGCCATCGAGGAAATCGTCTCCGTCACTCCCGTTGAGGATATCGTTTCCACCTAAGCCATAAACTTGGTCATTGCCAGTGGTTCCTTCATAGGTATTGTTCCCACTATTAAGATAAGTTCCTGACTTTTGCAGCGTTGCTTGGAGGAGGGCGGTATATATTTCATTCCCTCCCTCTTGGCTTTGGAGGAGGGTTTTTAGGTTTGGGGGAGAAGAATTTCTGGCTGCATTCAATTCATTGGTTAAATTATTCTTGACATTAGCTACTCCTTCCACACCAAACTCTTTGGAGCCAAAGAGTAGCACGCCATAGCCTGCCCCTACTGCTGCTGCGCCAACAACGGCCAAAACAGACCCACCATACAAGGCAATTGTACTAAAAGCTTGACCGATCGTACTCCCTGCTATTGCTAGAGTATTTGTCCCAACACTTGCAACAGCAGTCCCAGAACTAGCCTCAATAGCGGCAAGTGTCAATATTTGTGTTGTTGCGGTTACAAGTTTAGATACAAATGGTATTACTGTGAGAACACTTGCTTCAGCAACCACTGTTGTTGCCACTATCGCGGTCGTTACACCAGATGCTGCTGCGACTGTAGTTAAACCCGTTGCCAGCCCAGCTCCTACGATTGTTGCAGCCACTTGCCCAGCACTTGCTCCCGATGCTTGTAAAGATTGAAAAGCTGTGGAAGCATCAAATAAATTTTGTTGGTAGCGGGCAAGACCTTTAGTTGTTGTTTCTGAAGCAACTTGACCCGCAGGAGTAATCAACAAATCTCGGTAATAATCTGCCTTGGCATCCCGACGAACATCAGGGGGGTTGGGCAGACTGAAAATAGAGCCTGCATTTGGACGCGGGGGGTTGTAATAGTTCGCAAAGCCAAAACCTTGGGGGGTTTGATAATCAGGGTTTTGCTCCCAATAATTATATCGATTTAGAGCTAGGTTCTTTTCTTGAATGCGATTGAACCGAATTAGTTTTGCCAGGAAAGATAACGCACCTTTTTCTGTATCAGTTTGTTCTGCTTCAGGTTTGTTAATAGCCTGCAATAATAAACCGAAAAAGGTAGAGCGGACTGTGGTCAAATCATTAGACGAAGCTATATTTTTTGCTTGTGCCGCCAGAGCTTTAAAGTCTCGATACTCGTTGGTGTAACCTTGATTAGAGTTACCCTGTTTATAGATAAGCTCTAATGAAAAAGAAAAACTGTTTGGGTAAAAATTCCGAATACCAAAGTTATCATCATTAACAATAGAATTGTCTTTATTAACAATAGAATCGTCATTGTTAATGATGCCTGTAGTGTTAATGGTGCCTTGAGTAACCACTAACTTCACGTCATTCAAATTGATCGGTATAATATTAATGACAAAGTTAGGGTTAGTATTTGTGTTAGGGACACTCAGATTACCTGTAGAGTCTAGAACTATTTCCGGGGAAGGACTAACGGTAGTGGGTGTTGTTGCTTGACGGCTTTTATTTAAAGCAATATTGAGTTCGGTTCCATTGAAGCTAACGGTTTGGTCGGCAGTTGGAACAACGAGAGCGTTGACAAAATACTTGAGAGTGCCATCACTGCTTCCGGCGATCGCATCTACAACACCATCTCCATTCAAGTCTACTAAAGCTGGACTGATATAAGTTCCGCCATTAATTCCATAGAAAAGACTATCGCTTTGGCGCGTAAAGATGGGATTTGTGGAACTTCCTGTATTTTTGTAGTAAGTAAAACTGCCATTTCTTTCTCCCACAAGTAAATCGAGGTCGCCATCGCCATCTACATCAAATAACGTGGGAACAGCCGTTGCACCCACAGCCGCACTATTGAAGGGGTTGGCTGTCCCTGTTTGGGCTGCATAGATCGGGTTGGTGGTACTACCTGTATTTTTGTAGTATTTGAGGTTGCCTTCCCAGTCGCCCACAACTAAGTCGCGATCGCCATCACCATCGAGGTCGGCAAAGGCAGGGCTGCTTAAAAGACCGACATCAATGCCGTTAAAGGGGTTAGCTGTTCCGGTTTGGGCTGTATAGATCGGGCTGGTAGTACTGCCTGTATTTTTGTAGTATTTAAGTGTGCCATCTGCCGAACCTGCAATCAAGTCTAGGTCGCTATCTCCGTCAATATCGACTAGGGCGGGACTGCTTAAATCTCCCACATCGATACCGTTAAAGGGATTAGCATTCACAGTAATAACTAGAGGAAAGGTTAAGCCTGTGTTTTGGACTGGGACAAATGTAGTTATATTTCTGCTAGTGGCTCCTTGTTCGGCATAGGCAAACCCAGTACCACTTGGATAGTTTTGGAATGAAGCGATGGTTCCGTCACTCTTGCCGACAATTACATCCAAGCGACCATCACCATTGATATCGGCGAAGATGGGTTTACTAAAGTTACCCACATCAACCGTACCCAGGGGATTAGCATTGCCTGTTTGTGCCACAAAGTTACGGATGCCAACACCAAGCGAAACAGCAGTCTCCACAGATACAGGCTGACCTTGTACGGTAATTGTGGCAGAGTCATTTTCAGTTTGAATAGCTTGAATTTGCTCCTTAGTAAGGGAGACACCGCGCACTAGGTCGGAAAATAATTCGCCTTCATCCCCTTTGCTGTCTTTGGTGTTAATTTGAGCGTCAATGCTGTGGCCAATTTCTTCCAGAAGCACAGCCACAATTTCAGGCGAGGAAGCTGTGTCTAAAAAGGATTGGGATAGATAAATGGTATTGTTAGAACTGGCATAGGCTCCAGCGATTCCATCCATACCACTGTTCAAGACTTCGATGGGCGGTAGTTGGCTAAAGTCGCGGTTTTGCCATC
This sequence comes from Nostoc sp. DedQUE02, assembly GCF_034531035.1. Lineage (NCBI taxonomy): Bacteria > Bacillati > Cyanobacteriota > Cyanophyceae > Nostocales > Nostocaceae > Nostoc > Nostoc sp. DedQUE02. The sequence continues at coordinate 15,577 of NZ_JAVRBY020000034.1, read as the reverse complement.
TGTTCCTTAAATTTTCGGCAAGAGCGAAATTGTATTGGCTGCCAAAAATAATATTAAAGTCTTGCCAGAAATTTTTCGAGTTAGCAAAATCAGCTAAAAGGTCAAATACTGTAGCGAGTTTAATAGATATAGAAGACATAATGATTTTTCCTCAGCAAGCTAAAATTAGCCAAGACGATGCACGAGTATCTATTGCTGTGTTTCTTGGCATTGACACTGATGTATTAGGCTTCACTATATTAATGAGCGCGAAAGCTTTTATTGACTGGTACTAGGGTTTATCGATAAGAACCCTCATTTCTTAAGAAATAATTCTTAAGAAAGATGACTAAGTAATCTTGTATGTTTAATAATTTTCACGGAATTATTTGCTAGTACTAAAACATTGCTTTAGTCTCCAAATCCCAGGCTAATCTAGTTAAGTTCATAGCCTGTTGAGTTGAGCAAACACACAGCTTTTTTGGCAGGGGCAGCAGGGCATTGTTAACAAAGGCAACGACTGAAAACCAGCAGTTAGATGGTTAGTATATGTTTGGCATGGATCTATCAGGAGAATTACGTAAGTTCTACTAAATATATAGAAAAACGTCAGACTAATCTATAGCAAAAAGTATTGATGCTTAATTTGTAAGTATGATATTTTTCATTTTGTTGCCTACTTTTTCGATGGCTGGCAACTAAAAAGTATGATTTAGTATTAATCTGCCTATTTTAAAGTGGGATCTCATTGACAAAAGTGCATCGGCGATGGCTATCTGTTTAACTTAAGAATTGAGGATCGAATTCCCAGAGTTGTCTGATAGCATTAGATTCTTGACACAAGCATCTGAATCGCCGCTAAAGGCAGCAGCAACCCAGTAAAAAATATTACAAATCATTACTTATTCGCTAAATATACCACTTTTGTGGTATTGGGAAATTTCCACGAACCAACAAATGGCATAATTCCCGCTTCGGAAGAGATGGGCGTAATGCTAGAGAGTCTGTCATGAAGTTCCACGCAGAGATACAGAGTTCCATAGAGATTCAGACAATATAGAGGTCTTGAGGAAATAAGATTTTCGCTACACGGTTACAAAAAGTACATGGTATGAAGCATTGATCTGAAGTATCTGGCAGGAGTTGATCTCTTTTTTAATTAGGTACTTGACAAAAAAGTTCGCAATCGGCGAAGATATTATGTGAACAAGATCAATTAAGGAGTAAATGTACTAACTCTAAATGCTAAATCGTTAAACAAACCGATTTCATGAGGATATTTGATGGAAAATCGTGCGCCACCTCCTTCTGTATAGAAAGGGTTACAAGTGTGTATGACAAACATTAAGTACTCACATATAGCTACACAGAGAAATCGATAAAGAGGCTAGCATTAAAGCCGTTCGTAATGTCGTATCACATAAAGATTTACTTGAATCTTTATGTATGGGGCATTGCGAATGGTCTGCTAAGACTCGCGATGCTCTTGTTTGCGATGTAATGAGTGTCTTAAATGCTCCTTGGAAGGATTTCTTATAAAGTCCTGTACATGGAGTAATGAAATGGAACTTACTGGAATTAACAAACTCGAAGACTTTCAGAACAAACACCCCGAATCCAAACAACATATAGCTGCCTGGTGCAAACTTGTAAAAACAGGAGAATGGTTTACATTTCAACAAATGCGTCAAAAATTTTTCTATCCTCTTGAGGGTAGTGAAAGCAAAGCTCTTTTTACAATTGGATGCGGTCGTTATACCATTCAAACCTGTATTATATTCAAGCTCCAGCGTGTATTTATCCGCAACATTATTGAGAATGCGGATTATGATGGACAAAACACATGAGACTATTTCAGAAAACTATCTTGATTTAGTCAAAGAATACCCTCTTATTCCGATAAGATCAAAAGCCTCGGCCGTAGCTGCTCAAAACAGAATTAATTCCATTTTAGATCGTACAGGAGGTTGTTTAAATCAAGAGCAACTAAGCTACATTGATACTTTAAGCGTCCTATTGGACGAATATGACAGGAAAGAAGAATCAATTACGGATATTCACGGGATAGATTTACTGAAGGTACTCATGAAGCAAAAAGGATTGCGTCAGAAAGAGCTAGTTAGTATTTTTAAGACGGAATCAATTGTTTCAGAGGTCTTGAGTGGTCAAAGAAATCTGACAGTGGAACATATTCGGAAATTGGCTGATTATTTCAAAGTATCGCCTTCTGCATTCTTTCCAAGATAAAGCAATTAAAACCAGGAGAATAAATTATAGTTCTCCTGGTAATTTTCTATTCGCCATACAGGAGACTAACATAATGTTGGACGACTTTTTAATTGAAGCTGCCAAACTACTAGGGTTTAAGGTTTTGCTTTTTCTTGTAAAAGAGGGATTGAAACTTTTTTCTCAACGCAACAATACACGCAATCTAATCCCTGACATTTATGGAGTTGATTTATTACGAGTAATTTTGAAGGAGCGTTACGTCCAATCTCAACAAATTATAGATATTTTCGGTACTGAAGAAAAGTTGAATTCAATTCTCAGTGGTCAGCAAGAATTGACAATTGGACAAATTCAAAACTTGTCTAAACGTTTCTTGATTTCACCTATGGCATTTTATCCATTAGGAAATTCTTAACGGATCGGCTATTTAGCTACAAACAAAAGTTGAAAACCAGAGCTAGCTGCATAAACTTTCGTATCTTTTAAAAGATAACGACTAAAAGCCTGTTGGTAAGCAACTCATCTACTCTTGCCAAATTCGCTTGGACTCGCCCTGATTTTCTGCGCCGTAACACAACTCGCCAATTGCAATACTTGGAATAAAAACTTCGTTGGCTTGACCAAGGTTGTTTTTGATAACTGCTTCATCTGCAAAGAGAGCAATGATAATGTTGGTATCTAGCAAGTATCTACCACATTCATTGATGTCTACCTGTTCGCAGTCTTGCTCAATTGCTGCACGCATTAACTGGATATCTTCAGGTGGTATTGAACCTGTAAACCGCAGTAATTTTTGCCCTGGAGTACCTCGAACTTCAGATTTTACCAGCGATCGGGCAAACTCTAGTACCCGCAGTTGTAAGTGCTGCGGCATAGCTTTTAACTGCTCAGTTACTTCGTCGATTATGGATGCGTTCATTTTGTCCTCCTGGTAATAACTCATTACTTGTCAGTTCAATAGGCTCAAACCTTCTTTCCTTCAGCATAGCTGCTTTATCTTAGTGCCATTCCTACCTGTTCTTTTTTTACTTTTTGCACAAAGCCGCATCTTGTTTTGCCTCTGGATTGGTTCGTAAATAATCTCGCACCCAATCGCAACCAATCTGTTCTACTCGATTGATATCAATTGCTTGTTGCAAATTCCAGATAATCGCACTCTTATCCCAACTGCCAGATGTTAGCCACCGCCCATCTTGGCTAAAGGCTAACCCAAACACAACATCTTGATGAGCTTTGAAGGTTGCTAACAATGTGCCGTCTGGTTTCCAAAGCTTAATAGTACGATCGCGGCTCCCGGATGCTATGGTTTTACCATCGGGACTGAAAGCAATCGCGTAGACTTTGCTGCTATGTCCGCTAAAGGTGCGAAGTAGTTTCCCCTCCACTGTCCAGAGTTTAACGGTGCGATCGTGGCTTCCTGAGACAATGAGTTTACCATCTGGGCTAAAGGCGAGATCCTGTACTTCCGCTTTATGCCCTGTAAAAGTGCGAATCAAACTGCCATCCAAATGCCAGAGTTTAATAGTGCCATCATAACTGCTGGTGGCAATCTGCCGTCCATCTGGACTAAAGCGGATGTGGCTGATACTATTTTGATGTCCGGTTAGGGTACTAACTAGGCTACCGTCTAACTTCCAAATCCGAGCTATATTTTGTGTTGTGTTGCTGGCTGCCAATAGTTGACCATCTGGACTAAAGTCAACGGTACTAGCTTCAGCTGATGGCTGCTCGTTTTGGTTTGGCTCGATGGTTCCAGTTGGCTGAAGGAGGGAAAATGTCTTTAACTGTTGACCATTGGCTTGCCAGAGGTGAATAATGCCATTGCCATCGCTGGATGCCAGACGCTGACCATCGGGATGAAAAGCAACTCCATTGGCGATCGCGTTATGTCCTCGAAAGGTAGTGAGTAGGCGACCATCCCGCGTCCAGAGTTTCACTGTTCGATCCCAACTGGCTGAGGCAATGCGATCGCTATCGGGGCTGAACGCCACCTGCAAAACCTGGGCCTGATGTCCCAAAAGACGGGTTAGCGCTGGGTTTTGCAATTGCCAAAGCTTAACTAAATTATTAGAGCCAGAAGAGGCAAACTGCTTCCCATCTGGGGTAAACGCCACTCTCCAAGCAGCATCTCCCTGTTTCAGTGTTAATAATAATGTACCATCCTGCCGCCACACCTTTACTGTTTGATCGGCACTTGCAGAAACGAGCAGTTGTCCATCTGGACTAAAGCTAATGCCAAAAATGTCAGTACTATGTGCCGCCAAAGTCTGCATTAGGCGACCGTCTCGATGCCAGAGTTTCATCACTCCTTGCATATCTCCAGATGCTAGCAGTTGACCATCCTGGCTCCATTTCACCACATAGACTGCTCCCTGATGCCCTACTAACGTTTTGATTAAGCTGCCATCGCTACTCCAAAGCTTGACGGTGCGATCTTCGCTAGCAGAAGCAATTGTCTGTCCATCCTGACTCCAATCCAGACTCCAGATCGCATCCTGATGCCCTTTGAGGCTGCGAACCAAGCGACCGTTTAGATTCAAGATTTTGATGGTGCGATCGTCACTTGTCACCGCAATTGACTGACCATCGGGGCTAAAGATGAGCTTGAATAAGAGAATCTGCTTGTGTGAATCGGGTTGCTGTTTCCAAGTCCAAAGCAGCCGTCCGTCCCGTCTCCAGAGTTTCACTTCTCCTGCTTGAGTTGATGCAGCCAAAAATTGACCGTTAGGACTGAAAACCACATCAAAAACCCAATCACTGGTATTTAAAGTCTTCAATAATCTGCCATCCCTCGCCCAAAGTTTGATGGTTTTGTCGCGGCTACCTGTGGCAATTTGTTGCCCATCTGGACTAAAAACCACACTGTACACGTACTCCTGATGCCCAACCAAGCGGTTAAATTCCACTGCCCCATATACTGCTTGCCGCAGAACTTCTTCTACTTGGGCGATCGTGGTAGCATTAACGTGGCTTAACCGCCGCAATTGCTGTTTTGCTCGTAGTGCTTCTATTAAAGCATCTAAGCGTCGATCGGAGGCAAATAAGGCTTCAGAACTCCGGGAGAGGGCTTGAATTTCACTTACTTTTGCAGTGCGATATTGCCAGAAAGCCGTTAACCCTAAGCCTAATACCGCGATGAGTGCCAAACTGATTATCCCTAAGAAGTATCGTTGCAGTCGAGCCGTTTTTTTCTCTTGCACTAAACGAGCTTCGACTTCCCTGGTACGGGCGGCTTCTAGGGCTTGCTGTTGTTCCCGTTTTTCTAAGGCATGGGAAGCAGCTAAAAACTGATAATCGCGATCGCCAATTTGTTTGCCCTCAGCCCAAACCTCGGCATCTCTTAAAGCTTGTCCTTGCAGCAGGCGCGATTCATCTAATCGTTCGGAACTCAGCCATGCTTTTAAATTAACTGCATAAGGACGCAGATTTGTTAATTGCTGTTCAACCCAGACTGCGTTAAATACCTCTGCATATATCTGGTTGCGAACTCGCAAGTAGCCTTGCTCTTTGACGACTAAGCCGGATAGTAGTAACTCCGTTTGTTCGGGGCTATTATCGATAGGAACAGGGAAACTGCGTACATCTAAAATCTGTTGATACAACCCTAATAATCGTCCTGCACGCTGTTCGTCATAGAGTAGGCGATGAGCGATAGTTCGCAAATGTTCTGGCTCATCTTGGAGTTCCCAGTAGTCGATTAAGCGCGATCGCACTAGGTTTTCTAGCCAACTGGCTTCCTCTCCACTAGGAATAGCGATCGTACCATCCTGCCAAGCATTCAGCACCAATTGGCAAAGCTTTTGAGTTAAAAAGGGTTGTCCATTTGTCCACTCTATGATGTGACGCAGCATAATTTCCGGTTGGTTGACTGTTTCTTGCAAACCGGGAAGCAAGGGTAAGGCTTCAGACAAGCGAAATCCTTGTAAATCAATTGCCTGACCGATATTAAATGGTGTCCGGCTTTTGTCTGCAATTAAATCGCTGGGCGTGGCTACACCCAATAGCGTAAAAGCGAGCCGTTGGTAAATCGGTTCTTCCACCCGCTTGTTATAACAGGCGCGAATCAAGGCAAAAAAGTCATCAATGGGAAAGTCTAACCCCAGGACGCTATCAATTTCATCGATAAAAATGACTACAGGTTGCTGAATCTCAGTCAGTAAAACTGCTGAGAAAAAATCATCAAAGCGTTTTACAGGGGAGAGATGCGATCGCTCTCGCCACCAGGTTCGCAAATTTACCTTCAGTCGAAAACTGCTGACAATACTTTGTAAGACTGAGGCATACCACTGTTCGGATGTCATTTGTTGGCTACCAATGGTAGTCATGTCGATTGTACCCGTTCGCATCCCTTCAGCTTGCAGACGATCCATAATCCGGACACGCAGGCTAGATTTCCCCATCTGTCTCGCATTCAGGACATAGCAAAACTCTCCCTTTAGCAATGCCTGATATAACTCATCATCCGCTTGTCGTTTTACATAGCTGGGCGCAGTCACAGGAAGGCTACCACCTGCTTGATATTGATAAACAGATGGACTGGACACTAAGTTACTCGCCTCCTCGACTGGTAGTTTGCCAACCCAAAAATGCGCTTGTGAGGGAAGGGGAAAGGGGAAAGGGAAAAGGGGAAAGGGTAAAGGGTAAGGGATTTAAACCCTTTCCCCCTGCCCCTTATCCCCAAAGGGGGCCCCACCTTCCCCCTGCCCCTTTACCCCGCTTGCGTTCGCTTGGCGAACTACTAGATACCATCACCGCAATTAACTAAACACCGACGATACAACTCACACCGGATTTTCACCTGCCCTGAGTGTACCTCAATCAACCCCATACGATTTAAATGAAACAGTTCTAATGAGTTGAGGCGAACTCGCTCCTGTGCTTTCATTATGGCTTTGAGGGCAGTGACTAAGGAGGGTTGCTGTTCCAAGGTAGATAACTGGCGTTGCAAATGATGGTAAAATGGACTGCTGGTAGTGAGGGCTGAGTCCAACAGTTCGTCTAAGCTTATGCGCGTGCGAACGATATGATAAAGTGCCAACCGCACTAGATAAGGGTGTCCTCCTACCTGAAACATCAGTTGTTTGACCTCGGCGTTTGTCCAGTTGAGCTGATGCCAATCAGCTAGAGTTTTCACCTGAGTGCTATTAAACTCTGGCAGTTCGATAGGAATGCCGACATTAAACGGTGATTGGTTGATATGAAGGGGAACATAGGATTCCGTAGAATGCACCAGAATCAGCCGCAGGGTTTGCCACAGTTCGCTGTTCTTGGCATCTTCATACCAGGCTCGCAGCAGGGTAAAAAAGCCATCGGCGGTTGCTGGATAGGCAAATAGGGTATCGACTTCATCCAATGCTAGCACCAGTGGTTGCTGACATTGCGGTAGCAGGTAATTTTCAAAGTAGTCTTTACAACTGGTTTTGCTGCCAAATATGTCGTCCCAATATTCGGCTAACTGCAAAGGAAGTTTCAGCGTATGGGTAACTCTGGCACAAAACCATTGCAGAAAGCGATCGAGGTCTTGCAGAATGGCACTATCTACTAGTTGCAGATTCAGCAAAATAGTCGAATATTCTTGTTGTTGTGCGCGGTTCAAGATGCGGTAGAGCAAAGAAGTTTTACCCATCTGCTTGGGTGCCCGGATACGCAGCAACGATCCGGGTTGAGCGATCGCTTCATAACAGCAAGATTCAATCGGCGGGCGATCGCAATATAAAACTGAGGTAAGTTTGACAGGCCCATCGGGAAATTCTAACGGCAGTGATTCAGATGTTACACCATCAAACAAAGCAGAGAATTGAACTGATTTCAGACAAGACAAATCTTTGTAGCGACGCTCAATAACAGAGCGAAAGTTTTTCTTGCTCACCCGTTCATTAAGTGTCTCAGACATCAGTTCCCATAAGGCAGCCCCAATCGCTTTGACATGAGGCTCAGACCAGCAAGTAGCCGCAGAGATATCTTCATAGGTTCTTCCAATCCAGACTCCCTGGATGATTGCTAGCTGCAAGGTGCTTAAATGCTTACCTGTTTTCACAAGAACTAGCCAATCGATTACATTAATTGCTGTTTCTAAATCAAAGTATAAAGGTATAGAAGAATCGATGGGCTTCATGAAAATTGATTAAACTGAGCAATGAATGCACTTAATCGGACAGTTCTGAAAAGAAATTAGGCTCTGACAGCTTGACTTTTACCTGCCCGATTGCATCACTTTTCATTCACTGCTGAACTATCTCAATACACCTTATCATAGGTATGATAGTCCATCGCTTGATGTGTTTAAGGTTTATTATACCAGGTACAAACAAAAACAACCGAATTTAAAGTTAGGAATTTTCGTTCAATCAACTTCTATTTGTGTCTAATTTAGACAAATTTTCATTAAGTTATCAAATACAGCAGAAGCTTGCATTGTCAAATAATCAACACAAATAATACCAACTTTGCCAAAGGGAGATGGAATCTTTAACTGTCCATCACTTAGTTCCACGACAAAATACCAAACGCAAAAAACAAGACCTAAAATATGGTTATCCACCAGAAAAGCAAAAAATACTTTCATCTGGTCTATCTGAATATCTTTTTTTTCTGATTTGAGATATACTCTCGAATTTTCTCTCGTCACTTTTGAAGGTGAATACAAAATATCCTCCAGCCTAGAAACTTTCTTTGACAAAATTCCCTAACCCTACCATCTTCGATGGTGGCCCCATCCGTGGAACCCTCCGCCAAATCCAAAGTGGAACCCTCTTCCAAATCCGAAGTTGATGCCATAAGTAGGATAGGGCGACACATAAATGGGATAAGGGTTGTAGATGTAAACTGGAGAAGGCGCTACGGTGTCATAACCATCATCATTACAAACAGTAGTAGTGTGTTGCACAATTGTTCTAGGTACAACATTCTCTTGCCCAGCATAAGGTAGATTCAAATAACCATCGTGAAAACCACGAGCGAATTCACCTCCGGCAGTCCGAGGTTTATAAGCAACTCTATTCCGAGCGCTTTGTTCTCCTTCTCGAAAACCATTTGCATAAGCATAGGGGTGGTCAGCCGCCGATTCATTGAGTACTCTATTATCAATAACAGGATGACAGTAAACAACCCTATCAGCTTTAGCGGCTTGGGGAAAAAGTAAAGATGTTGAGCCAGCGATTAAGCTAAATATTGCAGCAAAAACTATTTTTTTCACAGCCTTTAACCTCATTTATGTTTAATGCTCTAAGCCCTTTATCTTTAATTATAAAACCTGAATCCTTACAAAAGTTTTTCTCTAATTAAGCATTCAGTGGAAATACATGGTAACTAGCAGCTTACCGACTGCATTGCTAGATGCGATTTTGAACCAACCTGAGTTAAGTTCGGGAGAATAACACTTTGGTTAAGCCAAGCGCGATCGCTTAACTGCCTGTTGTGGGCAATTGTCATCCTTTTAACTCGTGTAACGCTGCCATTTCTGCTACGTGATTTTGTAATTGGTAGCGTTCAGCTAACGAATTACAGTTAGGTTTTTTAACAGTGGTTGCCGCACAATTACTACAAATGACTTATTTACATGGGAATTCACCGGATAGTTCGGCAGAATTAGTGTTAACAAAAATACAAATGGATGTACTACTTGCTAGTACTCCACCCAAACAAAAAAAGCAGATACAGCTTACCGTTGACTGGGCAATTAGAGCAATTCCACGTCTTGGAGGTTACTTAGAACACAGGAAGAATAGCCTCATTGGGATACAAGTTTTGTGGCGATCGCAACTTTCGCGCTCTTGATGGATGCAGCGATAAATTCCCAGACTGGGAATCGGTAACGGCCGATACGAACAGAAGAGATAGAAATTCCCCTCTGCACCCCTGCCCCTCTGCAATCCTTTTAACTTAGTGCCATTCGCTTGGGGGTTACTCCTTATAGTGGCGACTTTGGCTAATTTTTAGCACTACAGGTAGTGAAGTGTTCTTGTTGCGCTAAATTTAGCCAAACAAAAGCCCCGCATTCATAGATATCTTGGTAGGGGGCATTGATATCATGATTGATATCATTAGTTCTGCTCTTTTGAAAAGCGATCGCCCCAATAAAAAAAACCTAATAATGGAGAATAGCCAGGTACCATTTTTCCCGAAACGGGAAAAGCGATCGCTGGGGTTAGATCCAAGGGAAAAGGCATTCAATCCCTTTACCTTTACTCCTTACCCCTTACTCCTCTTTTTCATTTACGTCGGCGTAGTTTCAAAACAGCACCAGAAGCACCAAAAACTAAGATACCCAAAGTTGAATTTGCTTCGGGAACAGCAATAACGCTTAACCTATTGATGGCTAAACCACGTTGTGGGTCAGAAGTACTAAAAACCAGACTTGAAATATTTGCAGTATCACTACGAACCCCAATAAACGCTGCTGAATTATCTAATGCCAGTGATGAAGTTCCTGGAGTCGAGAAAGTACCCAACAAGTTATTATTACTATCAAAAGCTGAGACAAATGTATCGAATCCAAAAACATCATCTGTAGCAATTTGAGTACCAGCGCCAAAAACAGGCCGGTCAAAGGTAATGGTAAAAGGCCCACCGTTCCCGTCAGTGGGAAAAGGAGGATTAGGCCCAAAACCTCTTACGTCTATACCTCCAAAAAGAATATAGTCACCATTAGCAAAATTAGTCCGAATACCAGTAGAAGATGTTTGGAAAACAAATGGTGCAGAAATCAAAGGGTTCTCCGGATTAACTGGAGGTATATTGACACTCAATCCTAAACCTCCTTGGGATGTTGCTCGAAAGTCGTTAGGTAAAGGTGCAAAAGGAGGACTTACACTCGACCAATCAACTTGATCGTTAGCTCCCAAAGCTGCACGATCAGTTACTAAAAATGTTGCAGCTTTTGCTTGTAGTGGCACAATAGCGAGGGAAACTGCAATTACTAGTTGAGTGGCAATTGCAGGCAGATATTTACTGGAAGATTTTAATAATTGGCTTGTCGCAGATGCCACAAAGGTCACTCCTTATTTGGTAGAACAACAGTATGAAATTATTGCTGTTTACAGTTAATTTTGTAGTTGATTATACGGTGTAGAAAATGATATAATTATAAATGTATGTTAAAGATTTAGTAGAATTACCTAAGACCTACCTGTAGCGAACTGCAAACATCCAGCGATCAAACTGCAAACAAGGCGATTTTGAAACCACATTAAGGTTCTTGTCAGATTTTGGTGATGATGAAAGGTTACGCACTTTAAGGCAGTTGGCTCAGTTGGCAGAAGATTTTAAAATGTTTTCTTATCCGGGCGTGGGATTTGTGACTTCATTCTTGCGATCGCTTACGGCTTTCTTGGGGTAAAGACAAGATACGCGCAAAATTTATATGAATTTTCATAAATGTCGGAATCTGATTGAGCATTCCCAAATTGGGAATGGGCATTAATTCTTTAAACTGGATATTAATTAATTATTTAATGCACAATATGCTATTTTTGGTGCTAGATCAGGAAAATGGGCTGGTCTTCATACCGAAGAATTGTTCATCAATTCCCTTCGTTGCGATCTGGGAAAAGGCGTAAGCCCCAATAAAAAAATCCGGCGTTATAGAGAGTAGCGCAGGACGATTTTTCCCAAATTTGGGAAAGCGTCGCAGTCTTCACACCTCAAAGCTGTTTTATCTATTAGATTTTTAATAATGTTCGCCCAGCTTGGAGTTATCTGCTGATACTTGTTGACACGTTTTGATTATGATCTTACCTGCTTAACTTGGTTGTATTTTCCGAATTTCGCCTGAACTCCATTTCGGCGAAATGCTCTTGCAGTAATTTATGAATGAAACGGTAGCCCCCACCAACACGTTGGAGGAATAATCGCTCGGTGCAGTAGTCAAGGAAGCGGGCGTAGTTCCAGGGGATATAGCCGCTAGACCAAAGAATTATACGTAAAATAAAATGTTTGATAACAGGTATTCCACTTTTAGATATCCCCACCAATAATCCAAAAGATAATCCTGATAGTAAGCTATAAATTAAGACTTGATTCCAACTACTGTTATTTAAGACTTGATTCCCACTCCTGTTATTTAATATAATTTTTTCAATCAAAAAGATTGATATTGTGATCGGTAAAAAATTCAATGCTGATAAAAAAACCAAATTTTTAGCTGATTGCCAAATCCCTTCGTTAGGAATAGTTTTATTTTCAATTTCTAGCCCATACAACCCTCCATACAGCCTTTCAATCAGCCACCAAATCAGCAAGATACTCAAAGACCCAATCAGATCATAAGCAAACCTATAATTCCACTCCCCACTCAACCAAATTAGCCCGACACTCAGCCCGACACTCAGCCCAGTAATCCGATTACAAATTAGCCTAAAATTGCGCCTGAAATTCTGGTTATAATTCTCCGCTATGAAAGCTTTCTTGAAAGAAAATCTTAGAGTTTCAACTGCTTCAATTTTATCTCCAATCAGCCTAGAAATTAGCCTAGAAATCAATATAGAAATCAACCAATTAATCAGCCCAAGCGCCCCGAAACTCAGCCCAATCTCCCTGACACTCAGCACGGACAGCCTAAAAATCAGCCCAGACAGCCTAAGAATCAGCACTCCAATCAGCCCAGAAATCAGAACAGAAATCAGAACAGAAATCAGCCCAGAAATCACCATAGAAATTTTTATGCCAACAGGTATATTAGAATTCATTACAGAATTCCTCTGACATTTATCCTCTAGCTGCTTACCAATCAGCCCATTAATCAGCACAGACAGCCCAGAAATCAGCCCCCAAATCAGCCCCCAAATCAGTCCAAAAATCAGCCCAAAAAGCCCAATATTCAACCAAGAATTCAGATCATTAAATTGAAATTGTCTAGGAAACAACCCCAAAATCAGATCACAAAATAGCACTCCAATCAGCCCTCCCATCAGCTCTTGTATAACTCCCCAGACAATCAAATTATAAATAATTTCGTCAAACTTATTTTTTATTAAATTTGGCTGCATTCTTTCAATCAAAAACTCCGTTGATTCCTGCTCAATTAACACCTGTGCTAACCAACTTAACCAAAATTTTGTATTTGTATCCTGAGGTTGTTTATCTTTGTAGGGACGTTTGAGCATCAGACGAATATAAGCATCAAATAGATAAGTAAGTCGTTCTTTAGAAGACTTAATTGACAGCCACGTTGGTACTGATATCTCTTGAGCAGAAAGAACAATAATATTTAACAGAAGTGGTGTTCTGGCTAATTGGGTTAAATCTTCATCCTGACTAATACTATCCCACAGGTATACGTTATCCGTGTTTTGCAAGTATTGACGAACCTGTTGAGAAGTAAAAGGGTATAATTCCAGTGAGTTATTTAGTTGTAGTAAAGTTTGATAACGTTGATACTCTTCTGTGCGGCTACAAATTACTAAAGGATTAATCCAATTGCCGGGACGAAGAAAATCATTAATTTTTTGAACACACAGTTCCTGGCGTTCGGCTGCTAACTCGTCCAAACCATCTAAAATGGGTAAAATTTCTTGATTATTTATCCACTGTTTAGCAATATCTTTCCGCACCCCATATTTATTTTTTAGCTGTTCAATTAACCAATCCTTGATGCTTTGATTATCACTTTTCCAAGTGGGTAAAGAGAATAATACTGGTACAGCACATAATGGGTCAGAGTAAGCGCGTTTAACTAACTCCTCAGCTAATTTAAGGACTATAGTAGTTTTTCCGGCTCCTGGCTGTCCTAAAATTAATAATCTGCCTGCAACATCTGATTGGTCAAAAATTTGAATGATTTCTGTATTATTTAATTTGATTTTAGGTTTAGAACCTACTTTAACCTCCATCTCCCAAGGAGAGTCAATATTAGATGGGTTTTGCTCTGTATCTAGGAGAATATAAACCCGATTATGCAGCGAACTATTTATCCGACTTTCTACTTCAGTACTGACTTGCTTTAACAATAGTTGTCGTACACGGTTTCTGGACTCAGATAATTTAGTAGTATCCGATTGTCCAATAGAAATATTCCAAGCAAGCGACTTTCTATTATCCTGAACTACTGTGTTGTTGTCACCCAGAACAGCTTGGTTATCATTACCTTGAACGGTTCGGTTTTGATTACCTTGAACTACATTTTGAGGTATGGAACTATCAGCCTGCTGCCTTGAGCTTGCATCAGGCTGTTGTGGTTCAGAGTTATCAGGTGGCTGCTGACTCATAATTCAGTTTTATAACCCCAATAGGTGAGAACCAGCAGCAACACCTAACCAAGTTGCAACTTTTACAATAATCGGTTTAGCTATTGTCCAGACTTTCTGACCAGCTTCCACGCCCTTACTTGTTTTTTCAAGTGTTTCTGCCACAGTTCCCAAACGCTCTAATGCTCGTTGCTTATTTGGTTCTTCTTTATCTGTGGCTTTCTTAGCTGCACTCAAATCTTCAATTACTTCTTCTTTAGTATCTGCTGGGAGTTCTGCCCCTTTAATCAAAGCTTCCAGTTGAGCCAGTAACTTGACAACATCTTCTTTAGTGAGTGATTCTCCGGTATCTGCACCCACTTGGTTCTGTTGTGTTACTTGATTCCCATCACCAAGGACAGCTTGATTATTGTCCCCTTGAACAGCGCGGTTGCCGTCCCCTTGCACATTATTGACGTTGCCACCTACTGAACCACCAACTGAAAAGCCGCCGGGGTTGTTAGTCATAGTACCTACCTGTTCTACATTTAAATAATAACTAGGGCGTTGTAGCGCCTGATTAACAAAATTTTCTAAACTACGAATTATACTATCTTTTTCTGCTAAAAGTAATTTAATTTCTCGCTCAGGCAAGCTTTTTATCTCATTGTAAGTGTCAAAATATTCTGCACTCAGTTGGGACTTGTCAGCCGTCGCTGCGGTTTTTGCACGAAGCAGAAACTTATCCTCTCCCCGTTTCTCCATTGCCACAATTTCAAGTTCAGCTTCCGGGTGATTCTGGGCTAACTGCTTAAAGGAAATTGGCTTCAACACCTTCCATTTTGGGCATTCGTAAATCCATTAGTGTGACATCAGGTTGGTATTCTCGAAACGCGGCGATCGTCTGTTGCCCATCTTCAGCTTAAGCAATCACGGTCATTTATGGATCGCGGTTAATAATGGTTGCTAGACCCTTTCTGACTATGGCATGGTCATCAACAATTAGCACCCTAATTTTAGTGGTGGGGTGTGGGGTGTGGGGTGTGGGGTGTGGGGTGTGGGGTGTGGAGAAGTCAATTGTCTATCCCCCTTTGAAGGCTTTGACGCAGACGATTCAGTAAGCGTCCTGTACTGTCACATAAACTCATTAATTCAGTAATGTCATCAATGTAATTCAAATTATTTGCAAGAAGAAGTAAGGTTTCCAA
>NZ_JAVRBY020000033.1:0-83366 GCF_034531035.1 Nostoc sp. DedQUE02 | reverse complement strand
TAAAGGGAAAAGGAATAAATTTAATCTTTCCCCTTTTCCCCTTACCCCTTTCCCTTTCCCCATACCCAATGCCCCATTCCCCATTCCCCAGTTTATTTTGAATAGCAGGTTGTGCCTAAAGTATTTTCGGGTTTAAACTCGTTACATTCTCTGGGGTTTTGACGCTCTAACGACCAGCCATAGGGTTTGTCAGAGGTGACGACACCATTAGCCAGAGTTGTTAGCCGGTAGTTAGCCCCTCGAAAATTAGTAAACTGCAATATTGCATTTTTTAAGTTTGTTGCTTCCAAATTGGCGCTGATAAAACCGGCAAAAGACAGATCGGCATTTTCCAGGGATGCTGATTTTAAATTTGCTCCTGTTAAAGAAGCACCATTGAGATTCGCCGAATTCAGAATCGCATTTTCTAAATTTGCACCAGTGAGATCGGCATTTGTGAGATTAGCTTGAGATAATGTAGCGCCGCTCAAGTCAGCCCCTCGCAAATTTGCTCCAGTTAGATTCAGCCTACTTAGGTCAGCGCCACTCAAATTACACCGAGGACAGGTACTTGTTGTCTTCAATTGATCCAAGTCTAGCTGATTTAATGCAACGGCTTGCTCTGCAAACCCGAAACAAGCTAGCAGGGCAATGGTAGCAACAATCTTAAGTTTCATATTTTTTACTGATATTTACAAAGATGACAAATTACGCATATTGCCTACTGTCATACTTACATATAGCGCTTCAATTAGGAAGAACACGGATGAAGCATTGATTAAGAAGCTGTAAAAATACTATAAATTCTAATAGTAAGACTACTCAAACTGAAATATAGGCTATAGAATCGATTCGTAAGGAACTATACCGAACCAATTATAGACTACCATATATGTGATCCCCCTAGCTCGATGAAAAATACGACTAGGGGGATCTTGTTTTTAGGGATTGGGGCATTGGGCAAAACCCTTCGGGTGGGAAAAGGGACAGGGAGGGAGCTTTCCTTTCCCCTTTGCCCCTTGCCCTTTCCCCTTTGGCGTTGCCATCTTCCCCTGCCTCCCTACTCCCTCTAGCATCCCCTCCCTCCTTCATCGCCATCCTAAAAAGCGCAATCCAGGGACAATTAGGTAGTAACTCACTCCTAACCAGAAGCTGATAAAAAAACCTACAGAACCAAAAAAAGTCAGAGGTGAATATAACTCTGACCAACCTGGTTGACTGGTAAATTGCAAGATCGGAGGTGCTAACCTCAAGAGAATCAAAACGGCATAGGCGATCGCACTACCAAAGGCAGCAAACACAGCGTAGACTATGTGATGGCTGCGAAGTCCCAAACTTAAGGTAAGTAAGCAAACTGCTACTAAAATCACTGCCATTAAGCCCTCGCCGCTATCTTTTGGGGTGATGAATTGCAAAATCAACCAGCCGAAGCCATAGCTAATTATCCCCATCAGGGATGCCACTAAAAACCGCCGCCGTTGACCAAAACACCCGGATACTGTCAATCCCCAAGCGGTTCCCCAGCCTGCTGCAACGAACACTAAAATATCTGCGCCGAAGACGGGTTGAGTATTTGGCACTAGTTGGTTTAGCTGGCTACCAATAAATTCCATAACCTGAGGCCCTAAGCTGGTGTGATAGGCCAAAATAAAACCAGCGATCGCACCAAAACAAGCGCCTATACTACTGAGGATCATCGCCCAAATCGTCGCCAAACAAGCTCGAAAAATTTTGATAATTGTCTGAGCAATAAAAATAACGGTTTTAGTTACAGCTTGGCTAAAATTAGCCAAAATTTGTTCAATAGCTTGGGTTAGCAGGGTAAATCTTTGGGAAACTTGGGTTGATCCTTGCTTAATCTTGTCTCGCAGTTGGACAAACAACCCTGGTGGCGGTAATGGTTGAGAAATCTTCGCCAAACGTTTTTGAATTATAGCTGCATTTGCCGGACGCGATCGCACATCTTCCTGCACCATCTCATCCAGTAAATCTGCTAATTGGGGGTTGACATTTACCGTAGTTCGCCAGTGCAATTTTCCAGTTTGCTGATCTTCCAACTCTAACGGGTATTTGCCTGTTAGTAGTTCAATCACCGTTCGACCAAGGGCATAAAAATCGGCACTTGGTCCAACGATACCCCCAATCACTTGTTCTGGTGGACTGTAGCCAGAAGAAAATAATCGGGTGGAACTAGATTGAGAACGCAGCTTAGAGGGGGTAAATTGTTTTGCCCCACCAAAATCAATTAATACCAAGCGATCGCCTTCTGTTTGCCCTTGAGGCGGGGTTACAGATGGCGAATAGGTTCCCAGCATTAAATTAGAAGGTTTGATATCCCGGTGAATAATCTGACGTTTGTGTAATTCCTGTAAAATCTCTACAGCTTGGGCAAACCAGTTTAAAACCAAATCCTCTGGACACCCTTGGGGAAACTTTTTTAATATCTCCTCTAAAGTGCGGCCATTGATTTTTTCCATTACCAGACAAGGCAGTTGATGCGGTTTGGGATTAAACAGATTTACCTGAAAATATCCATCAGCATCGACTCTGGGGACACCCGGATGCTGCAAGCTAGATAAAACCGCCGCTTCTTGGGTAAATAATTCTAGTGCCTTTGGTGAATCTTCTACCAACACTTTCAGCACTTTCTCTGTTTGAGTTTTTTCATCCCAAACCGTGTAAATTTGAGCAAATCCTCCCGATCCCAATGGTTGAAGTGGAACATAGCGGTCTAACAACTCTAGCGGTGCGCCACAGCTGTTGCAAAATTTGTTTCCCCAAGGCTGAGGATAAGGACGTTGACAATCAGGATTTATACAGTGAACCGCCCTCTGAGTGATGTGAGACACAACCGCTACAATACAAAGGCTGACTTGATTTTAGCGTTTCTTTAGGTTTCCTGATTTTTAAAATAGGCAAAAAGAAAACCCTCATAAAATTTATGAGGGCATTCGTTTATATTTACAGCAGATTTCAAGGAAGGTGAAGTACACAAGCTAAGTCTCAAAGCAAGGCATAAAGCCTGTTTTACGCCTGAATTCTGAATTTTGAATTCTGACTCCTGCTGTCTGTCAGTTCTTAATTACGAAAACTTCTCTTACTTTGTCTGTGCTTGGCAACTTCTTTACGCTTGCGTTTTTCTAGGGGTGTTTCAAAATGACGATGCTTTCTCATGTCTGGAAAAATTCCAGCCTTGGAAACTTCTCGCTTAAATCGTCGTAAGGCTGACTCAATGTGTTCATTGTCACCTACAATTACTTGGGTCATTATCTCTCCTACTAAGTTGACTTCATCAATGGCTATGGAGGCATTCAGGAGTACTGAGTGTTGATTAACCCCATAGATAGATTTATCTATGGGTGGTTACTGAGCTTGTCGTCGGCACAGCCTCTCTAAGAGTTGTATTTAAATAACTACAAGCACTCGTTCCTGAACACTCAGCACTGCTTTAGTAACATTACAAAAAAAAGACAGACACCTTGTCTGACCTTAAGACTCTAGGTAAATTTTTTTTGTTTCCAACGTTAGTAGCGGTTGCGTCCACCGCCGCCACCACCGCCGTATCCTCCTCTACCACCACCAAAGGAACCTCTGTCACCTCTATCTTCTTTGGGTTTAGCCTTATTCACTTTCAGGTCACGACCCATCCACTCAGCACCATCGAGAGCTTCTATGGCAGCTGCTTCTTCAGCTTCGGTTCCCATTTCCACAAAAGCAAAGCCGCGTGGACGACCTGTTTCACGGTCAGTAGGTACTTGAACCCTTTTTACAGTACCATATTCTGCAAAAATACCACTTAAATCTTCTTGTGTAACGTCATAAGAGAGGTTACCTACATAAATTGACATCGATTCTCTCCAAAATCATCACTGTGTAGAGATTTTAATTTCTCTGAGAAGTCTGTAAATACTAAAAGGAAAAAGCCTTTCAATACTAAAACCAAAGACATCACTGAATTAACTCTCATAAATCTAGGATGACATATGAGCCAACTCTCTGCATCCAGTAGATAGTTAACTAGTGATACAATCGCTGAGGTGCGATCGTTCGCCCCCACCTACCCTAAGTACAGCCCACCGCAAAAAGGGGTTGGAAATGGAAGAAGATAAATTCTGTAGGGTGATATAGAAAATCAGACATGCAGGGGCGCATCTTTGAATATCCGAATTGAACGTTTGACTGCATTAACCATGAAGCATTACTCCAAAATTTTAATATGAAAGGCAAAGTCAGGCAACAAATATAAAGCGCCAACTTGTACTAATTTGGATAATCCGCGTTTTTTTAACTGCGATGCTTACGGCAAAAAGCTACGCGAGTATTCTCCCTGCAAGCTCTTACGGAAGATAAAGGGTAATTTTGTATCTTTGGGGTTTTTCGGATTTAATTATTAGATGTGGAATAGCTTATGACATCTTCTCAAGAACCTGATCAGTCATCTTAAATTTGGCTTTTTTCTAAATATAGTCAGCAAAAGTTACATTATATCTTCTACGTATTTTCTGACAACTGATTCAGGGTTGCTATATGAGAATCTTGCTGATCGAAGATGACGAAGTTTTAGCGAGTATTTTGTTGCAGTCTCTTACCCAACAACACTATGCTGTTGAAATTGCACAAGATGGACAAATTGGCTGGGAATATGCCCAAGGTACGAACTACGACCTGATATTAACAGATGTTGGACTGCCGAAACTGGATGGCATTACTTTATGTCAGCGCTTACGTTCTAGTGGTTGTTCGACTCCTATTTTGTTGATCACAGCAAAAGATGAAACTAGCGATCGCATTCGCGGACTCGATGCTGGAGCAGATGATTATCTCATAAAACCTTTAAATTTGGGAGAACTCCAAGCAAGGGTACGCGCTTTGTTACGTCGCGGCGATACTCCCCGTCCTCCAGTACTAGAAGTTGGGGCATTGCGGTTAGATCCAAGTATTTGCGAGGTAAAATACGATAATCAAGTTCTAGATTTAACACCTAAAGAATATAGTCTGCTGGAGTTATTACTGCGGAATCCATTGCGGGTTTTTAGTCGGGGAGATATTATCGAACATCTCTGGACTTTTGACGATCCACCCCAAGAGGAAACTGTTAAGTCTCATATTAAGTGGTTGCGACACAAGTTAAAAGTAGTCGGAGCTGTAGACTGGATTGAAAACGTTTATGGTTTGGGATATCGCTTAAACTCCCAAAAAGCTACTAGTAGTAAAAGCGAAAAAATAACTCAAAAAAATCCAGAGCAAAATTCATCCATACCCGATACTTCCCCATCCGTTGAACAGCAATTTAACCAAGCAATGAGCGGGTTGTGGAGCCAATACCAGGGATTAATGACACAGCGAATGGAGGTACTGCAACAAGCAGCAACAGAACTTTCTAGCGGCGCGCTAACTATAGAATTACGTGAATCGGCAGGAAGAGAAGCGCATAAGCTAGCTGGCGTTTTGGGAATGTTTGAGCAAGAAGCAGGAACTCACATAGCGCGGAAAATCGAACAGATTTTAGACAAAGATGGAGAGTTATTACCAGCCCAAAAACCCCAGATAATATCGCTGATACAAGAGTTAGGTAACTTGTTAAACCTAACGAAGGTAGTTAATCAAACTGTTACCTCGATTGGGGAAGAGATAAGTCCGAAATTACTGCTAATTGACTCTGATTTACAACTGGGTTCACAACTGCAACAACTGGCGTATTCTACGGAAATGCGTTGGCAGCAAATAACAACGTTAGAAGGTGCAAAAAATTTCTTGCAAACCGCATCACCAGATTTAGTAGTACTGAATGTAGATGAGATCGGGCAGCGAGAGGAAACTTTAGCACTCATGTTGGACTTGGCAACACATACCCCTGCTGTACCTGTTCTGGCGCTGGCTGTCAGCGATCGCCTAGTAGATCGCGTGACTTTGGCTCAGTCTGGGGCGCGGGGTTTTCTCGTCAAGCCTGTCATAGCAAGTCAAGTTTGGGAAACTACGTCTCAAATATTGCAATTTACTCGCTCTTTAACAGTAAATGTATTAGTAGTTGATGATGACCCACTGATTTTAGCAGCACTAGGGCCAATGTTAGAACCTTGGGGAATGCGAATGACCGGATTAGACGATCCCCTACGTTTCTGGGAGGTATTGCAATCTACTGCCCCAGATTTGTTGATTTTGGATGTGGAAATGCCCCAAATCAGTGGGATAGAACTATGCCAAGCAGTTCGCACAGATCCCCAATGGCAGGAATTGCCAATTGTATTTCTGACGGCTCACCGGGAGATGGAAACGGTGCAGCAGGTGTTTGCTGCTGGGGGAGATGATTATGTGGTTAAACCTGTTGTGGGAGCAGAATTGCTGGCAAGGATCGCCCATCGCCTAGAACGCAGCCGTCTACTACAGTCGCTCTCTACCAAAGACCCTTTAACCGGACTAGCAAATCAGTTACAGTCTAGCCGAGACTTACAACATCTGATTGCTCAAGCCGAGAAAAATCAGCAATCGGTTTGCTTAACGATCTTGAATATCAGCGATTTACGCCAAATTAATATCCAGTATGGGCATGAGGCCGGTAATCAAGTTTTGCAACGATGGAGTCGTCTATTCCAATCGGCATTTTGCGGTGGCGAAATATTGGGTTATTGGGGTAACGGAGAATTTGTGGTCGGATCTGGGTTTACTGAAACAGAACGGCTTGTCCTCCAACATCGCCTCAGTGACATTTTAACCAAGCTCCGCCAGCAAGTCTTTACTGCTCCCAATGGCGATCGCTTCCAGGCAACTTGTAATTTTGCTGTGGTTGAATATCCTAATGATGGACTAAATATCCAATCTTTATACCAAGTTGCTAATTCTATGCTAAAGCAGAACTAAGACAATACTTATCGGGTTTTGCATTTTTAACTCGGAATCGGAATCGGAATCGGGTAAAGGGTAAAGGGTAAAGGGTAAAGGGTAAAGGTTTTTTCTTTACTTTTACCCGAGAAGTATTGAGTAGAGTGCGTTATGGACACGCCGAAATAACAAATGAGTTCGCCGAAGTAACAAATGAGTTCGCTGAAATAACAAATGCGTAGCCATCGCCCAGTACGGTTCGGATAAGCATTTTTCACTTTCCTTGTGGTCTGGGGAATGGGTAAAGGGTAAAGGGTAAAGTAAAGGATGTATTCAAAACCTTTCCCCTTTTCCCTTTCCCCTTTAACCAAACCGTATTGCTTGCGCCCCTACTCCCCTTCTAACTGTTGGGCTACCAGTTTGGCAAATAACCCTGATTGGGCAATCAATTCCGAAAAATTACCTACCTGCGCGATATGACCAGCGTCAATAACATAGATGCGATCGGCATTACGAATCGTGCTGAGGCGATGGGCAATTACCACTCTGGTAGCGTTTAACTTAGCTAAACTTTCAGTCACAATTGCCTGGGTGCGGTTATCTAAGGCACTGGTCGCTTCATCCATCAAGATAATTTTAGGCTTGGAAACAAGCGATCGCGCAATCAATAATCTTTGCCGTTGACCACCAGAAAGATTACTACCACCCTCAGCGACGATCGTGTGCATCCCCATTGGCATTTGCTTGATATCATCAGCAAAGCCTGCCATTTGTGCTGCTGACCAAGCTTCTTCTAGGGAAACTAAAGCCCCGGCGGTAATATTATCAAAAACCGATCCTGTACCGATTTTTCCATTTTGCAGTACCACTCCTAACTGTCTTCGCACAGCTTGGAGTTCCATCTCTGCTAAATCTTTGCCATCATAATAGATGCTCCCTGTCAATGGAGTTTCAAAGCCCAATAACAAACGCAATATCGTTGATTTTCCACTTCCAGAAGACCCAACGATCGCGATAAATTCCCCTGGTTCGGCATGAAGGCTGACATCATTAAGGATTAAGCTGCCATTTTCTGAGTAGCGAAAGCTGACACGATTTAGAGCAATGCGGCCGCTTAATTGGCCGGGGTTAACCTTGGTTGGGTCATATTCAGGCTGCGATCGCCAAATTGGTTTTGCTCGTTCCCAAATTGGTATAATACTCCAAATCTCCGATACAGTATTGCTCAGGTCAATTACTCCTTTGATAAAAATCGCCAAAGCATAGTTAAAAGCAACGAATGTACCCAGTGTTAAGCGTGTCTGCATCAACAGCATGGCAAACCCAAACAGCAGTATCGAACTTACCAAAGGAAGTGCTTCGTTGAATACAGAAATACCATCTTTAATCTCTTGCCAACTCGCCTTCAGTCGGATCTGCTGGCTGTACTTTTTTGCCCAAGCTGCAAATGCGCGTTCTTCTGCCATTGTCACTCGCAGCTTGGCAACACCGTTGATTAGTTGTACTGTGAGTCCCTGAATTGCACCATTGAGTTCTTGCTCTTTTTTCGATTTCTTTACCAAAAGGAAACTTGCAACAGTCGTAACCACAGTGGCAAATATTGCTAAACCCACGCCCACAAACGCTAGTTGCCAACTGTAAATAAACATCAACACTAAGTTAAATAGGGCAAAAACTCCACTCAACAAAGTCCGTTGGGTAGCACCGCTAAGTTTTTGATGAATTTCCCTCACTGCCATAACGCGATTGACTAAATCTCCAGAAGTATACTGGCGAAAAAAGCTAGGGCTTAATCTCAGCAGGCGATCCCAGATGGCTGGCTGCAATATGCTATCAGTGGCGCTTTCGACTCGTAGAGTAATAATGCTTTGGGCAATTTGAAAAGCTAACTGTGCAAAGGCGACTGCAAACATGACCAATCCGATCTGCCACAGTAGAGCGCGATCGCTATCTGGAATGGCATGATTGATTAAAATTGCCGTTGCTTGTGGTGCAACCATCCCCAATATTGTGCCCAGTAACCCTACCACTAAAATACTGGCGATGTCTTTTTCATAACCCTTAACCCCAAACCGCAGTAAATCAATGGCTTTGAGCGCAACTTGGGGTAAGGGTCGATACAGAACGTATGCTAATGGTG
Source organism: Nostoc sp. DedQUE02 (assembly GCF_034531035.1). Classification (NCBI taxonomy): domain Bacteria; kingdom Bacillati; phylum Cyanobacteriota; class Cyanophyceae; order Nostocales; family Nostocaceae; genus Nostoc; species Nostoc sp. DedQUE02. Next base: position 74,428 of record NZ_JAVRBY020000033.1, on the reverse strand, counting down.
ACAGTGTTTTTGCTATTGATTCATTTACAGGTGTGCGAGTCCGCGCTACGGGGTCAAAGATGACATAATCTCGATTAGCTGTAGGTAACAACGCCACTGGGCGTTCCAACCGAGTATAAGCTAACATTGCTCCTTGGTCTTGACGCCACCAGCCATCTGCTAAAGTTATACGCCGAATCCGAATTTGCGATGCTTGTGCGATCGCGGCTACAGGGTCTTTAATAGAATTCAAATCCTCTGCTGGTGGACGAATCTCTATCCCCAGTGATCGCCCAACTGCCCCAAATGCTACCAATAAGGGCGGCCCTTCCTGAGAAAAAACCGCCTCCTGTTGTGGCTGCAATACCGTTGCTAAGTCAGAGAGTGCCCCCTCTATTACTTGCTGATTAAATTGTTCGCGTTCCTGAAACTGCCGAAATTCTGCTTCTGTTTCTTTGTTTGCCAGCAAACTGAAGTAGTGAAAGAAATAAGTCTGCAAACTGGCTAAACCTGCCAGAAGTTCCTCGGAATTTTCTAAATCTGCCGTTAATAACACTTGTCCAATAACCGCATCTTCTGCCTCCAGCCACATATCACTTGTGAGTGGAAACGTTGATGAAGTAGAATTCAAGGTTAATTCCTCGACTCCCATCCAGTGAGTAGTACCTTGCTGCAACTTTACCCATGAAAGTTTTTGCTGCTTCCACTGTAGCGTTTCACCAGGCGATAATGAAAAATCCCGCTCAACCTTTTCCTGCACAAGGTTTAATGGCGTAGTCAAAACTGTTTGCTGGGCGCTAAGAGATTGTCCTAAATGATTTACCCAACCTTCTAAAAATTCTATGGCTTGAGAATCAGCCGCCGCGATTCCCTTAACCAAATCAACCATTGACATCTGGCATAATTGGGTAGGTTCAATTGCGATCGCTACAAGATTCCATTGGCTTTGTGCTATTACTTCCGGTAACAAGGCTGCACTAAATAATGCTTCACCAGTGTTGACATGAAACAGATAGCGGCGATGCTCCTTTAGTAAGCTGTTCTTAACTCTAGTGGCAAACACCGCCAATGTTCCAGACTGCACCACCCAGACTGTTTGTGGGTTATCTAACAGTAATACTTCGTTTGCCTGAAGGGAGTATGTGGGAAGAGGATTCACTTGCGGGAAATCGATATGAGTTCGACAAGTGCAAAAAGATTTTTTAGCCTTAATCGAACTGGTTTGAGTTAAATTTAGATTATCACCGTTAAGTCTTGCAGGCAATACAGACAATACAAATGACACAAGAATTAATCGACCTAAAAAATAGTATTCTGGAAGGAAGATACGCAGATGCTTTGGTGATTGTTGATGAGTTAGAGAGCATGAGTAAACAAGCTATTCTGCGTAATATAGAATCTTATTTAAACATTCTGTTGATTCATTTAATTAAAAACCAAATAGAACAGCGATTAACTGGTTCTTGGATAAATTCTATTCGCAACTCAATTAAACAAATTAAAAAATTGAATATTAAAGATAATAAAAAATCTTACTATATTAATCAAGATGAATGGAAAATGCTTATAGTAGAAGAAGTAATTGAAGATGCTATAGCTGATGCAAGTCTGGAAGTTTTGAACGGTAAATATACTCGCTCTCAACTGTCAGCAATTCTAGATAGAAACCAGATTTTAACTACAGCAACTGAGTTTATAGCTTTAACATATACTTATTCGGCAAAAGAATTACCAGCCATTATGGATAATTATTTAGCTCAACTAGCTGGTGGGGAAGATTGGATAAGTAAGTGAGTGCAAATAAACAATTTGCAAGGGTAATTGTACATTGTCGTCTAATTTTTTTATAAATACTCCTATGCCTCTGCTGCGTGAAGAAGGCGAACATAAGTTCCGCCTTGCTGCCATAATTCCTCATGGGTGCCACGCTGCACGATTTTACCTTGCTCTAGCACAATAATTTCATGGCAATCGCGGATTGTGCTGAGGCGGTGGGCTACTACAATACACGAACAACCACGCTGTTGCAAGTTGCGGTTAATAATCAACTCCGTTTCTGCATCCAGGGCGCTGGTTGCTTCATCCAGTACTAAGATTGTGGGATTTCTCACCAAAGCGCGGGCAATTTCTAAACGCTGGCGTTGGCCACCACTAATATTCATACCGCCTTCAATCAACTCAAAGTCATATTTTCCAGGCATAGATGCGATCGCATCATGAATCGCTGCATCTTGGCAAGCCTGCACCAAATCAACTTCAGGCACAGTTGAATCCCAAAGAGTAATATTTTCCCGCACAGTCCCGGCAAATAAAAAGATATCCTGTTCAACCATTGCCAACCAATTAGCCAGAACAGAACGCTTAATTTGCGATCGCTCTACACCATCAAAGCAGATTTCCCCATCCCAAGGTTGATAAAGCCCGCAAATTAATTTAGCAACTGTCGATTTACCAGAACCACTCCCCCCCACAAGCGCTATTCTTTGCCCTGGCTTGACAGTCAAACTCAAATTCTCAATCAACGGAGGTTCCACACGACTATAGCCAAAAGTGACATTCCGTAACTCAAGGTGACCCTGTAATTGCCAGGGCATGGGGCATGGGGCATGGGGCATTGGGCATTGGGCATTGGGCATTGGGCATGGGGCATTGGTATTAATTATTCTCCTCTGCTCCTCTGCTCCCCTGCTCCTCTGCTCCCCTACCCCCCCTGCCTCCCCTGCTCTCCACTTCCCCTCCACTTCCAAATCAACAGGATTTTGCAACACATCATCAAGGCGATTTAAATCAGCTTCTAAAGTTTGGAGTGTACTGCCAAAATTGACGAGGCTATTGACTGGCTCTAAGAAACTCAATGTTAAACTTTGGTAGGCAACCAGCATTCCAATACTGAGATTGTTTTTCATTACCTGTAAACCACCAACCAGTAAAATAGAAGCTGTAGCTAGGGCTGTCAAAATTGTGGGTAATGTGGTGAGAATTTGAGTTTGTAAGCCTAATTGTTGTTGGGCGTTGAGTGCTTTAGCATAATAACCCGCAAACCGAGCAAATAAATCTGACTCCAGCCCCGAAGCTTTGATGGTTTCTATGGTTTGGATGCCGCTAACCGTTACTCCACCCACCTTGCCATATTCCTGAGCTAGGCGCATATTTGTATCTACACGAGTTTGCGATAAAAATACAAGGGCGAGAATGTTGATTAAAGCAAAACCGACTGCGATCGCACTCAGCAATTGGTCATACTGAATCATAATCAACAGGTAAAATATCATCATCACCGCGTCAATTATTGTAGTTGCCAAAGGCCCTGAAAGTACTTCTGCCACCCGGCCATTCAGTTGCACTCGGTTACTGATTTCCCCAGCAAAGCGTTGATCGTAAAACCCAACAGGCAATCGCAGGATATGCCAGAGAAATAGTCCTGATGTGCTGACTGATAACTTAACCATCAATCGCCGCAGGTAGGTAAGCCGCAGTCTAGCAAGGAATGCCCGTAATAAAGTAGTTAACAGCATTCCTAACAGCAAAGGTCGTAACCAATCTTGTCGATCTTGGATTAAAATCTCATCGATAAATACTTGAGAAAAGGCTGGCACAGCTAACCGAGGCAGTGTTAGCAATAACCCCGCAAGCAAGCAAAATAAGATAGTATTTCGTGAGTTTTGTAAGCGGCTACTTAAGGCTGAGATAATGTGATTTTTTTTGCCTCCCTTCTGAAAATCCGCTCCTGGTTCCATTGTCAGCACAACACCCGTGTATGCGCGATCGAACTCTTCCCAACTCACTGTTCTCCGACCATTGGCAGGATCGTTGAGGTAGACGCGTTTTTTGCTGTATCCTTCTACCACGAGAAAATGGTTAAAATTCCAAAAGGCAATGTAGGGGAGACGGGTAGCTGTCACCTTTTCCAGGGACAGTTTTAAACCTTTAGCATTGAGTCCATAGTTTTTGGCAGCTTTGAGGATATTAAAAGCTTTACTGCCATCCCGCGAAACACCGCATTCTTCACGCAGTTTAGCCAGTGGTACAATCCGCCCGTAATAGCTCAGAATTATTCCCAAAGCAGCCGCACCACATTCGACTGCTTCCATTTGCAAAACTGTAGAAGTGCGGACACGATTTGGTTTAAGTTTGGGAATTGGGGATTGGGAATTGGGCATTAGTATTAGAACTTGGAAGTTGAGCTTCTGAGGGTGAACTTTCAAGTTTTAACCCCAATGCCCAAATTAACGCGATGTCCAACTTATCCTTAGAACCCCCCTCCAAACCTCTCCCACACAGGGGGAGAAGCTTTGATTCTTACTCCCCTTCCCTTGTAGGGAAGGGGTTGGGGGTTAGGTCTGAGAGAAAATTGTACACGGCGTAATTTAATAAACCCCCGTCCAAGAGCGCAGCATAGGAATAATATAAGAAATCGGTGCTTTTTCTCCAACTTTTACTTGAACTGATGTAGTTGTGCCAGAAGATATTTTTAAGGCTGGGCCATCAGAAGATGACCATTTGTAGCCACTTACTGATGTAGGGTTTTCTTGAAGTTGGACAAAAGCTTGCACCTTGCCTTCACCTTTACCTGCAAGACTGGCGGCAATTTCTTTGTTACCAATGATCGCTGTAATATCTTGTGTAGTCACTGGAAATGAAGAAATATCTGCAACGGTTCCGACAATGCCACCTTCGCGTTCGCGTTTGGCAAAGCTGGGAGTCACTTGTACAGGCATCCCAGGCTTGATTTGCTTACCATCTTTATTAGCAAAGTAAACAAGACTCATAAGTTTTGAATTTGGCTGTTCAGCCTCAATTGACCCCAAGCGACTACCCGGATTCATCATTTGTCCGGGGACAGCGCTCAGTTCGAGAATGTGACCATTATATTTGCTAATAATTCTACTTTCTTGAGATAATTGCAATTCTAATTGGGCAATTCGCCGCTTTACTTCCCGAATTTTATTGCTTTTATCAATTGATTGCTTTAAATCTTGTTCGCGTAGTTTAGTATTTTGAGTATTAATATCTTTAATTTTGGTTTTAATTTCGTCAATTCTATTAAGATTTTCCAGATATTCGCGTTGCGTGGTGGTTTCTTGGATTTCCAGATCCTTGAGTTGCACGTCAATATCTGACAATTCGCTTTGAGTATTAAAATATTCTTGCTCCGCTTGCACCAACATATCTTGGCTGATTACATGCTGCTCAAAAAGGTGACGACGGTTATCAACCCGTCCTTTGAGAGTTTTGAGTAAGTAATTAATTTGTTGTTTGCGGGAATTAATGCTTTGGCGTTTTTGAGCGATCGCTCTTTGGGTTTGATCGCGTAACTTGGGCGCACTTTGCTCTCGGCGTAGGTTACTTTCCAAATCTAGTTTTTGCTGCCCAAGAGTAATGATTTGTTGGTCAATCAGCAGCTTTTGTAACCTGTCAGTCTCTTGATTTTGGGTTTGCAATTGTTGCAACTTTACTTGCTCTTGCTGCAACTGCTGCTTTAGCGCTGATTGGTCGATAATACCCAGCACATCACCTTGTTTAATAATATCTCCCGCCTTTACCTTCAGAGTGAGTAACGGGCCAGAACTGGGCGCTTGAAATTCCACAACATGATGCGGTTTAATCAAGATACCTTGACCTGTGACGGTGAGAGGAATTCTCCCAAATACACTCCAAACGCCAGCTACAGCAACCACAAAACTTAAAGTAGATAAAGTCAACCAAGCTTGAGGCTTAACTACATTTATCGCTTGATCCAGTTGTTCTGGTGAAGATAAGCGCTCTAGAGCTTCTTGGCGATATATGTGGCTGTGTTTTAGTTGCATTGTTCTCCTTTTTCCTGAGAGCGCCCAGAGCTTCAAGTTTTCTTGACTTCTAAGATTAAAGTGCGATCGGGGAGAACTAGGGGAGAATTAAGGAAGGCGATCGCTTCTACTGCCTCAATAAAGCACAAAGATGACCAATACCTTGCTTCTCCACCAAAGGCTGCACCAACGCTGGTAAAAATTCCTAATCAAAATTTTATTGTTCAGCTACTTCTGTTTCTACCTTATTTTTAGCTAAAAATATTGCCCTATCTTTTAAAATGTTGGCAAATTTGTAAATCTCATCTAAAGAGTTAATTAGCGTTTTAACTTCTTTATTATTTATATCCAAAAAACCAACATATTTCTTCTCAGAATTAAGCCATAAACGACAAATAGTTTTGTTAGCTTTACCGTCAATATTGACTCCGAAATAATTTTTTGTATCTCTATATTGAACGCGAGGTAATTCGATAACATCACGCAATATAGATTTAATAATGTAAAAGCTTTCCATCTCATCTGCTGTAGTTACAATGGTATCAATAACTTCGGTGTTGAGATTGATTGTTACTTTAGCCGAGTCTGGTACATCTGTTTTTGTCGTATCAGAAATATCAATATCCATAGCGGATCTTATCTTGTCATTAATTCGCTCGTTAATATAATCTTTAAGACAACCTTTGAAAATTTCAGTAAATTTTTCTACAACTGGTGCAACCATGTGCCCTTTGTACACTTGACCAGCAAAAAGCTTAACAAAATCAGGAGAAGGATTTGTAAACTGTTCTGAGATTAATCGGCTAATTTCCTTTTTATATAAAAGCTGTCTTGCACAACTAGCCATTTCATCAGGGTTAAATACTTCCCTAGAAAACTTTTTAAGCTCATTGATTGACGACTCATTGAAATCTAATATATTAAACTCAAAAAAAGGTTTTTCATCCATAATGTGAGTTTTTTCTGTATCCGTGTAGAACCAATAATGGATTCCATTAGTCAACACGGCAAATCTTGCTTGTGTTGCACTAAAATACCTGAATAATTGTGAGGAATTTTTGGGATGTGCTAAATCATTTTTATGAAATTTACATTCTATTAAAATTGATGGGACTCCATTTATTAAAATAGCATAATCAACTTTTTCACCTTTTAAGCCTGGTGTAGCAGCTATATATTCAGGACAGACTTCAGTTGTATCAAAAATCTTATATCCTAAAGCTTGAATTAAAGGTAAAACAAAAGCAGCTTTTGCAGCTTGTTCTGTCTGTACCGAGTCTTTTAGTCTTTCAATATGCTGGGCAACATCTTTAACCGCATCAATAAAATCCATAGTTTTTTATCTCATATTTGCATTGGGTTTTATCAGTATGGCATAAGTGATTAATTTTGCCCAATTTATGAAAATAAATACTGCTGTACTTAGAAATATCCCAATCCTTCACTTCAAATATCAATCCCTATTGTTATACTCCTACGCCACCGCTAAGAGCGATCGCGTTTATCACCAAGATTTGTGTTGGGGTTTAAATCCCCATCACAAAACCTGCTGTCTATAGAAGCAGGGAACTTAAACCCCCAAATTTAGTTAAAATTTTGAGATGACTAGCTTTTGGGTTTTTATCAGCAACCAACACCTTGAGAGGGCTAGTTTTGACCCTATTAGTGTACGCTAATAGGGTGTGGTCAAAAGCGGTTTCTGGGTACGAACAACAAGCTCAATCCCACAATAATATTGAAGGCAAGTCATTGTTAGCCAGACGCAGCAATTGATAACCAATTCCAGATATACCGGGTAAAAAGCCAGGATTAAATACAGAATTGGGTAAGTTGGGGAACAGTTGATAAGCTCCAGTTCGCTTGGCTCTAGCCACAACATTTGTTGCATTCTGGTGAGCAATTTGCTGCCAATCAGGACGGGAACAGATTTTTGCACCGACTAATAGCACTTCTGCCCTACCGAAGTTACCACAGCACAAGTGATCTATCGCCTGTAAGCCAAAATTCTGAGTAGTTTGGAGAGCAATTTCAATTTCTTGTTGAATTTCCGGCGTTTCCACGATTCTCAAACTGCCTAAACGTCCCAAACCAATGCCGGCTGCACCATGACACCACTTATTTGCAAAGTCAGGTTGTCCTGGTTGTCCCATTCTGCGGAAGTCTGGCCAGTTGGCGGTGGACTGGCAAAAGACGCTACGCTCATACTCAATTCCTGCTAAACCTGCTTCTAAATATTTGCCCTCTGAGGTGGCGGCATAAAGTCTGAGCAAGGCGTAGGAGATACCTGCGGCTCCATGAGAGAAGCCAGTTAAGGGCTTATCCCAATAAGTATGCCAAGCTTTGGGCGCACCGTTGTGGCTAACTTGACGGTTGATTAAATGTTGTCCACAGGCGATCGCTTTTTCTAAAACGGTTGCTTCTCCTGTGGCTTGATGCAGGGATAATAGCCCTAAAATTGCCCCTGCTGCTCCGCTCATAATATCCAAGTGTTCGTCGGCAGCAATTAGTTCTGGTGTCATCAAATCGGCTAATACTTGAGCCTCTGCCAACAGCGTTGCATCGTTGAGAAATTGACTAATTTTCACCAGGCTATAGATCATCGATCCTAAACCTGTTGCACCCCCAACGCCCATGAAACGAGCCATACGTTCCCAAGTTTCGGGATCGATGGTGTGGATTTGGCGACGCAAAGATTGCAATGTTCTAAATGCTAGATCGCGGTAACGGGAATCACCAGTTACTTGACTGAGTGCAGCTAAAAACAGGGCAACTCCAGAGCGTCCGTCACAAAGAGAATTGTTTAATACTTGCAGTTGATATCGTTCGGCGCGAGGCACGAAATCTAAGCCAATCCAGTTAACGCTGCCATCAGGGTCAGAAATGGCTCTGGTTTCCAGTTGAGTGGCGATTTCCTTGGCTTCGGCAATCAATTGTTCCGAATTCAGCAACGGTAACGATTCGCCTTGCCATTGCCCACCTTGGCGGCTGGAAGTGGTTGCAATTTTGGCATCGAAGGAGCCTTGAATAATCGCTACTTGTCGAGCTAGATCGGTTTCATCTAGAGATTGTAATTGGTTGAGCAGGTCTTGGTAACTGGATTGCTTGAAGTAGTTGGGAATGGAAGAGGAACCGTTTAAACTCAGTTCATCAACCACCGCGCTAGCCGTGAAGAAGGGAACATCCAATTGTTCCATTGCTCGGAGTTCCGCGCTCAAAACAGGAAAGGCGTTCGGTCTATTTTGAGCAACTAGAAAAGCACGACTGAGAACATCGAGTTGAATGCTGTAATCTACGCCGTGTTTGAGGTAATCGGGTGCTAAAGCTTTTTGGAGAATGATGCCGTAGATGCGGGTGTTGCGGAAGATAAAGCGCACCTGCTGATTTTGCATAGCAGATAGCAAATGGCTTGAGATTAAGAAATCTTTGTGCGCCATCAAAAAGCGATACATCTGCTCAAACCCAGTGGTGATTTGCTGCTGATAATCGTTTGGAGATAGAACAACTTCACCTAAACACGGTACATTTTTCCCAATCGGTAAGGTTACAGACTCAGAGGACAGATGCATATTATCTGTATTAATGTTCTGCCAGCGCGGCACTTTCCGGCGAGATAGTCGGGGATCTGTGCTGCCTAGTCCGCTAATATCATAAGCGACACTGCGATCGCCACTAAAGTCCCAACGCGGTAAAAGTCCGGTGCGGAGTACAGAATCCCAAAATTGTTGTGTAGCGGTTGTTTCTAAATCTTGGGTAAGGGGTGAGTCTTCAATGAGATTCGGTTCGTGGTGCAGCAGCGTTTCCATATCAATCAGCACCAAATGTTCGCCATTGGCAATTAAGTTTTCGTAATGGCAATCTGTTCCCCGCAAAGCGTAAAGCACACACAACAACATCCCAGAACGCTGATAGAATCGTTTCGCAGCTGCTTCATCAACACAAGGTAACTGTTCAACATGTTCCACCCAACCGTAACCGTTGCGCTCCAGTACTTGAATTATTTTAAAATCTAAAAGATTGCTGTGTTGATTGCACCAATCCAAAAATTGGTTAAAGACAACTTCTAATCCTAAATCTTTGGGTTTATAAACAAGTTTAAGTCCAGACTCAAAGGTAAGCAAAATCACCGTTCGTCCGCGTTTGTGTGCATCGGAAAGGGATGTTTGAATTTCAACAACTTTGTTTTGAGAAAATGGGGCGATCGCTTCATCAAAAGTTCGTTGAATATCTGTCCTATCTGCAACTAAACGTTCGAGAAATTCAGCAGTGAATTCAACCCAAAAATTGACTGCTGTTGCCACTAACCGACCGAGAACTGGATACTTCTGGAAGAACGTCAGCATTCCATCTTCTAGGAGTTGATTGACGAACTTGATGTAGTGAGTGTTATTATTTTCCGTCTCCAATCCCAGCAAACCGAGCAAGCTTTGACCAAAGGGACGCACCTGAGAAAATTCAAAATCTAATGTCTTTGTGCAAATTCCTGCTAATCGTTGCAGTAGACCACGTTCGAGAGAACTGTAAGCAGCTTGGGAAAGAATCGAAAAGGGAATACAATCTTGGGTGAATTGACTGTTGCAGCGAGTTAGTAATTGCTGTCTGGCTACCAAGATAGCAGGCAAAAGGATATCTTCAAAGGCGATCGGATTTTGTGAATCGATTGGTAGAAATACTTCGGTTGCAGAATTGAATCCTGTAGCGGTTTGGATGATTTGCTGCAAGGTTTCTGCCCACTCAGGCAAAGATTGATCGGCAAGTAACTCAATGGTTCCCAATCTGGAACTAACAGTATCGAGGTTTAGCCCTTCCCACTGTAAGCGTTTGTGTAATGTATCCAATTTACCTTCTGCTGCAACTTCGCACCAGCGATCTTTACGATGGTTAATTTCTTGTTCGTTGACTCGATCGCCATTAATTGCAAATTTGCTTTCATCAAGACGTTCCCAGATAAAGCTAGCATTGGCTGCGATCGCCCTGAAATTTTCTGATGTTTTCTGTTGGGATAAGCGAACAACTTGTTGAACCATAGCTGGATTTCTCATAGTGGGAGTTAAAACAGAGATATCAATTTCTTTGTGGTCTGGGGAAAGGGTAAGGGGTAAAGGGTAAAGGATGTATTCAAAACCTTTCCCCTTTCCCCTTTAACCGAACCGTATTGAGATATCAATGGGATAAGGCAGAAAGTAGGAATAAGAATTATATTTTCTTAAATTTGGTGAGAATTATGAATGAAATTCCCTCTTTATCTTCATAAAAAAACAAAGAAGGAATTCAATATTTGTCGGGTTTTGGGGAAAAGAAAAAACCTTTACCCTTTAACCTTTACCCTTTTCCCCTCTTGCTAAAAAAGAGGTCTATACTTTTTTAACAGCAACCAGCGTGTCCACCACCGCAGGAATCTGTATGACATAGTTTAGCCGCACTATCAGCCATCATCCCGCCGCTAACACTGAGTAATTCCTCTTCACTCAGTTCGTTGGAGTCCACAAAGGTCAACTCTGCCAAAATTTGAGCCACGCTTTCAACCGTGAAGTTATAACCTTTTTCTGTACTGGCAATTAACAACAGTTTGATGGCTTCTGTTTGGGTAACTGCTGCTTGCATGTTCTCACGTAACTGGGTGTTTTGGAGTAGGTTTTTAATTTCTGACAACATAATTAGATTCTCCTATTGGTGGTAATAATTATTCATGAGATTTCCTCTCCCCCTTGCTTAAAGGAGCAAAGAGGGAATTTGTTATGCAGCATCTCTTTCTGCGTTGAACCTCAGTATCAAGTATGTAAGTTATCCAAATTAAAATATTGGAGATGTTGAATCTAAAAAGCTTTTTTAGAAAAGCAACCTGACCTGTGGTGGTTACAATGCCCAAGAGAAACAGAAGCTACATACTGTTTTTAGCAGCAACCTGCGTGTCCGCCACCGCAGGAATCTGTATGACATAGTTTGGCTGCACTTTCAGCCATCATCCCACCGCTAACACTAAGTAATTCTTCTTCACTCAGCTCGTTGGAATCCACAAAGGTTATTTCTGCCAGCATTTGAGAAATGGCTTCGACTGTGAAGTTATAACCTTTCTCTGCACTCGCGATCGCTATCACTTTGATGGCTTCTGCTTGGTTAGCTGCTGCTTTTACTTGCTGTTGTAGTTGTGCGTTTTGCAGCAATTCTTTAATTTGGTGTAACATAGCTTTCTTCTCCGTTTTGATTGACTTATTCATCCGGCAGAGATTGTACGCTTGTTTGGGGCGGTGTTCTCTGCTTTTCTGATTTGAATTTAGAAAGAAATAGGGGAGAACTAGGGGAGATAGTTACAATTGCCGAAATTTTTTTCCGCACGGATTAATTGGAGGATTGAGAATTAGGCATTAGTTATTTATACTGCTGCCCTCTGCTTTCTATAATGTTAATATCTGCGTATTTGCCGTAATATTTAAAGCCAATATGTAGTTTTGCTGTAGTTAAATATCCTAACGATCAACTAAAGATACAATCGCTATACCAAATTGATTTATCTATCTAGGGGATATTAAGGAGTTGGTGATGAGCGCTAAACAATTGGAGCAGGTAAAGCAATTGCAAGCTACCCTCACCAAAATGGAAGTAACATTAGGTGCGATCGCTGATGCTGTAGTCTGGGTAGGAGAAGACCGATGCATTCAATGGTGCAATCCTAGCTTTGAGCGTTTGGTGAATCAACCCGGTAACACTGTCTGCGGCGCGAAGTTAACTGAGTTATTCCCCTTAGCACAAGCAGGACAACCAGCCTATCCTGATGTGCGGATACTCAATGGTGAGTACGAAACAGCAAATTATCAGTTTCAGCAGGGTGAGCAGACTTTAACACTAGAAATTTCCGGTAACTGTACCAGGCTTGACGATCGATGTGCAATATTGGTGATTCGGGATATCACCCAGACAAAACAAACTCAAGAATCTTTGCAAGAGATTGAGGAGCGTTTGCAGACATTAATTAACGCTACACCTGATATTATCTGTTTAAAAGATGGCGAGGGAAAATGGTTGCTGTCAAACCAGGCTAATCTGGAATTTTTACAGTTAGAAGGCGTTGATTATCAAGGTAAAACAGACTCAGAACTAGCAGAATTTAGCAATTTTTATCACGATGCTTTGCTCAACTGCGACAAAACAGATGAACAAGCTTGGCAGTTAGGATGTGTGCATCGAATAGAAGAAGTTATACCCCGACCTGATGGGACAGTGAGCAGTCTAGATATGATTAAAGCTCCCCTATTTCACCAAGATGGTAGACGCAAAGCTTTGGTGGTTTTAGGGCGGGATTTGAGCGAACGCAAACAAACTCAAGTAGCTTTAGAAAACTCTTTGTCTCTGTTAAACGCTATCTTTGAATCGATTCAAGACGGTATTTTAGTAGTCGATAGCTTAAGTAATATCACTAGTTACAATCAAAAGTTCTTAGAAATGTGGTCAATTCCACCAGAAGTTTTGACTGAACCAGATCATCCTAAGCGATTAGGGTATCTGGCAAACCAGCTAAAAGACCCGAATGTGTTTTTGCAACGAGTTCGAGAATTATACTCACAACCAGAGCTAGTTAGTTACGACTCATTAGAATTGCGCGATGGCAGAGTATTTGAGCGTTATTCCTGTCCTCAGCGCATCGGCGAACAGATTATTGGTAGAGTGTGGAGTTTCCGCGACATCACGCAACGCCAAAGGGCAGAAGAAGCACTGCGACAAAGTGAGTTGCAATACCGTAGTATTTTTGAAGCTATTAATGATGGACTATTTATTACTGAAATAGAAACTGAAAAAGTCGCCGAGGTTAATCCTGCGGCTTGTCAGATGCATGGTTACTCTTATGAAGAATTTCTCGGTTTACATCCATCTGTCTACATTCATCCAGACTCACATTCTGTTTTTTTAGAGTTTATTGAAACAACGCGATCTGGTGGGCAATTTTATGGGACAGCAGTTGATATTTGCAAAGATGGCACTTTGATAGATGTGGAAGTTAAAGGGACAACTTGCATTTACAACGGTAAGCCGCACGTTTTAGCGATCGTGCGCGATACTACTGCTCGCAAACGCACTGAGGAAGCCTTGCGTCAAAGCGAAGTCCAGTATCGAGATTTAGTGCAAACAGCCAATTGCATCATTTTGCGTTGGGATGGTAACGGCGACATCATATTTTTAAATGATTACGGTCAAAGGATTTTTGGTTTCGATTTAGATGAAATTATTGGGCGTAATGTTATCGGCACAATTGTTCCAGAAACCGAAACTTCTGGGCGCGACTTACAAACATTAATGGTTGATATTTGTCAACATCCAGAAAACTATTTATTCAACGAAAATGAGAACTTATGCAAAAATGGCGATCGCGTCTGGATAGTCTGGGCAAATAAACCTATTTTAGATGAACAAGGAAACTTAATCGAAATACTTTCAGTAGGTACTGATGCCACTGAACGCAAACGCGCCCAACAAGCCCTCCAGGAAAGTGAGTTAAAGTTCCGTACTATCATCGAAAATGCCAACGATTTGATATTTATCCTCTCGCCAGAGGGAATTTTTACTTATCACTCGCCGAATGTGACTGCAATTATGGGTTACAGCTTGGAAGAAATTGAAGGCCATTCGGTGGTGGAGTTTACCAAGCCGGAAGATTTAGCAATTAGCGCTGCCGCCTTACAAAAAGCTCTAACTGGCGAAAAGCTGACTGATATTGAGGTGCGCTTGCGACACAAAGATAATAGCTGGCGATGGTTCAACTTTAATACTTCCACAATCAACACTCCCAGTGGTGAAATTGCGATCGCCGGTGTGGGACGCGACATTACAGAACGCAAACAAGCTGAAGAAGCTTTGCGTCGTAGTGAAATGAAATACCGCAACATCTTTGAAAATTCCCAAGTGGGTATTTTCCGCACCTGCCAAAAAGATGGATTGATTATCGATGCTAATCAACGCGGTGCTGAGATATTAGGTTTTACCTGTGCTGCTGACTTAATTGGCAAGTATTTCACAACTGACTTATATATCAATCCAGAAGATCGCACGCGGATGTTAGCAGAGTTAGAAAAGGACGGAGAAGTTCGTAATTTTGAAGTAGCACTGCGGCGGATTGATGGTTCGGTTGTTTGGTTACTGTTGTCACTCCGTCTCAATGCCGAAGAATCCTGTCTCGATTCTGTCTTTACAGATATTAGCGATCGCAAACAGCAAGAACAAGCTTTACGCTTAATTGTTGAGGGCACAGCAGCAAAAACTGGTAATGAATTTTTCAATTCCTGCGTTCGTTACCTGGCTGAGGTATTGCAAGTTCAATATACCCTAGTCACTGAGTTTGATGATGAGCCAAAAACTAGAGTCCGCACTTTAGCCTTTTGGTGTGGCGGAACTATTAACGAGAACTTGGAATATGATTTGCAGGGAACTCCTTGCGAACATACCTTGCGCGGCAAGATGTGCCACTACCCCCAAGCAGTACAAACCGCTTTCCCCGAAGATGCAGATTTAGTAAGGATGAATGCCGAGAGTTTTTTTGGCGTTCCTCTAACCAGTTCATCCGGCGAAATCATCGGACATTTAGCAGTGATAGATGTCAAACCAATGAAGCATGATCCGGGACGGGAACTGATTGTCAAAATTTTTGCTGCCCGTGCCGGTGCCGAACTAGAACGGAAACAAGCAGAAGCAGCCCTACAGGAAAGTGAGTTAAAGTTTCGCACTATTGTTGAAAAGGTCAACGATATGCTGTTTGTCATCAATCCTGATGGGGTATTTAACTATATTTCCCCTAATATTTTGAATACCACCGGATTTGCCCCCAGCGAAATGGAAGGTAATTCCTTGGCATTGTTTACTCATCCTGATGATGTGCCCAAATGTCAAGAAGTAGCCCAAACTATCCTAACAACAGGTGAGGGAATTTCCGGTACTGAATACCGCGCCAAACATCGGACTAAAGGCTGGGTTTGGCTAACTGCTAATGCAGTCCGCACACAAGATGCCCAGGGTAACTTTCAGATTGTGGGTGTAGCTCGTGATATTAGCGATCGCAAACAAGCAGAGGAAGCTTTGCAACGTCGGACTCAAGCAGAAAGTTTACTCAGTAACATTTCTCGCCAATTTATTGACCAAAATTTAGAAACAGCAATTAATTTTACACTGCGAGCGATCGCTCAGTTTATTAGTGCCGAACACAGCTGCATCTTTGAATTATCCGAAGATCAAAGGCGATTTGACCTGATTCATGAATGGTGCGGCGAAGGTGTCGAACCACTGATTGATGTTGCCAAAGGATCGCCTGTGGAAAGCTTTCCCTATTTTTATACTCCAATTCTGCGTGGCCACCATATACACATCCCTTGTGTCGCAGAATTGCCACCTGATACAGCAGAAAGAAAGTTATTTGAGGGGATGTCGTTTCAGTCTGTAGTTGCTGTACCCATGCTTCACTCTGGCAAAGTCGTTGGATTTGTCGGTACAGCGATGATTCACTTGTGTAAAAGCTGGAGTCAAGAGGATCTGAATCTATTAAAGCTGGTAGGTGAAATAATTGCGATCGGTCGAGCCAGACATCAAGCAGAAGAAGCGCTGAGAATTGCCAAAGAAGCCGCCGAAACTGCCAACCGAGCCAAAAGTGCTTTCCTCGCTAACATGAGTCACGAACTCCGCACGCCTCTGAATGCGATTCTGGGTTTTTCTCAGTTAATGGAACGAGACACTAGTCTCAATTCAAACCAACGTGAATCTTTAGCTACCATTAACCGCAGTGGCGAACACTTGCTCAATCTGATTAACGATGTTCTAGAAATGTCCAAAATTGAGGCTGGACAAATCATTTTCAACCCTGAAGACTTCGACCTTTATCTGCTGTTGCAAACATTACAAGAAATGTTCCAGGTAAGGGCACAAACAAAGCAATTGTTCCTCAGATTTGAAATTGCTCCCAATCTTCCCCGTTATATCCAAACAGATGAAGGTAAACTCCGCCAAGTCCTGATTAACCTTTTGGGTAACGCCGTCAAGTTTACTCAAACAGGGGGAGTAACCTTACGAGTGAGCTTAGGGAGCGGGGAGCAGGGAGTAGGGGGAGCAGGGGGAGCAGGGGAGGCAGGGGGAGCAGGGGAGGCAGGGGAGGCAGGGGAGCAGGGGAGAAGTTGCAGTAAGTCTTTCTCCTCTGCCCCTCTGCCCCTCTGCCCCTCTGCCCCTCCGCACCTCTGCCTCTTTTCAATTCCCAATGCCCCATTCCTCCACTTTGAAGTCGAAGATACTGGACGGGGAATAGCACCAGAAGAAATGAATAACCTGTTTCAGCCTTTTGTTCAGACAACAAGCGGTATCCAAACCAAGGAGGGAACTGGGCTAGGGCTGACTATCAGTCGGCAATTTGTGCGGTTGCTGGGGGGCGATATTCACTTGACGAGTAGCGTTAGGCAAGGATCTACTTTTAGTTTTGACATCCAAGTGAATTTAGCCGCAGCTTTAAAAGCTTCGCCAAAGTTGAGTAAGGGGCGTGTACTCAAGCTGGCAGCAGACCAACCATCTTACCGTGTTTTGGTAGTGGATGACCGCAAAGAAAACCGCGATTTAATTGTGCAACTTCTTGGTAGCATTGGCTTTGAGATTAAGGCTGCGAATAATGGACAAGAAGCGATCGCTATTTGGCAAACTTGGCAACCTCACCTAATTTGGATGGATATGCGGATGCCTGTAATGAACGGTTACGATGCAACAAAAGAGATTAGAGCCAAGGAAAAAAATATAACTACAAATCACCGCACCGTAATTATTGCCTTAACTGCCAGTGCTTTTGAAGAACAACAAGCAAGTATCTTAGCCGCAGGTTGCGACGACTTGGTTCGTAAGCCATTCCGAGAGCAGGTGATTTTTGAAAAAATAGCTGAATATTTGCAGGTGCGTTATGTTTACGCAGAAGAAAGCCATGAAGATGGAACAGACAACAACCTAGAAAATATTGAATTTTCCCTTTTGGATCTTCGCTCTGCAATTACCATTATGCCTACTCAATGGGTAACAGAACTTAATCAGGCAGCCATTGAAGTCGATGCTGAAAGGATTTTCCAATTAATTGAGCAAATTCCGCCAACACATTCTGCTTTGGCAGAAAAATTGGCAAATTTAGTTCGCAGCTTCTGCTTTGATGAAATTATTGGACTAACTGAGGAAAATTGTAACTGAGTTTAGGATTGTAGACTTGCAAAAAGCAGCTGAACTACTTCGGCAACAAGGAAATACGGAGGGGTATCAAAAAGCTTTAGCGTTGATTAGAAAATATCAGCAGTAGAGTGGTGGGCAATGGACAGATACGGAGATGGTGCGATCGCATATTTGATAAGTAAAACTAAATTTGTATTAAACAAATTAGTTTTTTTATTATAAATAGTCATTTAATGATAAGTTAAAAAGAAGTTTTAGTTAATAAAATTCTTTTTAAACTTATTAATTAACAAGTTTTAGTGACTACAACTCCTTCTGGAGTTACTAACGAATAAGCTTTAGTGACTACAACTTCTTTCAATAAACAAATTCAGGAGTCAGCAATCTTGACGCAACGCTCGTTCCTCACTAACGCTATCCACGAGTTGTACAGAATACCCAACTGAATTATGACTCCTGAATTCTGTTCGATAAATATTTATCAAGTTGTTGCTAAAGCTGGTTCTGCCAAAAAATCTTTCAGATTTTCTTGCTGAGTGGCAAATTTCAAATACTGAGATGTCATTTCTGGTGTTAGCAATTCTATCATTAATCTGTTTTCCACCCAGAACTCAATCACATCAAAGAAAGAATCGCGGTTACAGCGCACTACACGCCAACCTTCACGGATACCGATTTCTTCAATTTCTTTCTGACTACTGGGTACAGAAATAGCTGCATGAATATCTGTATACATAGAGGTAATTGCAGTATGTACAAATACGCATTCTTCATCATTTTCACCAGGTTTAATTTGAGAGCCTAAAGGATAAAGTTCAATGGCTGTACCGTATTCATCAAAAGGTATAACCATATAGCTTCCTGGGTTAGGAGGAAAGGGAACAGTTTGCGCTTTTAAGATTTCTGCCAGAACTTGAGCAACATGGCTAGGATTTTTAACAGCAATTGAAATATGGTGAATCATAGGATAACCTCAGTTCGATATTTTATAAATTAGGAAACAATCGGGGAGAACTAGGGGAGGTAAGAAAGGGTGAGGACTGGGGAAAGGGAAAAGGGAAAAGGGAAAAGGGTAAGGGGTTTAAACCCTTTCCCCCTTCCCCCTTACCCTTTTCCCCGCCAAGTTCCCTTGGCGTAGTACTAGCAAGCTAACTCAAGAAATTTGGCGTGCCCTTACCACCATTCTTACCAACAGGGGCAATTTCTAGTAGACTATCTGTGGCTTTGCCAGAACCATCGTTGGTAACGGATGTAGAGTTACCCGGATGTCCATTGGGAACGAACAATTGCGGATGATCAAAGGGCGCTTTCTCGTGAACAACTCGCTCATCAGTGAGTCCTTTTAAGAAAGCTACTAGGTCATCCTTTTCAGATTGGCTTAATCCCAAGGGAGGGAGAACGCCTTGGTCGCGGAAATCTCCACCACGATTGTAGAAGTCTACCACTTGCGGCAAAGTCAAATAGCCACCATTGTGGAAGTAAGGGGCGGTGAGTTCTACGTTGCGTAATCCAGGAGTCTTAAACTGTCCGTTGGCAAGTACAGTGTCATCGGGGTTAACTGTAAGATTGGGGCTTGAACCGAGAAGTAGTGGGAATTTCCCTAAAGCAGCTACCCGCGATTCCGAAAGCGGATTACCAAATGGGTCTTGACCACCAACACCAGTATCTTCTAGCGTAGGTCTAACGCCAATATTGAAGAAGCCTCTGTCTGAGACGATTTTGGGAGTGGAGGTGGTAGCTTTGAGTCTTTGGTTCTTGACGTTGCTAACTGAGGCGCTGGTGAGTTCCAACCCACTATGGCAGAAGATGCAACCAGCTTTACCCCCGAAGAGGTCTTTGCCTCGTTGCTGCTGTTCGGTGAGGGCGGTGGTGTTTCCTTCTAAGAAGCGATCGTAGGGCGTATCGTTGGCAATAAGTGTAGACTCATACAACTGAATTGCCAGCCCGAAGAATAGCGAGAAGTTATACTCTAACAGCGTGTACTCATCGGTTTGGGAAGAGTTATCAGGCTTCTTGACAAAAGTCCGTCTACCTTCAGCATCAATTTGGATGAGTTGATTAGACTTCCACCACTCCGGCTTGAAGGCATCTTTAACCAGATCGTCGTAGGTTCTATCTTTGAGTCCAGGTTTCGGCCATCTACTGTCTGCACCTAAAACGCTGTCTTGTGGATGCACAAGCTGTTGGCCTAGTGGTTTGAGGCGAGATAATTTTTGCGCCAGTTTTCGGGGAAGTTTTTTACCTTTAGCAGCACTGCGAGATTTTTTGTCAATTCGCCCAAACTTATCACCAATTTCTTGAAAAGTGCGACCATCAGCCGAGGACTCGAAGGAACTGAGTGGCGGCCCGACTGCTTGGGAAGCTAAAGATGCATTATTCAGGCTGACTTTGACAAATTCAAGCTGATTTGGATTTTCTGCTTTGACGATAGAGGCGTTAGGATCTCTTAAACCGAAGGGATTCACCCCATTAAATATATTCTGTGCCCTTCCATCCCAGAAATTGCGGAAGTTGAATGCTGCGTTAATTACGGTTGGTGTGTTACGTGGCTCGACGCGGCGCACATTCGTACCTCCCACGTTAAACACTGGGTCTGCTTCATTTGTTACTTGGTCTTCCGCACTACCAGGTATGACATCCACAAACTTCGTATTGAAAACCCCCTGAGAGGAACTGACATCGTTACGGTCAGACACAACGGTTGTAGAATCACTAGATAGCTTGTGAAAGGGAAAATCTTCTGGCTTCAACTGATAGTTAGGTAGGCCGCCTACATCAAAAGCTGTATCTGGATTCTCTGTACCATCGGGGTTAACTCGCAAAAGCCCAGGAGCAA
The DNA here is from genome assembly GCF_034531035.1 of Nostoc sp. DedQUE02. Taxonomy (NCBI): domain Bacteria; kingdom Bacillati; phylum Cyanobacteriota; class Cyanophyceae; order Nostocales; family Nostocaceae; genus Nostoc; species Nostoc sp. DedQUE02. The sequence goes on along the minus strand of NZ_JAVRBY020000033.1, from coordinate 53,662 downwards.
TCTGATTTTTGGATCTGTTGTCGGCTCCAACATGGAAGTGACAACTAGCACAGGAGGTCTTTCCATCGCTCCCAACCTGCATATCCCAAAAAAGAGTCTTTCCTAATTTGATTGCAGCTACTTTGTCTTTTACGAAATCTCCAAGATTGTCAGGCTCTGGAACCGCTACACTCTTGAGCGAAACTGGAGCCGACCCTGTAACCTGTGCTGATACAGTATTTCCAGCTATTACTGCTGCCAAAATAATGGCAGCTATTGTTATAGTCCTTAAAAATCTTGATCTTAAGTACTTCGGCTTGCCATATCTAAATCTCCAGCTTTGGCGTTTTATTTTTGTCACCAAAGATTTGAGCAAAAATCGCTCTCTTGAGATCAACAGCAAATAACTAGATAAACTAGTAATAAAGACTACTAAGGTAATTATGGGTATAATTCCCATATTTTTTTGTAAATCAATAACATCGAAATAAAGTATACATTTACAATTGAGTTTGAAAATTAATATTCATGTAAATTAATTACGCAATTTACAAACTTTATGTGAACAATCAAATACCATCTCTGGGCTAAAAATGAATTGAGTATGCTAGATAAGCTGTTCTATATTGAATTTGCCTTAGCTAGGCTATTAAGATAATTTATCAACAAGAAGCTGATAAAATTTAGATATGTATTAACTTAATTATCAGCCCTACTTTGAGTAGGATATTTGAATGTCACTACATCAAAGTTCTGGTCGGTGGCGCTTAGGTCTAGGGTTATCTTTATTGACGGTATTATTATGGGGAATTTTACCTATTGCTCTTACAGTAACTCTACAAGTACTTGATGTTTATACCCTTATTTGGTTTCGCTTTTTGGGATCATTTGTAGTGCTTGCTGTGTATTTAGGAATACGAGGTAAATTACCAAAGTTAGAAGAATTGCGTTCTGCTTCTGGAAAGTTATTAGCGATCGCGACATTTTTCTTAGGGATTAATTACTTTTCGTTTATCCAAGGTTTAGCATTAACATCGCCTGCTAACGCCGAAGTTCTGATTCAATTATCTAGCCTTTTATTAGGTTTTGGAGGGTTAGTAATTTTTAAAGAACGTTATCGACTGTCCCAATGGATTGGCGTTAGTGTGATGATTTGCGGTTATGTTTTATTTTTTCGCGAACAACTCACGAATTTAATTACAGCACATGGCACATATATACTAGGTAGTGTTTTAATCGCGCTAGGATCGACAGGTTGGGCTATTTATGCTTTGGCACAAAAGCAGTTATTACAATCTTTATCTTCCACCAGTATCATGTTGGTTATTTATGGGGGCTGTGCTTTATTATTCACACCTATAGCTAAAGTTAAATCACTTTTTATACTCGATAGTTTCCATTTAGGAATGCTGATTTTTTGTGCCTTAAATACCTTAATCGCTTACGGTGCTTTTTCTGAATCATTACAACATTGGGAAGCATCACGAGTAAGTGCAGTAATAGCTTTAGCTCCCATTGTGACATTAATAGCAGTCGCAGTTGTATCAGTTATTGCACCTGATTGGACACCACCAGAACACTTCACTCTTATAGCAATATTGGGAGCGGGTTTAGTAGTTACAGGTTCAGTAGCGATCGCCTTGGGAAAAGCTGATTAATTGCAATGTTTTTCAGGATTTTTACTAGATTTTTCATCTAGTAAATTTGTGCAATATTCAAAGCTACAACATAAACACTGAGGCAGACTATTTTTTATTTGTTATGATTTAATAGTGAAGGCAAACTACTGAAGTCATCTAGATACTTTACTCATCTACGTGACTTTGTAGGATTTAATTGTTGACTTGATAGCCGAAAAAACCTTGAAGAAGAATTCAAAAATCAAAATTCAGGAGTCAGAATAAATTACTAGGGCATTGGGAATCACTACTTTTTTGACTACTAAATCTCAGATTTAGTGGAAATTATAAACCCATTTATACCCTTTATTTTCAGCCAGCTACATTCGCAAGTCATACATTAATTCATCGTGAATTATAATTACTGACTCCTAAATTCTGTTTTGAGAAAATTGAGGCTAATAACTTTAAGTAAACCAAGCAGGGCGCCCGAATAACTACCAAAGCCAACACCTGATAAAACCAGACCACCGAAACAGTTGAGCGATGAATAGTTTGTTTGGTAATTGGGCCAGCACCCTCAGAAAAAATTCTTTATTGCTGGTTCTTTCAATGGTGCTGCCAACGTTTGGAATTAGTAATTCTGTGTTGGCAGCAGAGCGGATTTATGCATCTTATTCAGCTTTAGAACTTTCCATTTCAGTCAGGACTTTAGAAAACTACGCCAAAACAGGTGTAATTAGCGAAGATTTGGCAGCCTATCAGCAATATCTTCCTTTACAACAGCTTCAAGAACTGCGGCAGATTTTACTTAATCGTGTAAAAGTTAGTCCGGTAGTAGTTTCGCAACTTCTCTATACACCCCAAGGACAATTTTTACTGCATCGATTGGCGCAAGTGATTAAAACCAATCAGCCAGAACCAGGATTTGCTACTTTGCGTTCGGCGCTAATTTTGGCCTCTGGTGAATCGGGAGGCTTGACACTTTTAAATGTGTTGCGTAAATATCCCACCAGCAGTATTCGCCTTGATGTCGCCGAGACTTTTGAAATAGCTACGGAATTGGAGAAACTTGTTAACCAAACCCATCAGGCGATCGCAGTTGTTTCTCAAAAGTCTAAAATAGAAGCTGAGAGCATTTCTCAACCAAATTTCTCGCAATTGCCCGATTTAAAGGTTCCGGGAAAATTTAAGTCGCAAAAATACATCCTGAAGTTTTTCGACTCAACCCGCAATCGCCTTTTATTGACTGATGTTTACATTCCCAATGTCCAGAAGACTGCACCGATAATTGTCATTTCTCACGGCTTGGGTTTAGACAGCAGTAACTTTCAATATTTAGCCACTCATCTAGCTTCTTACGGATTTGCTGTCGTTGTTCCCAATCACCCTGGTAGTGATGCGAAACAATTGCGTTCTCTCTTAAAAGGACGCGCTATTGAAGTAGCAGAACCAAGTGAATTTCAAGACCGACCTTTGGACATAACATATATATTGAATCAATTGCAAAAAGGTAATCAATCTGATTCACGGTTTAAAGGTCGCCTAAATCTGCAACAAGTCGGAGTATTTGGTCAATCTTTGGGAGGCTACACAGCCTTGGCCCTAGCAGGCGCTAAAATTAACTTTGAGCAGCTAAAACAAGACTGTCAACCAGCAGCACTCCAAAATACCTGGAATATGTCTTTACTGCTCCAGTGTCGCGCTTTAGAATTGAGCATTAGTAAGTCTGGCAAAGATTATAACCTCCGGGATGAGAGAGTAAAAGCTGCGATCGCAGTTAATCCTATTACTAGTTCAATTTTTGGCAAAGCTGGCTTAAGTCAAATCAAAACTCCAGTGATGATTGTCAGCAGTAGTGATGATACTGTTGCACCAGCTTTATCCGAGCAAATTTTACCTTTTTCCTGGTTAACGAATCCTCAAAAGTATCTCGTCACCCTTGAAGGTGGCACTCACTTCTCCACCATTGGCAATGCAAACCCTGCAAATCAACAAGTAGCATTACCTGCTGATATGATTGGCGATGCTTCTCAAGCGCGTCGTTACATGAATGTTTTGAGTTTACCTTTCTTCCAAACATACATTGCAGGCAGGCCGCAATACACACCCTACCTAAACGCCGCTTACACTCAAAGCATTTCTAGTAAGCCTCTTGGTTTGAGTCTCGTTAAGTCATTGAATACAACTGAATTAGCACAATTATTGGATATAAAATCAGCCAAACTCGTTAAAAAGAAAGTTCCCAACACCATAGTCAGCTTCGGATTTTGGATGTTGGATATTGGTGTTGCGTTGCTGCATGTAATGATTTTTATTTGATTTGTACAGACGTAATTAATTACGTCTGTAGAGTTTATTTACACCTTTATAAAATCAGAGGTTCAATTCTTGCTTGCACTTCTTCAATTAACTCCTGTTCAACTTTCTCTACAAACAAAACCTTTCTAGCTTTCCAGTCTAGTGATTTGATCTGATCGGCTAGCACCACGCCACTGGTTATCATTCCGTCAGGAAGCGGAACCTCAAAGTTAAAACCTTTTTTTTGATTAGTAATTGGACAAACTATAACTATAGAAGCCATTCGATTGTATTTTAATGGCGACATAACTAAAAAAGGACGATAGCCCATCTGCTCACGCCCTTGAGGTTTTAGTTCAGCATTAAGCGTTTCAGCAATATCTTCAAATGACATTCCTGATGTTCTCAGGGCTAATACATGTCGAATCGAATCAGCCGTAATTTGCTTTGTAGTTCCGCAGTCTAACTTGACAATATCACCTCTATCTGGAATGTATGGTTTAACTACCAAACTTCATTCCCCACAGCAGATCCACTATCTATTTCAGAATGAAAATTATCTGGAGTCATACCTTCCAATAATTCATCAAGCGTATATTTTTTTCGCTGCTGCGGCGTGATGACAATACTATTGCCTGAAATGCTGAAAGTTATGTCTGTCCCCTCTTTGACATTAACTTGTTCAGCCAAGGCTTTCGGAAGTCGAATAGCTAGACTGTTTCCCCACTTCGTAACAACTGTAGTCATAACTACCTCAAAATAAATGCTTTCTTAGAGAATTTCACACCCAAACATAAAACTTTCGGAGCTTGACGCACCTAATTTTGGAATATTTTACGTATCTACTTTGAATATACCATAATTTGTATTTTCGCTATGTTACAGAAGCCTTGCCACGCTACTACACCATCTTCTAATGATTTGCACTTACCTTAACTAGTGTAAAAACCATAATCAGCACAGATAGATGCGATCGCATTCATACTTCTCGATTTATACTTTAAAGAAATATGACATTTAATTACGCTATTTTAAAAATCAGCTTTACATAAGTTCAGTTATGAGCCAGCCGGAATATACTACAGCCCAAGCTACTGCCCTGACTAACCACGATCGCAAACCTATTCACATACCTGGCTCTATTCAACCTCATGGCATTCTCCTGGCACTCAGTAATCAGCTAGAGATCCTACAAGTTAGCAATAATACCCAAGTGTATTTGTACAAAGCTCCAGAAGAGTTGCTCGGTCAACCTTTGAGCTATTTACTTGAACCTCAACCAGTAGAAATTGTCAAGCAGTGCTTAGTAAAAAAGGTTGGCAGTGCTAATGTGTTTAAAGTATTAATAAATACTTTATATGGAGAAATATACTTTGATGCTATTGCTCATCGTACAGAAGAAGCTGTGATTCTGGAGCTAGAACCAACTGACTCGGAATTTGAGATGAGTTTCTTAAACTTTCATAGTTTTGCGAGTGAAGCGATCGCTAAAATGCAAAGGACATCGAATTTGGGAGAATTTTTGCATTTAGTAGCCGAAGAAGTTCAAAAAATCATCGGTTTCGATCGAGTGATGGTTTATCAATTTGACGAGTCAGAAGCGGGTTCTGTTGTTGCAGAAGTTAAACGGGAAGATTTATCACCTTATTTAGGACTCCACTATCCCGCTACAGATATTCCAGCGCAGGCTAGGGAGTTATACACGCGCTGCTTTCTGAGATTTCTCCCCGATTTGACTGCCGAACCTGTCAAACTAGTTCCAACGGAAAATCCGACTACACATCAGCATCTTGACTTAAGCTACTGTCTGCTACGGAGTTTTGATTGGTGTTGTACTGAATATCATCAAAATATGGGAGTGAAGGCTCTTTTGGTGATTTCAATTATTCAAGAACAAAAGCTTTGGGGATTAATATCCTGCCACCATCAAACACCAAAGTATATTTCTTACGAAGTCCGCAAAATGTGCGAATTTTTGGGACAGATTGCATCTTCAGAATTAGCACACAAAATTAGTAACTCGGAATGGGATTATAAAGTAAAACTCAAATCGCTACAGTCTGAGTTTCTAGAATCTATTTCCCAAGCAGACAATTTTATTGATGCCCTAATCAAACCGGAACTCCGCTTGCTCGATCTTGTTAGTGCTTCAGGAGCTGCGGTTTGTCTGGATAATGAAATTACTCTTGTAGGAACAACACCGAATATTGATGAAGTTCAAGCACTTATTGAATGGGCGGATACTCAAGTTAGTGACAACCTGTTTGCTACTGATTCTCTGCCGAAGCTTTACCAAGAGGCGCTAGTATTTAAAGATACTGCTAGTGGCTTGTTGCTACTGCGGATTTCTAAAATTCGGCGCTATTATATCCTTTGGTTTCGCCCTGAAGTTCTTCAAACGGTACACTGGGCAGGAAATCCACAAGAATCTATGCAAGCACAGGCAGACGGTAGCTATACCCTGTCTCCCCGAAAATCCTTTGAACAATGGCAAGAAACGGTTAGATTAACTTCTCTGCCTTGGAAACCTTGCGAACTTGACAGTGCGATCGCTTTGAATAATGCGATCGTTGGTATTGTACTCTCAAAAGCAGATGAATTAGCTAAAATCAACCTGGAGTTAGAACGCAGTAATCAAGAACTAGCATCCTTTGCCTACGCAGCTTCCCACGACCTCAAGGAACCTTTGCGAGGCATTTATAACTTTTCAACAGTGCTGTTAGAAGACTATGCCCAAGTATTAGATGATGATGGAATGGAGTGCTTGCAAACAGTAGTATCCTTGTCTGTACGCATGGAAACTCTGATTAATGCTCTCTTGCGACTCTCGCAGTTAGGACAAGCCCAACTGCGCTTGCAAGCAACTGACCTCAACGAATTACTCAACCAAGTAATCGACATTTTTCGTGCTAGTCGCCAAGACTCTGGGCTTGCCGATATTCGCATTCCTCGGCCTTTACCAACAGTTTTGTGCGATCGAGTCCTGGTTAATGAAGTCTTCAGTAATCTGCTTGGTAATGCGTTCAAATACAACGATAAAACAGAGCAATGGGTTGAGATTGGCTACTTTTCTCAAGAAGAGGCAGGGGAGCAGGGGAGCAGGGGAGCAGCACTTCGGCTCCTTTCGACTTCGCTCAAGGCAAGTCGCTCAGTGACCGAGGAGCAGGGGAGCAGGGGAGCAGGGGAGCAGGGGAGCAGGGGAGAAGTTGCAGTAGTTTCCCCTCTGCCTCTGTGCCCCTCTGCCCCTCTGCCTCTTTCCCATGCCCCATACCCAATCTTTTATATCCGAGATAATGGCATTGGAATTCCACAGCATCACTTAGAAACTATCTTTAGATTATTTAAGCGGCTCCATTCCCAAGAAAAATATGGCGGAGGAGCCGGTGCTGGACTAGCTATTGTTAAGAAGATTGTTGAGCTTCATAACGGTAAAATTTGGGTGAAATCTACTGTAGGCGTTGGCTCAATTTTTTATTTTACGCTGGAATAGTTTAAGATAATGACTAAATATATATTTTTGTTAAGCTCTTTTAAGACTACGAATGACAAAAAAACTTCATGAACCTCTGCTCGTTGTTGAGGACAGCAATGAAGATTTTCGGATGCTGCAACGTCTGATGCAGCGTATGTCTGTCCAGAACCCCATACACCGTTGTACTAATGGGGATGAGGTTTTAGAGTTCCTCTATCAACTGGGGAACAATGCCTACACGAAAGGCGAAGACCTACCTAACCCTAAAGTAGTATTACGGCCCTCTGTAATCTTGCTCGATCTCAATTTGCCAGGTATTGATGGGCGTGACATTTTAGATCGGCTCAAGCAAGATAAGAGTTTCAAGGGAATCCCCATCGTTGTTTTTACCACATCATCTAACCCCAAGGATATTGAATTGTGCTACCAAAAGGGCGCAAATGGATATCTGGTAAAACCGATGGATGCTCAAGAACTAAAAAAGACGATCCAGGCATTTGTAGACTACTGGCTGGAAGCCAATACGCCGCCTGTGTTTGATTAATTTATTTATTTTCTGTTGATCTGGCAGTAGGGGAAAAACGATAATAAATGAAACGGCTCAAAGGACACAGAGACATTTTCCTCTTTGAGTCACTGTGTCTGTTTGTCTCTGTTAGATTCCTTTTCCCCATTCTCCTGTTTTTGACTATTTGGTATTTCTTTAGGATTACTAAAGAATTTAAATTTTATTTACACTTATTTTATATTATTTTTAGAATTATGCAAGAAAACACAATCTGGATAAAAGGGATCTATATGGCTCCCTGATCCTCATAACCTTAATGTTGGACACATGGACGCTACTTATCATCGATGATTGTGCCGCAGATCGGAAAATCTATCGTCGATATCTTTTGAAAGATCCGCACCAGTCCTACCAGATTTTGGAGGCAGACTGTGCAGAAGAAGGACTTGCTTTGTGCCAAAAAGTACGCTGCGATGTCATTTTGCTGGATTTTTGCCTACCTGATATGAGTGGGTTAGAACTTTTCGATCGCATCCAGCAGGAGATATTTAAGACTTCTGTCCCCGTGATTATGTTGACAGGGCGCGGTGATGAAGAAATCGCTGTGCAGGTAATGAAACGGGGTGCTTTGGATTACTTAGTCAAGCAAAATCTGACACAGGATGTGCTGCAACTAGCAGTCCGCAACGCCATTAAGCAGTTGTGCTTGCAAGCGCAACTGCTCAAAACTCAGGAGAGACAACGCCTAATTGCCACAACTGCTTTACGAATTCGCCAGTCTCTTAATCTAGAGCAAATTTTGAATACGGCTGTAGCTGAGGTTCAGCAACTTCTGAAGTGCGATCGCGTGATGGTTTATCAGTTTGCCCCAGATAGAGATGGTAAGATAGTCGCCTCATCAATTGAGTCATACCGCACTGTGGCATTGTGCGATCGCGTCGGGGCTAGGGCTGGGGAGCAGGGGAGCAGCACTTCGGCTCCTTTCGACTTCGCTCAAGGCAAGTCGCTCAGTGACCGAGGAGCAGGGGAGCAGGGGAGCAGCACTTCGGCTACGCTCAGTGACCGAGGAGAAGTTGCAGTAGGTCTTTCCCCTGTGCCCCTCTGCCCCTCCGCCCCTCTGCCTTTTGTGCCTAATTCCCAATCCCCAATCCCTTATATTTATGAGCTTGGCTTGTGTAATTGTGTCAATCTAAAAGAGCAATTTAATACTAAGGCAAATCTGGTAGTTCCGATTAATCTGAGCAACAATGGGAACCCAACGCCCAAACTTTGGGGTTTATTGATTGCTCACCATAATTCCGGGGAACGACATTGGCAAACTGATGATGCAGAAATGCTCAATGAAGTATCAGTACAGTTAGCGATCGCGATTCAACAAGCGGAATTATTAGCCCAAACTCAAGCAGCCCTTGCCAAAGAAAAGCAACTCAATGTATTTAAATCCCAAATAATTACAACGGTTTCCCATGAGTATCGAACGCCGCTAACTTCAATTCTGGCTGCGGCATCAACTTTGGTAAAACATAGCCAGCAATTAGATGAGTCTAAACAACACAGGTTCTTGGGAATCATTGAGCAGAAAGCCAGGTATATGTCCAAACTTGTGGATAATATGCTTCTGGTTAACCAACTTGAACTGGAAAAACCCAAGTTTCAACCAATATCAGTCGATTTACTGCAATTTTTTTCTGACCTTTTAGAACAAGAGCGAGAAACAGTAGACGATCGCCACGAATTGATTTTTAAAATTACTGGTAATAATCATTTATTTTGGGGCGATCGCGGGCTTTTGCAACAAATTTTTATTAACTTGATGTCCAATGCAATTAAGTATTCTCCAGATGGAGGTAGTGTAGAATTCCACCTGATTGGCAAAGAATCAGAAGCTATTTTTTACATTAAAGATGGGGGAATTGGTATCCCGATGGCAGATCAAGAAAATTTGTTTCAATCCTTCAGCCGTGGAAGTAACGTTGACACAATTCCTGGTACAGGCTTAGGGCTAGCGATCGCTAAAGCTTGTGTCGAGTTACATAGTGGCAATATTACCTTGTCGAGTGAAGTGGGGCAAGGAACTAAAGTTACAGTTAGCTTACCGAAAATATGCCCAACTGGTCAATTATCCACTTGATTTAACGTGAGTTCGATAAACCTCTCCCTCCCAACCTCCCTCTCCCACGGAGAAAGGGAGGAGCAACGATCAATTAGGATTTTGGCTCCCCTCTCCGACACGGAGAAGGGTTGGGGGAGAGGTCAAAAAAGGGCTTGTCGAACTCACGTTGATTTAGATAATTTTAAAAAGCATATTGTAATATCATGTCCGCCAAATTACCCATAATAAAAGAACCCCACCCCCAACCCCACCCCGCTCTTTGGGAGGGGAGACAAAGCACAGCTTTGGCGGGGTGGGGTGATTCGGGTTTAACAAGCAATCAGGCGGACATGATATAATTATTGCTCTTGAATTTCTATCTTGCTAATTAACCATTCTTTGATTGTTTTTCCGCAAGGCTCAGAACTTTGGCAATCACTGACGTTCTCTAGAGAATAAGACATTTTTACTTTTTTGTTGACGTATTTCTCTGGTTCGCAAACCTCAAAGACTGCACCGACACCTTCATATACTTTCCCATTTTCATCGACAACAGTAACGTAGCATTTCAAGTCTCCGTTTTGCATATCTTTGATAGTACCAAAACTTGGATTATCGTTTTTAATTTCCTTGGATTGATTGTTTTTAGCAGATGTTTTTTTAGTTGAAGCTGACTTAATAGTTTTTTTACTGTTATCTAGTTTTACTTGACTTACAGAAATAGATTCAGAATTAACTTGTGTAGCTATTGCAGTATTTGTTGGATTAACTTTATTCTCTTGAGAAACACTATTGTCTAAGTTACTACAACTCACAATCAACATAGAGCAAAAAAGCAATGTAGTAGTGAAGATTGATTTTTTCATTTGATTTATGTTAGTAAAAATTATTGATAGTTGTTTTGCTCAAAGCGCTACAGTAAAATCTTTGATTGACAATCAAAACTTTCATGAAGTTTTCTATTAAGTTTCTTGATTATTACAGTTTTATATGTTGAAAGTTATAAATGACATCGTGATATTTGCGGAAAATACTCGGCGTTATCTGCACTTTTTGGATATTATTCGGTAAAGTGCTTAGAGAATGTCTTGATACTGATAAAATAATGCAGAATAGAAGAATAATGCAGAATAGAGAATTCAAAATTCAGAAATCTTGACGCTCTTTACGACTCGCTATCCGTTTTTTCGGTCAGAATGAATTCTGACTCCTGACTCCTGAATTTTGTTTCAATAAACTTTGATTGCTAAATATTAATGCTTTGAGCAGTAAATAAGTATTTAATAGAGTTTAGAAGCTGTTAGTATTGATTTTGTGTTATTTCAAGGTTTTCTCAACTTAAACAAACCATTTGACTGGACTTCCCACGACTGCGTAGCGCGGGTGCGAAAATTGCTGCGCCTCAAGCGTGTAGGACATGCGGGAACCTTAGATCCAGCAGCTACAGGGGTTTTACCGATCGCACTTGGTAAAGCCACAAGATTATTGCAATATCTGCCAGAAAATAAAGCTTACAAGGCTACGATTCGTTTGGGTGTGCGGACTACAACCGATGATTTAGAAGGTGAAATCATTAGTTCTCAAGCTTGTCCGGGATTGAGTTTGGCAGAGGTGAAAACTGCACTGGCACAATTTGAAGGCAAGATTGAGCAAATCCCACCGAATTATAGTGCAATTCAAGTGGATGGGAAACGTCTCTACGACTTAGCACGCCAAGGGAAAATGGTGGAAGTTCCAGTGCGAACAGTGGAAATTTTTCAGATAGATATTTTGGACTGGAGAGAAGGAGATTTTCCCGAATTGGATGTAGCGATCGCTTGTGGTTCTGGTACATATATTAGAGCGATCGCTCGTGACTTAGGTGCAATCTTAAAAACTGGTGGCACTCTTGCGGCTTTGATCCGTACTCAAAGCAGTGGTTTCGATTTAACAGATAGTCTCACTTTCACCGACTTAGAAACTAAATTGCAAGGCGGGACGTTTCAACCCCTCGCTCCTGATGCAGCCTTACAACATTTGTTGTCTGTGACTTTACCAGCAACATCTGCTCAAAAATGGTGTCAAGGTCAGCGAGTTTCTCTAAATTCTGATGTTATTGGAATCGTGCGAGTTTATGAAGAAGAGACTCGCTTTTTAGGTGTTGGACACTTACAAGATGAAGTGTTAATTCCGCAAATGGTTTTTGAACCGAGTTCTTAAAACTTACTTGCTTTTTTCTTTAATGGGATTGAGCGATCGCTCCAAGCGACTAAACGCTTGAGAAGAAAGCAAGGTGAGGAATAAATAAACCAAGGCGACAGTGGCGTAAATCTCAAATGAACGATAGTTCTCAGCGACAATCAACTGTCCTTTGCGGAACAACTCTTCAAACCCGATGATCGCGACTAAGCTGGTGTCTTTGAGCAAGCTAATGAACTCATTGCCCAGAGGTGGCAGCATCCGCCGCAGGGCTTGAGGAAAGATTACATAGCGCATCGTTTGCACTGAGCTTAAACCCAGTGATTTAGAGGCTTCTGCTTGCCCTGGCTCAATTGATTGAATGCCCGCGCGGACAACTTCAGCAATGTAAGCAGCGCTATTGAGACTCAATGCAATCACCCCTGCTGCTAAACGATTTAAAGTGAAGGTGAAACCAAAATTTTGCGCTAAAGCAGGCAACCCAAAGTAAACCATAAAAATCTGCACCAGCAACGGTGTTCCCCGGAAAAAATCTACATACGCTCTAGCAATCCAGGGCAAAGGCGGGGTGGGTAAAAGGCGAACAATTCCAATCAGTGTACCCCCAATCATCCCCAGCAAAACTGAGATTGCTGTGAGTTCAAGTGTTACTAAAGCCCCACTTAGCAAGGTGGGTAGAGACTTAAAAATAATGCTTAGTGAGGTAAATAGTTGGGATATGCCTTTTTCGGAAGTCTGGTTTTCGATGGGTGATTTTTCTGGTAGTTGTGGCGGTTGGATACCAAACCACTTTTGGTAGATTTTGGTGTAAATACCATTTTTCAGCACCGTTTCTAGACCTTGGTTAATCGCTTGCAGGTTGGGCGATCCTTTGGGTGTAGGAATGCCATAAAATTCTTCTGTAAGCAGACTGCTGGCCACTTTGAGTCCCTTGAGGTTGCCGCTTTTTATGCCATATAAGATAACAACTCGATCGTTAAGAATGGCATCGACATTACCATTGATTAATGCTTGAAAGGTTAAAGGTGAATCATTAAAAGTGCGAATTTCAGCACCGGGAATACTTTTAGCCTTCTGTGCGCCAGTTGTGCCAATTTGCACGCCAATGGTTTTGTTTTTAAGATCGCCGAAATTGCTAATGTTTTGATTATCTGTGCGGGTGACGATCGCTAGCCCTGATTTGAAGTAAGGACGCGAGAAAGAAATTGTTTTTGCGCGTTCGGCAGTAATCGTCATTGCCGCAACTGCGGCATCTACACTTTGCGCTTGCAATGCTGGAATCATCCCAGCAAAAGGCATATTTTGATACTTAATTTTAAAGCCAGCAGATTGAGCGATCGCATTCATCAAATCAATGTCAAAGCCTTGCAACTCTCCACTAGCAGATTGAAACTCGAAAGGCGGAAAGGTAGGTTCTGTAGCAACTGTAAGTGTGTTACCAACAGTGGAATTATCTGTAATACAACCCGAAAGTAAAAGTAGACAGCTTAAGCTGAAGCCAAAAACTAGCTGACGTAACCAAAGAACAACAGGTAATCCAGTCATAATTTTTTAGACTTCTCCAAAAATACCTAAGCTGAGACTATGACTGGTTTTCCAAAATCAGCCGAACATAATATCAGGAGATCAGAAACATTATTTATTCCCCTCATTTCAAATCCCAAAATTACGAATTACGAATCGGGGTACAAAGCAATACATTTCGGATAAGCATTTTTCACTTTCCATGTGGTCTGGGGATAAGGGGCGGGGGTAAAGGGTAAAGTAAAGGATGTATTCAAAACCTTTCCCCTTTCCCCTTTAACCAAACTGTATTGCGGTACAAGGCATTAAACCAAATAACTTGTATTTGGTACGATCGCAAAGAAGGCATACTCATACCAAGCAGTCCAGATGAAACTGCGAATCCATCGCTGGCGTTTTTCAGGACTCAATTCATATTCAAACGCCCCACGAGATACATCAATGGAAGATAGATGAGAGTTGCAACCGCAGCCATGCTGATAAGTAAAACCGTATTTAGAAGCAATACTTTGCACCTTCATTTGGATAGCAAACACCTTACCTGCATGGAGTATGGCATCCCAAGAACGTTTGTGTTCGATATCGCGTTGATCGAATCGCAAGGCACGTTCTTCAAAAACATGATCGCGGTAAATTGGTGCTAAATGCACATGATAGAAACTTGCTGGTAGTTCATAACCAAACTCGTTGAACAAATCTATACCAATGCGAGCCACTTTTACTTCATTAGCATATTCTGTTCCTTTTGACTCCACATCACGGAGAATTTCTGCAAAGTTCGGATAGCTGTGTTTGAGAAAGTCTTGCCCAAAAAACTCTAGAGTTTCCCATGCTAGTTGTGCAAATAGCTGGGAAAATGCCGATATCAAGTGAGCTAGTTGGGGGCGATCGCTAAATAAATCAACATCACCACGTTCTAATTTATACAAAAATAACTGTGCCATCTCAACATAGCTTTGGGGTTGGGAAAGTCCGACACTCGTGGTTCCTCTAGCAATGTCTTGCCATATAGAAGGTAGTTGAGAAACATGAACCGCATTTTCTCCAGCAATGACTGCAACAGGAGGACATTCGAGAAGTTGCATCGACAATCTCCTTTAAGACTTTAATGTGTAATTTACCTTAAGCGATCGCTTTATTTATCTTCTGAACACAATAAAAAATGTTTGACAGACTGTCTTTTGACAACGAGCATAATTTTATTTCTAAAATTTTTTGGTTGATTGGGCATGGGGCATTAATTACTTGACGATAATTTCTCATTCATAATACAGTTTTTTTCTCAGAATATTCTCTTCAAGCACCTGCAATTTTCTTATATATTTTCTCACCTTTGATTATCTCTTCATAGTGCTGCTCATGAGAGGTGAACCTGATAGATTCTTGTTTTCCTAAACCCAAGATTCCAAAGGTGCAGAGACTATTATAAAAAAGTTCATGTACCCGCTTTTGAAGTACTTGATTGAAATATATGAGGACATTACGACAAAGAATAACATTAAACTCATTAAAAGAACTGTCAGTTGCTAAATTATGCTGGGCGAAAACAACATTTTCTCTTAGGGATGCTCGAAAAATCGCGTTATCATAAGCTGCTGTATAATATTCTGAGAAAGACTTCTTGCCACCTGCTTTCAGATAAAGATGAGTATATTCCTGCATCATTTTCAAAGGGAAAATCCCACTTTTGGCATTTTGTAATACCTTCTCGTTCGTATCAGTGGCATATATACGGCAACGATGGTAAAGTCCTTCTTCTTGCAGTAAAATTGCCATTGAATATACTTCTTCACCAGTTGAACATCCAGCGTGCCAGATACGAATAAATGGATAGGTTTGCAAGAAGGGGATAACTTGATTTCTGAAGGTGTTATAAAAGCTGGGATCGCGAAACATTGAGGTTACATTCACCGTCAGAGCAAGCAAAAATCGTTCCAAATAGACACGGTTGTGGAGTAACCGCTCTTGCAATGCAGAAACATTTGTTAAACCCTCTAACTGCATGAAACTCTGAATGCGGCGCTTGAGTGAAGAAAGAGCATAATCGCGAAAGTCATAACCATAGTACTGATAAAGACCTTCCAAAAGCAGATGTATTTCAATATCCTCCAAGATCGGTTTGGGCAGAGGCATAATATTCATACTTCATAATTCATAATTTATAGGTTTCAATTTAACCGAATGGCTGTTACGACTAAAATAGCGATCGCTGTTATTGAAATCCCAGCTAACCATCTAACTTGATAGCGGAGATTTTTAATTTCTTGGCTCAGAATTTCTTTTTGCGGTATGGAATATGGTTCTAGTTGTACAACTTCGATAGGAACTTGTTGGGGTGTATTTTGGGGTTTTTCAAAAGCAACCTGTGTATGTAGCCAATTAGTAATCAATTGCGGACAGTTCTTTTTAAACCAATTTAAAGCTATGACTCTAAAAACTGGTTTGGACATTCTGGCAATTAATTTCATCACCCTATTTAAGGGTTTCAGGCGAAGCTTTTGATTGATCAGATTGACTGAACCAACATCATAAAGACAATCCAGAATTAGTTTTACAGTGGCTTCTTCACTGTTAATCAAGTTTTGTAATAAAAGCAGAACATCATGCATACGCTCTGCTTCCATATACTTTTCTGCCACGTTTTCTGGAGGACTCACTGAAGGATTTAGGTTTGGATTTAGAGCGTTCTGTCTTACTATTGTCATATTGGTAACATAGCAGCCATAATAATTTAACTACACCTATCTACCGAGAGAAAGATTTTTTATCTAGAGAGAGAACCTAAAAGTCAAAAGTTGTTCGTGAGAGATATGACTATATCGTGTCTGTAAAAAGGCTATTTGTATAGTTTAGTATGAATCTTTTTTCTATTTCTGAGGAAAGAAAATTTTTATTGAGAAGCTAATAGCTCAATTTGGACAATTACCCGTTCTAATTCCTCAATTATTCCAGTGGTTCCTGTCTTTCTGAAGGCATCCACAAGCGCCCGATAATACCAAAGAGTACCATCTTTGCGTCCCTGAAACCGTTCCCAAAGTGATTCGCCCAAAATACGGTAATCTTTGAGAATAGACTGGGCGTTGTAAAGTTTATCTGCTGATGAGACAAGCAAAACTGATGGGGAAGCAGTAGGAATATGAGCAATATATGCTTCCTTGCGTTGTCGCCAAGGGGGTTTTGGATCTGTATCAGCGTCAGTACAACCATCTACAATTGCTGTTACATTTTCGCCAAAGCGACGGCGAATTTCTTCGCGTGTTGCAGCGCCACCTTGGTCTTCGATCGCATCGTGTAATAAAGCTGCGATCGCTTCATCTTCATTTGCCCCGTATTCTAAAGCAATACTGGTGACACCTAATAAATGTGCAACATAAGGCACACCCGAACCTTTACGAACTTGGTTGGCGTGCAGTTCGGTGGCGTAGGTGAGGGCTGCGGTAAAACGTTCTGAAAGCATTGTAATAGAAAGAGTCAGCAGATTTTAAATTTTTGATTTTGGATTTGTGTTACCCACAAGGGGGCATGGCAAAACGTTAGTCTGGCATAAACCAAAAGATTCTTTAATCTAAAATTGGCACAGTCAGGAAAATTCGATCAAATAAAGGGTTTGTGTTAATTTTATAACAAACCGCTTCCAGCGTAGAGGTAACAAAGCATGAGAAGAATATAATTATTGGGGCTTGATTATACTAGAAACTTAGCTTAATTAAAAGTATTTATTTTAACTATACTTTACCTAATCTTAGTTAAGTTTTAAGTTCCACGTTTTTAATTAAGTGTCGGCTCCTTTTGTCTTCTCTCAAAGGGAGACGCTAAAAACGATCTGCCTCGTGAACTATAAATAGCTAAATACAACATTGGGTAGAAGCATTAAAGAAGGAAATCATACATATTGTCAAAACGGAATTCAGGGGTCAGAATGAGCTAAACCCTAGCTATCCGCTAACAGAATTGAATTCTGTGTGAAAAAGCGTCTGAATCAAAGGGTTTAATACCCCCACTAAATTTTCTCTTTCAGAGACGCTGCGCGAACGGTTTAATGGTCAACAAGACAGTGGTGGGTCTGAATCCCCCACGCTCTTGATTCTGACTGGAGCAACGGAAACGTCTCCGGCTTTGCTCCTGAATTCTAACTTCTGAATTCTTCTTCAACGTAATCCCAGTGTTATCTAATGTTTATACTGGGATTAATTATTTCAATTGCTATTAAGAATCGTACTAAAATGCTATCTCAAAATTAGGGTGTAAGGAAATGATTTCAGCAGGGGTAGAAGTAAAAATAAATCGTTTGGAATCTATTGTTGAGCAAATTGGGGAAGCAGTACTCTCTACAACTGAGACAATTGAAAGTCTTGCAGAAAGATTAGAGAGTCTCAGCATCCAAATCGAAACACAGGGACAACAGGTGCAACAGCAAGGCTATCAAATTGTCGCTTTGTGTAATGCGGTACAGACTCTTGCAGAATCTCACCATGATTCACTACAAAAAATCCACGAACTTACACAAACTGTAGATCGGTTTATGTCCTTAATTCAAGGATTAAATGACTAGTAGCAATAATTGTCAAACCCTTAACTGAGTTACTGCGATATTGCCTGAAAAACATACATCTACATCGCTACCAGGAGTGCGATCGCGTTTGCTATATTCCCCTACATAATAAAAATCATCGCCCTCAATTCGATAGTTCACGGGTAAAGGTTTGGTACAGGGTTGGCAAAACACCAAATTAGGATCTGGTTCTCCTGGTTGCAGATGCGGCAAGTTTACATTCCAGAAGCTTCCCGGTTCTAGAGGACGTTTGAGTAAATCTGCTAAAACTTCAGCTGTTAATTTGCCAGCCAGATCCCAATCAAAATTCTGCTTGGCTTTGCGATACTGAGAAATGGCAACTCCCGGAATACCGTGCATCGCGCCTTCTCGCACAGCAGCCACTGTGCCAGAAATATAAACATCGACTCCCAAGTTACCGCCAGCGTTGATACCTGAAAGGATAAATTTGACATCTGCGTTAATTTGTGATATAGCAATTCTTACACAATCAGCAGGAGTTCCAGCGATCGCATATTCAGTCTGAGAACGTCGCTGGAGGTTAATGCCACGAGTAGTAGTAACTTGATGTCCACAGCCAGACTGATGATCGGCAGGAGCAGCGATAATAGTATTTTTGCCCTTTACAGCTTTGAGTAGAGCTTGGATACCAGGGGCATCAATGCCGTCGTCGTTAGTTAAAATTATAGTCATGTATATATTATTGATATAGATTTAGCTAAAATATCAGAAAAATGCAGATATCATAATAGGCAATAGGCAATAGGCAAGAAGCTTTTTTGAGTTGTACTGATTTTTTTCAGAAATCAAATATGAGTCCTATAGAGACTTAGCAGTGAGATATTTCTGCATTATTTTTCACTCATATCTGGTGTTGCTGAATTGAGGAATGAATTTGGATGTAGAGACGTTGCAATGCAACGTCTCTACAAGGATTTTGAAATAACGCAAAATTATTTTTCATACCGCAATCAGCAACGCCCATATCTTTAATGGCTACGGCAAGAAAAACTACTTGCAGATATGAAAAAATATACTTGATTCTGCCAAAAATATTGATCGTAGGATATGATTTCTAGATGGTTTGCAAATTCCGCCCTAAGCATTTGGGTTAACTCCCAAAATGGGCGGTATTTCTTGTCACTAGCAAGGGTGTAAGGGTCAGGTTAATGCTTGCAAATGCCTTGAGAAGAAATTTGTGTAATCCAAAATCCCGTACAATATATATCTGCTGGCAGTAGCAGAAATTTTATACTGGAGAAAACCGGGAAAGAGGTGATTTTTCCAGTGGTTCTGTAGTATTTTTGGTGCAAGTTTGTCTTAGGGATCACACGATGAAACAGCTCCTCAAACAAGTATTTAGCAGTCAAAAACACCTCATCCAGCTAATTCTACCTTTGGTGACGGTTATTTTAGCAGCCTCGCTGTTTGTCGCACCTGCTTTAGCCACAGGTGTCTATCAAATACCCAATCTCACACCGGGAAATAACACGTGGGTTTTGGATCAAGGTGAAGTCATCAGCCGTCTGAATGAAGGTAAAATTAGCAACGCTTTCGAGGATTTGGCAAAGCAAACTCAGAAGGAAGTCAGAATTGTTACTGTTCGCCGCCTCGACTACGGCGAAACACCGGAAAGCTTCAGCAAAGAACTGTTTGAAAAATGGTTTCCCACAAAAGAAGCCCAAGCTAATCAAACCTTATTGGTTATTGATACAGTTACCAATGGTACTGCCATTATTACTGGGGATCAAGTCAAGCCAATGCTTACTGACTCTATTGCCGAGAGTGTAGCTACTGAAACAGTAAGCGTGCCGTTACGCAATGGTAATAAATACAACCAAGCATTTTTAGATGCAAGCGATCGCCTAGTAGCCGTTCTTTCTGGTAAAGCCGATCCAGGCCCACCCAAAATTACTGACAATGTGCAGGTTGAAGGTACTTACAAGAAAGCAGAAGAAACCGACCAAGGTAATGCTACTGCTTGGGTAGTCGGATTGTTAATTGCCGCCACCGTTATCCCAATGGCGACTTACTATATCTATCAGATAAATCAGCCATCATCTGATGGGTAATGGGAGATTCAATTTTAGATTTTAGACTTCGACTCCTTTCGGCTCCGCTCAAGGCAAGTCGCTCAGTCGAACGATTTTAGATTTTTCCTTCAGGGAGAGCCTAGCAACTTCTCTACAAGACGCTATACGAACGCGGAGTGTCTCGTAGAGAAGAGAGAAGGCCGCGCTGCTTTACCAAAATCCAAAATTAAAAATCTAAAATTGGCTTAATCCTGAACATACTCTTGCCCTGTGACTAAAGCAATCTCAGCTCGGACAAATTCTCTACCCAAATAAGCTGCATGATTTAATTGAGTTACAGGAGAGGGCTGAGTTTCTTCAAAAATCT
Source organism: Nostoc sp. DedQUE02 (assembly GCF_034531035.1). Lineage (NCBI taxonomy): Bacteria > Bacillati > Cyanobacteriota > Cyanophyceae > Nostocales > Nostocaceae > Nostoc > Nostoc sp. DedQUE02. The sequence continues at coordinate 33,037 of NZ_JAVRBY020000033.1, read as the reverse complement.
TCACGCAAAGTTCTTTAGCCGTCCTCGCGTTAAAAACTGTTGTATGAGTTCGTTCTACTTTTTCTCGCGCCGGAATTACCTTTCCTGTTTCTGGATCGACAGCTAAACCACGCTCATCAATTACATTTGTAAAATGCTTGGCATAAATTAACGCTGCATCTCGATCCAAGTAAATAATGAAATATCCACCGGAATCAAGGTCAATATGACGCTGAGAAAGTTTATCATCAATTGCGGCTAAATTCTCAACTATTAAATCCATAAGCATTATAAAAAGAAAATTTCTTTTTTGAGGGTTCTTATACTCTATATCAAGTGTAATTCCTATCTTCCTTAGTCTTCTCTTACTGTTGGCGCAATCGAAAATAAGTTTAATGCAATAAAAGATGATCGTTTTTAGTAATCTTTGTATCAAATTGATGATGATTGTGATTAATAATACATTTATCCGACAAATAATCTCAGGGCAGTTTTGACATAAATCATCCGGTTCCTGTACGGAATCTAGAAAAGCCGATGAATAATCGCTCTACCTTTATGCAAGAGAGAGGAATGGAAGTGAGGTCAGAATATTAAGTCGCACATCGCGTTAGGTATACATATTTCAGAAAGACTGTATAATCTTCTTACTACGGTAAATTGACCGATGAACCGTAATATATAGGACTCATATTTGATTGCCTGAAAAAAACTCAGTACACTTTTATTCCTTCTTCCCAGTCCCTAGTCCCCAGCGATGCACTGAGTTTCGACTACGCGGTAATCGAGCGAAGTCGAGATTCAACTACCGCGCAGTCGTTGTGTCCCCGGTTTTCACTCCTTAATTCAGGAATCAAATCGGATTACTATATCCAAACAGCATCGATACCCAATACTTTTCGGGTTTTGGGGGAAAGGGGAAAGGGAAAGGTTTTAATTCACCTTTCCCCCTTACCCTTTAACCTTTTCCCAGACCAAAAGAGAGATTGTTAAGCTTATCCGAAAAGTATTGCATCGATACCTGCCAGTCAAATTAATTATTTAATTGTAAGGATCAACACAGTTAGTTTTTGTATTGTTGCTCTGGTTTGAGTTTAGCAATTTAAAATGCTCTGTGTTCGCGATAATTACAAGCTGTCGTTTGAGTTTGGCAATCTCAAACATTCTGTGTTCACGATAATTACAAGGAAAGAATTTCATGAGCAACATACAACTGTACTTTGCCAAAGCATCTACCTTCTCTCAACGCACGCGTGTAGTTTTACTGGAAAAAGGCATTGATTTCACCCCGATAGAAATTGATTTACAAAATAAACCAGATGGGTATACACAGATTTCCGCTTATGGCAAAGTGCCGGCTATCAAACATGGGGATATTGAAATCTACGAGTCTGCGATCATCAATGAATATTTAGATGAGGTTTTTCCAGAACCACCTCTACTACCCCGCGATCCCGCAAACAAAGCGATCGCCCGGATTTGGATAGACTACGCCAATACTCGCTTTGTACCTGCATTTAACAAATTCCTACGCGGGAAAGATGCCCAAAAACAAGAACAAGGACAAAAAGAGTTTACAGAAGCACTCTTGTATCTTGAACAACAAGGATTGGGCAAAGTGTCTAATGGTAGTTATTGGTTAGGAGATCAGTTTAGCCTTGTTGATATCAGCTTCTATCCCTGGTTTGAACGTTTACCACTCCTAGAACACTTCCGCAAATTCACGCTACCAGCAGAAACACCTCGTTTGCAGACATGGTGGAACAGCTTAAGCGATCGCCAGTCAATTCAAGCAGTAGCAAATCCTGTAGACTTTTATTTGCAAAGATTCGCCAAAATTCTCGGTGAACCTCTTCCTGTTGGTGCAGCTCAAAAATAATTTCCCCTTACCTCTTCATTCACAAGTTTGAGCGCCAAAAGCAGGCGCTCAGACTTTCCGTAAAATCTACAACTCTTACAGTTGCCGCACTAATGGCTGACCATCTTTGACTTCACCAATTAAAACTAAATCGACGCAGTTAACGAAGATACCATTTTCCAGAACGCCGGGAATGTTATTCAATGTTTTTTCTAGTCCGGCTGGATCTTCAATAGAGTCAAATCTGACATCTAAGACAAAGTTGCCTTGATCGGTAATCACTGGGCCAGCTTTTTTTACACCCATACGCAGTTCTGGTTTGCCACCGAGTTTTTTGATGGCATTGGTAACAGGAGTAATTGCCATTGGAATTACTTCCACAGGCACAGCGAAACTAGAACCTAAGCGCTCTACTAACTTACCACTATCTACCACGACGATAAACTGTTCAGCTAGATAGTCTACGACTTTTTCGCGGGTATGTGCTGCACCACCGCCTTTAATCAAATTCTTCTGCGGATCGACTTCATCTGCCCCATCAATGGCAATATCGATGTGGTCGATAGCGTCTAAGGTGGCCAAGGGGACACCATACTGCTTCGCCAGCACTTCTGACTGAAACGAGGTAGGTATGCCAATGATATCTTTGAGTTCACCAGACTTGAGGCGATCGCCCAAAAACTGAATCGTATATGCTGTAGTTGACCCCGTACCCAACCCGACAATGGAACCCGATTTGACTAGGGCGGCGGCGGCTTTGCCAACTTCTTGCTTCATTAACTTTACGGGATCTGCTGCTGCGGTCATTGCCAAAACTGCTCCATAAAACTTATCTAAGATGAACATAACCTAAGTTACACACCTTTTACTGTTTATTTTCAGCTTCATAAGAGAGCGTCAGCAACACTTTCTCGACTCGTGTTTTTGGTCAAGCCAAGCAAAAGAAAGATACTTTTTCAATTTTAAAGATACATTGAAATCTCTATCTTTAATAACACTACAGTTTTTACAATCAAAAGCTTGTGAATAATTTTTGCTGATGTAAATAGAACACCAAAGTGTCATTTGTGAGACATTTTGGTGTTCCATAGTGAAAATTATAAGACCTTAACCAGGATATAGCGGGATACGATTACTCAGTTCTGGAAAACGCTGCTTAACGTAAGCACAAAGCTGGTTATAACTTTTGCTTTGAAGTTTGTCCAAGTCTTTATAAGGGTCAAGTCCCTGAGCCTTGGCATGTTCTATGGTTATTGCCATAAGGATTTTACAAGCTTTAGCCTCAGTTTCAATCTTTTGCTGTGCCTCAGCCTCAGCCCTTTTTTGGCGTACAGCCTCAGCCCGATCTTGCTGGATATAGCTAATCCGCGCGAGAAATTCAACGGATTTGTTGAGAATCTCACGCCCGTCTTCTCGGTTAATCACCATAGATAAAAATGTCAGAGGGTCTGACTGAGAGTCATCTGAGTTAGGATTATTTGGTGGAGAGATCATAAATTTTTCCTCAAATTAAATTGACGGTCAACAGGCAGTGCGCCTGACCGTTAATGGATGGACAACCAAATTACAAACCTTTGAAATTAAAACAACGCTGCTGGACTGGTACTCCAGCTAGCGTTTTTTTCATGGTTTTACAATCTGGTTGCGGATATTCTAGCAAGCTCTATGCTAGACTGCCAAGCAGTAAACTTATTACTGCAATTGCAATAAGTAACTTACTGCTTATTAATAGATATCTTAGCAGATTTATGTCTCATTCAGTTCTGCCTCTTCAGAAAATAGGGGAAATATTCCAAGGAATTACACTTAGCCGTTATGCAGACGATAACGGTAGACCAGAGCGCGTTGTTAGCTTGTCTGATCTTGAGTACCTATACATTGAACGTAACCCAAGTGTGGTTCAGTTACGCTTATCTGATCTTGAGCGGTATCGAATAAAAACTGGCGATGTCGTGATTTCTAACCGAGGTACGCTTCTAAAAGCGTCAGTAGTTACAGATAAATTAGAAGGGAGCTTGGCAAGCAATAACGTGGCTGTTATCCGCCCCATAGTAGAAATTGATCCTGTGTATTTGGCAGTTTTAATGCGTTCAAAATGGCTAGAACAGCAACTAGCCACTTTGTACTTGCAATCTTCTACCATTCAATTGATTCCAATTTCTCAATTACGTACTCTCAAGATTCCATTACCTAATTTGGAGACTCAAAATAAATTAGCTCAACTTTTTTTAGCTACTGAAAGAGCTAACCGCATTACCTTGGAAATTTTAGACACACGAAATAATTTATCAGAATTTGCTCTTTTTCAAACTTTGGAAGGACAGCAATGATTACTTTAGAATACTTGAAAGATATACTTTGGACTGCTGCTAGTATCCTACGGGGGTTTTGTAGCGGTGATGATTATATTAACTATTTGTTCAGGCTTCTGCTTCTAAAGCGATTCTCTGATTTATTTGAGGAAGAATCTTATAAAGCCAAACCACGGTTTTTTCTTCCTGCAATTTCGCAATGGAATTATTTACAGCAAATACCTGAAAATATTGGTCAGGCACTTAATGAAGCTGGTAGAGCTATTGAAACTTATAACCCAGGCATCAAAGAATTACAAGGAATTTTCATAAATTATAATTTTGAACATAACCACAGTCAAGTTGCCCTTATAAAGCAAGATCAAGTGCTACGCCAATTGATTTGGCATATCTCAGAGATTAAACTCCAGAATAAATACTTTGCTAAACCAGACTTATTAGGAAAAGCTTGTGAATACTTCACAGCACAATTCGCAGCTAGTCTTGGTAAAAAATCTGGAGAGTTTTTTACTCCGCAGAAGGTAGCAGAACTCTTAGTACGTCTGCTTGAACCACAACCAGGAATGAGTATTTGTGATCCTTGCTGTGGATTAGGAGGTATTTTGACTGAATGTATCAAGCAAATTAAACATTTGGGAAATAAGCAAAATGATTTACTGCTTTATGGACAAGAGATAAACCAAAATACTTTTAGCCTTGCCAAAATTAATTTACTTTTGCACGACATTTTTGATTTTGACATCCGCTTGGGAGATACTATCCGCGAACCACAATTAGTTGAAAGCGGTAAATTAATGCTTTTTGACAGGATAATTTCTAATCCCCCATTTAGCGTCCATAACTGGGGTTATGAGCTAGCTAAAATTGATGTTTATGGTCGCTTTCGTTATGGAATTCCTCCTAGAGGTAGTGGTGACTTTGCTTTTATTCAGCACATACTAGCCACACTCAAAAACACTGGAAAAGCTGGGGTAGTAGTTCCACTTGGAGTTTTATTTCGTGGAGGTGCAGAAAGTGAGATTCGCAGAAAGATTATTGAATCTGATTTAATTGAATCAGTAATTGGTCTTGCACCCAATTTATTTTATGGCGCAGGTATTCCTACTGCTATTTTGATTTTTAATCGGGATAAGCAAGAAAACCGTATAAATAAAGTTTTGTTCATTGACGCAAGTAATGAATATCAAAAGAGCCGTAATCAAAATTACTTGCGTGAAGAAGATGTCACTCATATCATCACAACTTACCAAGCCTTTCAAGATGAAGAGGGATATGCCAAAGTTGTGGCTCTAGAAGAACTAGCTGCTAATGAATATATTCTCAATATCAACCGCTATGTCCTAACCCCCAAGGATGAAAATGACAAAATTGATATTGAGGCGGAGATTATCAAGCTATGCGAATTAGAAGCTCAACGTGCTGAAGCAGAGAAGGATATAAATAAATACTTACGTCAATTAGGAATAAAATTAAGTGATTGACTAGAAGCGATCGCAAAATAAATTAGCCTGAAAAATAAGGATTTCACTATACTTACACTTACCTTAAAAGGGCTAGGCTGCACACCTACTCAAAACTTTTTCAAATCTGCATCATGCTTCATTTGATACTGGCAGTCTAAATACATTACCCATAACAGGCAGATATGCAACATCGCCTAGCCCAAATTCGTCATTAACTGAAGATGAAATTTTGCGTTAACCTCAGTAACGTAGTTTTTTCAATTCCCGTTAGCAGCAAAAAGTGGTTATGGTGATGCGTCAGCTTTCAATTACTCTATCTTTAGTGGCATTACTACAAAGCTTGCCAGCAATTGCTCAAGTGCCAGAATCTACTTCTGGAATCTCATCTGATTCTATTCAACAGGTAACTGCTGCCAAATGGATGACAAATTTTTCTGATGGCAAGTTTTATCCAGAAAGGTTAGTGAGTAGGGCAGAATTAGCCTCAATTATGGTAAAAGCATTTGGGCTAAATAAAAGAGAAGCTGTTAACAAAGAAAATTTAGCGATTCCAGATGTTCCTCGTTCTCATTGGGCATTTAATGATATACAGACAGTCTTAAAAACTGACATCATGAAAGGCTATCGGGGTAATGAATTCTTCCCTAACCAAAAGGTGACAAAAGCAGAAGCTCTGGCTATTTTCGCTCAGGCTTATGGTGTATTTCAGTTTCCCGATGACGCTGTTAATGAGACTCTGGCTTCATATCCAGATGAAAAGTCTATCCCAACTTGGGCTAGAAAAGCGATCGCTACAGTAGCTACCGAGGGATTTCTGAACACAGATGCTCAAGGCAATATTTCCCCATTAAAACCCGTTACGCGTGGAGATATGGCTTATGTATTGAGTAAATATTTGCAACGACAACAGCGACAACCAGAAACACCAGAAGTTCCGGTTATTCAAAATAGTCCACAATCACCTTAGCTAGAATTTTTTTAACCAACGTACTTATAATCAGTTTTGACCCGGACTTCTATATTTGTCTCGAATCTGACGAAGATATAAAGCATTAGACTGTGTTGGTTGCTGCAACACATAATTAGGTTGTGATGGTTGCGTCGGTTGCTGCAACCCATAATTCCCATATCCTACAGGGTTTGTGGGTGTAACAACACTTTGACTCTGGCTAGAGTAAGGTGCAATATTACTTGGTGCGATAGGAGTGACTGGGAGCGGCACTGGTGCTACATTAGGCACTACTTGACCGTTATTGAAATTGTTATAAGAATTTGGCGGTAAGTTTGTACCCGTTGATGGATAACCTGTGCCAGTAGTTAAACCATTATTAGGCAATACCTGACCGTTATTGAAATTGTTATAGGAATTTGGCGGTAAGTTTGTACCCGTTGATGGATAACCTGTGCCAGTAGTTAAGCCAGTATTTGGTAGAGAATTCTGGCTGGGTAAGCTGTTGATGGGTGGCATTAACGTTGTTCCTGCCTCTGAGGCTTGGCCTAAGTCATTTGTCTGAGTTGGAGTAATTTTAGTGAAGCTAGACAATTTCTGGTTTGTCGATTGGTTGAGTTCTGCTTGCAGAGGGTTGATAGAGAGAGAATTTTGATTCTTGTTGGTTTGATTAGTCAAACCAATATCCAGGCTAGAGGATGCTTGTTCTTCCTCTGTTGGTTCAGACGCGGTATTTAAGGTTTTAAGACCTAGAAACTGATCACCACTATTAAGCGTCCCAGTACGCAATAAATTGTCTGTTTGTACAACAAAGGGATTTTTCAAGGCTGGGGAGGTGTTGCCATTAACGCCTAAACCAGGATTTAATTTGGTATCACTTGCAGAATTTTGTTTTTTAATTACATCTTCTAATAAGCTTTTGCTGTTTTTGGCCTCAGTCTTTTCTTTAGGGGTATTTGCCGTTAATGGGAGGTTTGCTTCGTCAAAGTCATTAAACAAAGCTGGCAGGTTATCAATATCGGCTGCGATCGCTCTGTTTTCATCTGATAGGGACGAATCAACAGGTTTTTCGGAAGCGACTTGGCTTTTTTGCTTATAAACGAAAATATCTGGATTTGACCAGTATTCCCAGGTTACTAGCCCAACTACAGATAAAAAAATTGCAGTTACCCAAAAACTAGGTCGTCCTAGATTCCATAACCTGGCTCTGAGATAGCGTAAGTAGGCGGGAGGATAATGACGATTTGGCATGGGTTTGGTAATTTCAATTTACTATAAATTGGTAAAATTTGACGCCAGAAGTGTTGCTGTTTGATTCTTTTGCTCATCTTGGCAGAAAATATCTCAACTGAAGTTCGATTATAATTTCATGCTAACTTCTCAAGAAATTATTAGTCATTAGCAAGTCAAAAATTTACTCTTTACTTACTCTATATCAAACTAAACCGTTTAGTTTGAATTTCTAGTAGTTTCGCCAATTATCACTCTCAAACACCTGTAAAATACCTAATTAATAGTGCAGCAATCTTTGATGGCGGACACTTGTAGAACATCTATGAGGCAATCAAGCAAGTATAAAACTCTGATTTGATGTATGAAGTAAAAAATTAACAAAATTTGGTGTGTTACTCATGCTCAGACGTAAAAGCCGCCGTAAAATCTCCTCAGTGGCTATGCTTGTGCTTGTTATATGCTTTACTCTGATAAGTGTGCGTTCATTTGGGCAAACAATTATGACATCAGTACCCCAACTGCTCACCGATCCATTTTTGCAACTGCCAACTGAAACCTCAGTGCGAGTAGTTTGGTTTACTGAGTTTGCTGGTGTTAATCATACAGTAACCTACGGCGAAAATCTCAAACAAACTGCTAGGGCAAATACTATCAAACTTAGTCGCACGCGTGAAGACCAACAATCAAGAGTTGCAAACCAAACCGAAGACGGTCAAATCTATCAAAAACCCGTCCAGCGTCATATTTGGCGGCATGAGGCTGAGGTAACTGGGTTAACTGCTGATGTACGAGTAAACTATCGGGTTACGAGTGTACGAGAAGACGATGAGAGTGTTAGCAGTGATGTTTTTACCCTCACAGCTACTCCCAAATCAGATACACCACTAAAAATTCTACTGACCTCAGATCATCAATTAAAGCCGATGACATCTGCAAATCTGCAAAAGGTGGTAGAAACAGTTGGACGAGTCGATGGTGTGTGGTTTGCTGGTGATTTAGTCAATGTTAGCGATCGCGCCTCAGAATGGTTTGATGATAATGGTGGTGGTGCATTGTTTCCTGGTTTGCAAGGTCGTGCTAAATATGAAATGACGCACGATGGTGTTAAAACAACCTACATTGGCGGACAAATAATTCAACATGCACCCATGTTTACTTGCATTGGCAATCATGAGGTGATGGGACGCTTTGCGAGGACGGGAAGTTTAAATGATGAATTTGATGATACAATTCCCCGTGTCGTTGCTCAAAAAATCTACCCAGATAAATCTTTAATCGATAATTCTTTTAATACTAATACCTATGAAGAGATTTTCTCTTTACCAAAAAGTAAAGAGGGTGGAAAAAGGTATTATGCAGTTAGTTTTGGTGATGTGCGTTTGGTGGTATTGTACGCTACGAATATGTGGCGGACTCCCAGCTTAAATGCAAAGCATAAGGGTAGATATCGAGAAGCTGAAAAGGATTTAAATAATCCTGAAAATTGGGGTTATGGACAGGTAATTTATGAGCCAATTGCTAAAGGCAGTAAGCAATATAATTGGCTAGAATCGGAACTTAAAAGCCCTGAGTTTCAACAAGCAAAATACAAAGTTGTGATGTTCCATCATCCGCCTCATACTTTGGGTGATAATATAGTTCCTGCTTATACAGAACCAGTACAGATAATTGAACGGGATAGCGACAATATCAAAGCAGTGCGTTACGAATATCCCAAAGACGCAGATTATATTATTCGCGATGTTGTTCCAATACTTGAAGCAGCTAATGTGCAATTGGTATTTTATGGGCATTCCCATTTGTGGAACCGCTTTCTTAGTCCCAGTGGAATGCATTTTCTAGAAACATCTAATGTAGGTAATAGTTACGGTGCTGCTTGGGGTGATAGAAAACGAGAAGTACCAATTGGATATCAAGAGGATTATGTTAAGCTTGGCGATCCCAATGGGTTAGAACCGATAGTACCAACAATTGCCCCTTTACTGGGTGAAGATGGGAAACCGATGCCTTACATTGCGAGTAATGATATTACAGTTTTCAGTATCTTTGATACAGGTACGGGTACGATAAGTAGTTATCGTTTTGATACTCGCAAGCCTGATTCGGAAGTCTTAAAGTTTGACGAATTTAAGTTGAAATAGTCATCCTTACCATTACCGCCTGGGAATAAATTCCCCGGCTAATAGCTAAAGTCCTCTCAAGAGGACTAAATACCAATCTACATCTGGATTCATACCGCAATTGGGCAAAGCCAAATTTTTAGCCATATAGATGGCTATCATCTCTAAAATGGAGAATTTCAGTCCACTTGAGTGGACTTTAGCTATCAGCCCAGAACTGAAGTTCTGGGCGGGATATCGGGTGAGCGCAATACTTTGACTGTTACAAAAATATGGCTAACGACAAGTAAAAAATGGAATATCTCTTCTTCGTAAATCCTAAGATTATAAACTAGCGATCGCTTCGGCAACTCGCCTAGAAACAAAGGGCAAAATATCCCGACTTTTAGCTTGGGCTTTACCTTCAGTAAATACCACTAAAAGATAAGGGCGCTGTTCTGGTAACTCAATATACGCGGCATCATGGCGAACTTGACTTGTCCAACCTGCTTTTGACCAAATTTGAGCATTTTCAGGCAATCCACCGCCTAAGAAACCTGTCACCTGATTTTCCTCGGTGTCAGTGGGCAAATCGTTGAGAGGACGTTTTAGTAAAGCCATCATGGCTTGCGATCGCGCACTTGAAACCGCCACTCCACCGACAATACTATGTAGTAACCTAGCGATCGCATTTGTGGTTAACATATTGCGATTGTCCAGTAACTCTCCCACAAACGCCCGTTCGCGTCCATAAGGGCCGTCACCCCAAGTTTTTTGACAGACGTTTATTGTCTCCAATTCTTCCCAACCCAATGATTGGTAATAGCGGTTAACTATATTACGCTGATATTTCCAGGTTTCAAAGGGGCCGATTGCTAATTCTGGCCCTGATGTGGTGCCTGTCAAAATATCTACAACCAAGCTGGTAGCATCGTTACTAGAATCTACAATCATATCCCGCAAAGCTCGCTCCAACTCCTTGGAGGTTTGACTCATGCCTTTTTCTAGCCATTCGTTTACCGCCACCAGGTAAAATAGCTTGACTATACTAGCAGGATAAATCCGCTCAACACCGCGATAAGTGAACCCACGAACTGGATGATCCCAAAAAGCGTTAGGAGTCAGCGCCCCACCAGTATTTACTCGCACTGGTGGATCGTAAACAACCCAAGTCAAGGCAATTTGGTTACGCGCTAAGGTCGGAAATGCTGCCCAAGTTGCATCTAAAATGCCATTACCAAGATTTTCGAGTTGTTCGTCTTTATTAAAAAAAATCATTCTCTGATAATGTCCTTTAATCTAAAATCCAAAATGGTTCGACTGAGCGAAGCCGAAGTCCAAAATCCAAAATCAGGGGAGTATCAGTGTTTAGCTGACCTGAATTTATATGATTCTCCTGAATGTACGCGTTTAGCAACTCAAGCTGCATCTGGGAGACATTTGTGGCTAACATCAAATCATCAAAATTCGGCGGTTGAGGTGTATTTATGTGAAGATGACTATCCGGGATGGGTATCTGTTTCAGATTTTGATTCATTACAATCTGCTACTGTACCTTATCAGGCTGCAACATTTTCTGAATCGGAGATTAAAAAACTCCTAGCAGAGATTATCGCCTTTACCCAAAAAGCGATGCAACAATCAAATTATTACCTTTGGGGTGGTACGGTTGGGCCAAATTATGACTGTTCTGGGTTAATGCAAGCGGCGTTTGCTTCGGTGGGTATTTGGCTACCTAGAGATGCCTATCAACAGGAAGGATTCACTCAACCAATTACGATTGCAGAATTAACAGCCGGGGATCTGGTATTTTTTGGAACTAAGCAAAAAGCCACCCATGTCGGGCTTTATTTGGCGGATGGTTATTATATCCATAGTTCTGGAAAAGAACAGGGACGGAATGGGATCGGAATTGATATTCTCTCGGAACAGGGAGATGCTGTTAGTCAGTCGTACTATCAGCAGCTGCGAGGGGCTGGTAGAGTTTTTAAGAGTTACGAACCACAGAGACGCTGAGGGCGCTGAGGCTTATGAGGAGTGGGTTGGTTGATCAAGGGGTAATGGGGGAAAATGGGGTGATTTCAGCAATTGTCCCAGATGTTTCGGTGGTAGTACCAATACATGACGAGGTGGAGAGTTTACCGCTTTTACTAGAAGCGATCGCCTCTACTTTATCTTCTAGTCAGGTAAATTATGAAATCATTTGTGTGGATGATGGTTCTACAGATGGTTCTGGGGATTTTCTCAAAGAACAGGCGCAAATCCGCACTGATTTAAAGGCGGTGATTTTGCGTCGTAACTACGGACAAACTGCGGCGATGGCTGCTGGATTTTATTATGCAGTCGGTAAAGCGATCGTTACTTTAGATGCCGATCTTCAGAACGATCCGGCTGATATCCCGATGTTATTAGCAAAGCTGGATGAGGGTTACGATTTGGTGAGTGGTTGGCGGCAAAAACGCCAAGATGGGGCTGTAAATCGGTTACTTCCTTCCAAAATTGCCAATTGGCTAATTCGCCGCACCACTAGCGTGAATATTCATGACTATGGCTGTTCACTGAAAGCCTATCGTGCAGAACTTTTAGCAGATATGAACCTCTACGGCGAATTACACCGATTTTTGCCTGCTTTGGCGTACATCGAAGGAGCTAGAATTACCGAAATACCTGTACGTCATCACGCCCGTCGCTTTGGTCGTAGTAAATATGGAATTTGGCGGACATTCCGGGTATTGATGGATTTGTTAACCATTCTGTTTATGAAAAGATTCCTCACCCGCCCAATGCACGTTTTTGGGCTGTTGGGCTTGATTTCCATGTTTTCGGGAACTGCGATCGGAATTTACTTGACTTTCGTAAAATTAGCTTTAGGTGAGATGATTGGCAATCGCCCTTTGCTAATTTTAGCCGTTCTCCTGCTAGTAACCGGAGTACAGTTGTTTTGCTTCGGTCTTTTGGCAGAATTACTCATGCGTACATATCATGAATCCCAAGGACGGCCTATCTATCGCGTGCGAGAGGTTGTAGCAAAAAATGTTAAGTAAGGTAACAATAGTAGTCATTAGTCATTGGTCATTGGTCATTAGCAAATAATTAAGAGTAAATATTGCTTGACTCTAGACAAAGGACAAATGACAAAGGACAAATGACAAAGGACAAAAAACTAGTTAAATTGCATCTACCTTGAAAGCATTTAATACATTTAATGCCGAACTGCGGCATAACCTGCTTATTTTATTTACGGCAGGTTTATTATTCTGGTCGAGCTTATCTTCGCTTCTACCAACTCTACCGCTTTACATTGATGATGTGGGCGCAAGCAAGCAAGAGATTGGGATTGTCATGGGTAGTTTCGCCATTGGGTTATTGTTATCTCGCCCGATGCTGGGACGGTTAGCCGATGAACGCGATCGCAAAATTGTCTTGTTGATTGGTACGATCGTAGCGGCGATCGCACTTTTGGTTACTTGGCAACCCAATCGATTGGGCTGTTGATCTTGGTACGGATTTTTCACGGCGTTAGTGTTGCCGCTTTTACCACTGGCTACAGTGCCTTAAGCGCAGATTTTGCTCCAGCTGAAACTCGTGGTGAAATCATTGGTTACATGACCCTAGCAACTCCCATTGGTTTAGCTATTGGCCCTGCCTTGGGTGGGTATTTAGAAGCTACAAGTGGTTACGGAATATTATTTCTGTTATCCGCCGAATTGGCTTTTGTCGCCTTCTTGGGTATTTTACAAGTTACGAATCCGCCAGTGCAAACGCAGGAGCAAACAGAGGGAGAGGATGGCAAATTTTGGCAAATTTTGTTTAGCCCACGGGTGAGAGTTCCAACAATAGTTATGTTGCTAGTTGGTTTGTCCCTTGGTGCTGTACATACTTTTGTGTCGTTGTTCCTCAAATCCACTGAGGTGGACTTCAATGGCGGACTGTTTTTTACAGCTGCGGCAATTTCTAGTTTTAGTATCAGGGTGTTTGCTGGTAAGGCAAGCGATCGCTTCGGGCGGGGTTTGTTTATTACCTTTGGGATTTTTTGCTACATTTTGGCGTTAATACTGCTGTGGCAAGCTGACAGCGCGATCGTTTTCTTACTGGCTGCGATCGCTGAAGGTGCAGGTGGTGGTACACTGTTCTCGATGATGATTACCATCATGGCAGACCGTTCACTACGGCAAGAACGGGGGAAAATTTTTGCTATCTGCATAGCTGGACTCGATCTAGGAGTTGCGATCGCTGCTCCTCTTTTGGGTATCATTGCCGAACGCGTAGGCTACCGCGATATGTTTGGCTACGGTGCTGCGATGACTTCTCTAGCACTTGTCCTCTTCCTCACCCAGTCCAGCAAAAATATATCAAACTCACTGCGCTTTGCACTAGGTCTAGCTCCAGATGCCTACGCCTTGAAAAACTTAAAAGTTAGGAGTGATGAAATTTAACTCATCACTCCTAACTTTCAACTCTTAACTTTTTAAAACGGGCGAGGAGGGATTCGAACCCCCGACACCGTGGTCCGTAGCCACGTGCTCTAGTCCACTGAGCTACACGCCCTCACCGACAATCTATATTAACACGTTCTAACCAAATGGCGCAAGATAATTTTCCAGCTAACTTTGCTTCCTTATCTCATCTAGATCCCCAAGGACAGGCACAGATGGTTGATCTGTCTGATAAAGCACCCACCATTCGCCAAGCAGTAGCAGCTGCCAACGTGCGAATGCTGCCAGCCACCTTCGCTGCCATTCAAGCCGGAAATGTGCCAAAAGGGGATGTGTTGGCAACTGCAAGATTGGCTGGAATTATGGCAGCCAAGCAAACAGCCACTTTAATTCCCCTGTGTCATCCGTTGCCTTTGCAAAAAATCGCAGTCGAGATTATACCCGATCCCCAACTACCGGGTTATCAAATTCAAGCCACAGTCAAAACCAAAGCTGAAACCGGTGTAGAAATGGAGGCCTTAACTGCCGTTTCTGTAGCTGCTTTGACTTTATACGATATGGCCAAAGCTTTAGAAAAGTCGATTCAAATTGAATCAATTCGTTTAATAAGTAAGAGTGGCGGTAAATCTGGAGATTATTCGTCGGCAGAGTAATCAGCTAGCTATTGGGCATTGGGCATTGGGCATTGGGTATGGGAAAAGGGTAAGGGGAAAAGGGGAAAGATTAAATTTATTCCTTTTCCCTTTAACCTTTAACCTTTAACCTTTTCCCCTGCTCCCCTGCTCCCCTGCCCCTCTGCCTCCTATTGCCCACTCCCCAGTCACGGCAGATTATCAGGATCGATGCCGAGATTACGCAAATATGCTGCTAACTGTTCAGCGCGTTGGCGTTCTTGTTTTAGCAATAACTCAGCCTGTTCAGCCCGTTGATTGAGTTCCAGGGAATTCAAAAATCTCTGTCCATCTGGACGGTAAATTACTAACTCCCCTTCCCCAGTTTGAAATCTAATTCCTAAACGGGGACTGACCCAACTATCCATTTGCCATAGCTTATTCAAATGGTTGTTTTGCCGCAACCAGCCATCTAGTTGAAAACTTTCAGGGTCGTATAAATAGTATTCTTCAACACCATAGGTATCGTAAAACTCCAGCTTACGCTCCATCTCCTTGGTATCATTACTATAAGAAAGAATCTCAAAGACTACTTGCGGCGGGATATTGTCTTCTTGCCACTGACGATAGGAACGACGTTTGCCCTTTGGTCTACCGAAGACAACCATCACATCAGGTGCAGTCGGTGTAATCAGCCGAGAACGGACGGGATACCAAAGCAAATCTCCTGCAATCAAAATATTGTCATTATTAGCAAACAGAATCTCTAGATTCTCCTTAATCAGGACGATCCAACGGTATTGCTCTGTATTGTCTGCCATTGGTTTGCCGTCGCTATCTGGATAGAGGAGATCGGGGTCTATTTGCTCAAAGATTGTCATCGGATTTAACCCAGTGGCTCTTGACTTGCAATTCAATTATGACTGCTTCTAGAAGTCTAATAGCAACGACTGCACTAAAAACCTTAGAATGAGTAGGGTGTATTTAAATCTGTAACAAATATTTATGCCTCCTCGTTGGCCTCGCAAACCCGATCGCAAAGACCCTGATTACCGCAAGATTGATGACCGGATGAATTTTGCCGTCCATGTGGCGATCGCAGCTATGATTAATTCTGGCTTATGGTTTTTTCATATTTTGAAAAGCACTACCTGGGACTGGCTGCCGTTGTTTACTGCCAGTTGGACAGGAATAGTATTAGTGCATCTGATTTATATTAGTGCGATCGCTAATTACAGCGAAACTCCACCTAAATCCACCTGAAGACGGATTACTGATGCTGGGGCGATTGTAACCTGTGGTAGTAGAATCAGCCTATTAATTGAGCGATAATGTAAAAAGCTTGAGATTTCGCACTTTTTCTTAACGTAGGGTTATTTTTATGGCAAAGACTAACACCACAGAATTACTGGAAGCCCTAGCAGCTGAAATTGGCGAAAATGTCTACATAGACATTGCTAAATGGCATCTTTATTTATCTAATGCCAAACTGCACACCCTTGTTGCTGAACAGTTGTATCCCTTAATTACTTCCAACAATGTAAGTGAAGATCAAGTTTTAAAAGTCTTGAAATCAATTACAGTAAAAATTGGCGGCGGTAGAAGCGAACTTCCTTTAAGTGATTTACTGCCACTGCAATGCCAAGTAACATTAGTTGATATTTTAGAAAAATATCAACGCGAAATTTAATCTCTACAACCAAGATTATTTGAATTAGACAATTTTCTCGGTCAGTATTCCCTAATTTGATTTGACATGCTGAATTGAGGATTATTTTGTTGCGCCAATTTTATAAAAATAAAAACTACAGAGACACAGACACATAGATTAATTTTGGGTAATTTATGTATGTATATCTGGTAAAAATTTCCTTTAACAATTAAGGAATCTCGACCTTATAAATTGGTTGAGACGAGAATGAGTTTATCTTAAACTTGCTCTTAACTTTCATGCAAACTTCTTGAGGCAATTTCTATGCTTTTACAAGTCAAAGATAGTGGTGAATTGGTAAAAATTGTTGAAATTCAGGAATTAATTGACCCGAATACTGATGTTGTTCAGGCAAAAGACCAAGAAGGTCAAGAAGAACAGCAACCTGAAACTTTTAAAAAAGAAAATCTTGTTTTTCCTTCAGGTGAAGTTCTACCACGCTGCTGGATAGATGCTGACTATAGACACGATAACGGTTAATGATTTTAAAATGAGATAATTGGTAATGGAAGTAAACTATTAGCATATTATCATTAGTAGGGGCACACATCTGTGTGCCCCTATTGCTATGTGCCAGTTGATGGTACTTCTTGTTCTGCTAATGTTGCCTTTTCATTCTGCTGAAACTTTGGAAAAAATCTCTTAGTAAGCCAGTCAGTTAAAATGTGAGATAGTAATCCCAACGGCCCAGCAAACAAAGACAAAGCCAGAGAGTGAATTGTCCAAACACCTGTTTTCTGTCCTTCCCAATAAATCCAGCGACCGACGAATAAATCCATCACTAAAAAATGAATCCAACCTGTTGCCGTAGCTGTTTCATCTGCAAAAAACCGTGCAATATCAGCTAATTGAGGATTAGATAAAGCTTGAGCATTTTCTGGAGTAATGCTGTTAATAAACAAATATAAATATGTTCCTGCTAATAGCACAAAGGGTAGATCTGATGACATTATCCACCGTGTAACTTTCCAGTTTGGCAATAAAATCATCAAAGCCCAAAATGGCAATACGAAAATGTTGGCAACGTTAAATAGTTGAGAAATCGTCATATTTTTGCAAAGTGAAGAATTTTTGTTTTGAATTAACTAATTATTCATAACTAGTAACTCTCAGTAGAAAGATCCCCGACTTATTAAAGAAGTCGGGGATCTGGGTATACTTATAAAGCTACAAGCTGTGATTCGATTTCTGAAGAATTCAAATCACGTCCGATGAAAACTAAGCGCGTCTGCCTAGCTTCTTCTGGTTTCCAGGGGCGATCGTAAAATTTATCAAATCGAGTTCCCACGCCTTGCATTACTAAACGCATGGATTTATTAGGCACTGCGACAAAGCCTTTAATCCGGTAAATTTCTTGTTGTTGTACCAATGTTTGCAACTGCTGTTGCAATTTTTCGGGTTCAAATGTACGATCTAAAATTAAATTAGTTGAGGTGATTTCTTCGTCGTGATTGTGGTCTTCTTCGGTATCATGATGACTGGGACGAGAATCTAAATTGTCTTCAACTGCGGCTTGGAATCCTAATAATATAGATGCGTCTAGTTGAGAACAATCGCTCTCGACAATTTTCACCACTCTGGGCAACTCTTGCTTAATCAATTCCTCAACTCTGGCTTTTGTCTCGGCATCTACCAAGTCAATTTTATTCAACACCACCAAGTCTGCACAAGCAAGTTGGTCTTCAAACAGTTCTTGCAAAGGTGTTTCGTGTTCTAGATTATCATCTGCTTGTCGCTGGGCTGCGATCGCCTCTGGATCGCTAGCAAATGTCCCTGCCGCTACCGCCGCACAATCTACCACGGTAATTACAGCATCCACAGTGGCGGCGTTACGAATTTCTTGCCAACGAAAAGCCTTCACCAGTGGTTTTGGTAAAGCTAAACCAGAGGTTTCAATCAAAATGCAGTCGATGCTATCCCGCCGCTTAATTAACTCTTGCATCGTCGGGTAAAACTCTTCCTGCACGGTGCAGCATAAGCAACCGTTGGTTAATTCAAAGATATTAGTGTCGCCCTCACCATCTTCGGGGCAAATTTGACAAGATTTCAATAATTCGCCATCAATACCGAGTTCGCCAAATTCATTGACTAAAACGGCAATCCGCCGTCCTTCGTTGTTTTGTAATAAGTGGCGAATTAGGCTGGTTTTTCCACTACCTAAGAAGCCTGTGATCACTGTGACAGGAATTTTCGTAGCCATATTTTTGCCTGATTAACTCAGTATGGTAAGTTTTACGGGTTACAAACTTAAATACTGAGATTAAGCTTGGTTTGAAGATTGACTTAGTTATTTTAAGCTGAAAGTCTATAGTAAACCTGAAAATATTCCCGTTTTTGTTGAGTTTAGGTTTGGCTTTAATTCCTCAAATCACTGTAGCACAAACGTTAGAAAAGTTGGAACAAAAAGCAACATCTGCCGAATAAGTGAAAAATTATGAAGAACTCGCTAATATTTGGCGGAGTTTGATTGAACGGGATGATAAATCAATAAATTTATCAGGGGTAAAGCATTCTGCTAAATGTTAATTCTGAAAGCTTCACCCCAGTAGAAAATGCTGCAATTACAACCAAGGATGGCGTGGAGGATAAACACCGTTGAGGAAGTAGTTACCAACAGCGTAGTACTTCCAACGCACAGGATCGTGGAGTGTGTGAGCGCGGGCATTTCGCCAGTGACGATTGTAGTTGAATTGCTCCAATGTGGATTTAGTACCTGCTAGTTCAAACAACTTGTTGGTAGCTAGTAGTGATGCTTCGGTGGCTAAGGCTTTGGCTTCTGCAACTGCGATCGATGCTTCAACTACCTTGGGTTCTTCTAAGCCTGACTCGTTGGCGATGTCAATAAATTCGCCTGCACGACGCAGCAATGCTTCAGCAGCGTGAACCTGAATTTGGACATTGCCCAAGTTATAGAGCGTCAGGGGGTCTTCGTAGCCTTTTTCTAAATTGCTGTCAACCCAAGGGCGAGTATGGTTGCGGACAAAGTAGATAGTGTCACGGACTGCGGCTTTAGCAATTCCCACGTCTACGGCGGCTTGGATGATTTGGGCGATCGCACCCATTGGTGTAGCCCTCTCAAAAGCCAAGTAGTGCGGAATCACGTGTTCTGCCTTAACTTTCACATTTTCAATAATCGTAGTGCCGCTAGCAGTGGTACGCTGTCCGAAGCTTGTCCAATCATCAAGTAGGGTTAATCCTTCGGCATCTCTTTCGACAAATGCCACCACTGTTTTACCATCTGGATTACTGGCAATTACAGGAACCCAATGTGCCAATAGTGCCCCAGCAGAGTAGTATTTACGTCCGTTGAGTACAAAGTCAGATCCATCTGGTGTTAATTTTGTTTGGACATCAGTCACAGACTTAGTGCCAATTTCCGAGAAGGCGTTACCAAAGCGCTTACCTTGGAGAACCAAATCAAAGAAGAACTTCTTCTGCTCATCTGTACCATCCAATCGGACTGCTTCCACCATATAGAGGTGGTTTTGGGGAATTTGACCGAGGCTAGAATCAGCTTCGGAGATGATTTTAACTACTTCTGCTAAAGTGGCATTCGATACAAAAGCACCGCCATACTCCTTCGGGACTGTAATTCCCCACAATCCACTCTGGGAAAACTTTTGCACTTCCTCAGCAGGTAAACGCCGATTTTGGTCGCGCTCTGAGTCTCCCTTGGCAAACTCAGCTGCTAATTCATGAGCGATCGCGATCGCTTCTTTGTCATCCCGAATAATATGTGCCTTCTGGTCAGTACTAATTACTGATGTCATAACATAATTCCTTCTTGATTGTGATTAAATAACGAACAACAGAAAAACGAACCAGCTACACTGCAATTAACTCATCAGCTGAACGCCGATTACCTTTGAGTTCGCGCACAATTGGTATTACCGTCTTACCAAATGCTGGTAAATCATCTGTGTAGTGTAAGAAGCCACCAAGAATTAGATCGACTCCTACTTCATGGAACTGGCGAATCTTTTCAGCTACTTGTTCAGCCGTACCAATCAAGCCTGACCGGAAGCCATCGTTATACTGCACCAAATCTTCAAAATTGGAATTCGCCCACATTCCCTGACGTTCACGAGTTGAAGCTCCCGCCTGTTTTACCGCTTCGCCAAATCCTTTTACCGCTTCCACATCAGCTTGGGCAATAATATCGTGCAATACTTCATGCGCTTCTGCTTCCGTATCTCGCACGATGATAAAGGAATTCAAACCAAACTTTATTGTGCGTCCTGCAAGACTCGCTAATTCAGATACTTCTGCAATCTGCTCTTTCACCCCTTCTATGGTGTTGCCATTCATGAAATACCAATCAGAGACGCGGCCAGCCATCCGTCGTGCAGCCTTCGAGTTACCACCTTGGAATATTTCCGGGTGGGGATTCTGATTAATTGGTTTAGGCTTCACCCAACCGCCGTTAATCCGGTAAAAGTCGCCCTTAAAATGAAACTCATCCTCAGTCCACAAACCCTTGAGAACGCGGATAAATTCTTCTGAACGGCGATAGCGTTCGTCATGGTCTAACCAATGTTCGCCATATATAGTGAATTCATCTTTGAACCAACCACTAACTACATTCAGAGCAAACCGGCCGTTAGAGAGAAAATCAATACTTGCACCCATTTTGGCAACTACTCCCGGATGCCACAATCCAGGATGAACTGCTGCAATCAATTTTAATTTCTTGGTGACAGGAGCCAGAGCCGACACAGTTGTAAGTGCCTCTAGTTGGTATTCAGCGCCATAGCTAGCGATAAATCTGGCTTGTGCTAGAGCATATTCAAATCCAACTTCTTCAGCCGTCTGAGCTAGTTGAGCATTGTATTCATAAGTCCAATCTGTGCGTTGGGGAATTTTACTCACAACTAACCCCCCGCTAACGTTGGGAATCCAGTATGCGAACTTAATATCTACCATAATTGTGCGTTTGTAATTGAAACTGCTTGGTTATTTCTCTCACTTTGCAAGTGATGTAACAAAGCCCAATTTGTCATCGCTAACAAATCAGCCAAAACTCGATCGGGCAAAATTTTAGTCAAAATCGAAAGCTTGAGAGCGGCTGGAAACTATTCTGAGTTTACAAGTAGACAATTTTCTGATTGTGGCAATATACCATAAATCTATCGTATTACCGTAGTTTTTAATTAATCGGACTCGATCGCGACAATTTTTTCGATGTCTTGACTCGATATACTTAAATTCCATTTCCGTATTCCATTTTGGAATACTACCGACTTTTACTGAGTATTTTATTATTTTATATTTGCTGGTTATCAGCCTGATTCAGTCAGAACTAGACAAAGCATCGATACTGATAAATGTGGTAGTGTAAACTACTAAACTAGAAATATTTCAAAATTTAGTTGGGATTTTGAATCCAGATACTTATCTTCCCAATTCCCAATCCAATCAAAATTGAGGGGCAATCTCCCCATGCTTACTTTCACATCTCAAAAGCAGTCACAAGGCTATTGCCCCTAAATATTTTGAGCGTCGATCGCTCTTTCGCCAGAAACACCTATGAATTATCCTTCATCAGGCTATCTGAATTTATGACTCCACACACCATACTCCGCAATCTCAACACGATTACTCAGCTGTGACGAGTTCAGTACTACCACGTGTACGACGCCGTGTAAGACTATTATATAGCATCACACCGATCGCCTTGATCAAATTGCCTTCCAATTCCTGGAACAGCTTCATGTTCGTGCCAAAGGCGGCGTTAGCTTCATCAACGATGCGATCGGTTGCCGCCTCGTCAAGGGGTAATTCATCCAAAATTTGCCGATATTTGGCTTTAAATGCCTTCTCATCAGTAATTTCAGGAAACTCATAAAAGGCTGTACCTTGTCCATCAGACAAATTCATTGCTGTTACAGCAATATTTTTGAGAATTTGTCCCCCAGATAAGTCACCCAAGTAACGAGTGTATGAATGAGCGATTAACAATTCCGGTTCTGTAGCAGATATTTCTCGGATGCGCTGTACATAAGCTTCACCTGCGGGAGATAGTTTGATTTGCTCTCTCCAGTTTGCACCAAAATAATAACTCAGGTCTTGCTCTAAACTATGCTTGCGGTTTAGCTGAGGAAAGTTAATTTTAGAAACTATTGGGTGCTGGCGGTGCTTTTCCATCTCCTCTTCCATCGCTGAGTAGACGAAGTAGAAGTTAGCAACAAGTTTCCGGTAAGAGTTTTTTTCCACTACTCCTTTTAAAAAGCACTTGACAAAACCAACATTTTCTGCCATTGTGTGGGCTTTCTTAGTGCCTACACGTAATTTGGTTGCTAAATTGCTGCTCATGCTAAATTTCTCAACTTTAAAAAGTTTACTGCCGCAGTTTTAATTCACTAACGGCTAAAAAGGCCATTAAAACGTTACCTTAAAACTATTTGATGAGAATTTATATTAAAATTTTTTAAGCTGCGATGATTTTGTAGTTTTTTACACATCGATAAGGCTAAAACAAGAGAAATTTACATTTCAAGATTTTGAATTTTTGATGTTATTAGCTGAATATTGCTTTCATTTTCAGCTTTGTCGAAAAACCTTTATTCTAAAATAGAGTAATATTTATTACATATTTTTTGGCGAGTAACATTGCCAAGTGCGAACTAATACAGATAAAAATTCAAACTAAAGTTAATGGCATAAAAGGAATAATTAGCTAAAATGTGGAGACTTTACAGATAACGTAAAAACCAATACTGACTTTATGAAAGATTTACAATAAAAGCCGGAAAAAATCAGTATTCTTACGTAAAGATAGCTTGAACTAAAATGAATTACTAAAGAGAAAAAGCATGTCAAAATTGCTGAATAAAGTCTTTAAGTGCAATTTTTCAGTGTGATTGTGTGGAGTGTTTAAAAATATGGTTTCATCTATAACTCGGACATCAGGAATCTCTGGGGGTTCTGCTTCTGAAGCTGAGGGATTGGGCAAAGGGATTGAGAGCAGTTTTGGACTGAATTTAATCCCACTACCGGCAAATCCCTTATTTGGCACAGATGGGATTCGCGGACGAGTGGGAGAATTACTAAGTGCGCCCCTAGCATTGCAAGTTGGTTTTTGGACGGGGATTGTTTTACGTAACCATGCTACTCAAGTAGGGCCAGTCATTCTCGGACAGGACTCTAGAAACTCCAGCGATATGCTGGCAATGGCTTTGAGTGCAGGGTTAACAGCAGCAGGGTTAGAGGTTTGGTATTTGGGATTATGCCCTACTCCTTGCATTGCCTATCTCACCAGCGTCACTGATGCCATCGGTGGAGTGATGATTTCTGCCAGCCACAATCCCCCAGAAGATAATGGGATTAAGATTTTTAGTGCTAATGGTGGAAAGTTACCGCAAATATTGCAGGCAGAAATAGAAGCGGGACTACGTGGCAAAATATCACCTATTACTAGAGTCAGTAATTGCGGACGGCATTACTCACGTTGCGAGTTAGTCGGGGATTATAGTTCGGCGTTGAAAAAACCCTTGAATGATGCGCTAAATCTTCAGGGAATGAAGATTGTTTTAGACTTGGCATGGGGAGCAGCAGTTGGGTTAGCACCATCGGTGTTTACAGAAATGGGGGCAGAGGTAATCTGCTTGCATAACGAAGCAGATGGCGATCGCATTAATGTTAACTGCGGTTCCACGCACCTAGATATTTTGGCAGCAACGGTACAAGAACATAACGCCGATATCGGCTTTGCCTTCGATGGCGACGCCGATCGCGTCTTAGCAGTAGACAATACTGGAAGGCAAGTTAACGGCGATTACATTCTCTACCTATGGGGACGACACTTACAACAAAACCAACAATTGCCAGACAACTTGATTGTATCTACAGTCATGGCCAACTTAGGCTTTGAGAAAGCTTGGCAGCAAATTGGTGGTAACTTAATTCGTACCTCAGTTGGCGACCAATACGTGCAAGCCGAAATGCACCGGACTGGGGGAATGCTAGGTGGTGAACAATCAGGCCATATTCTTTGCCGTCACTATGCCGTCACAGGAGATGGTTTGTTAACCGCATTACACATAGCATCTTTGGTGAGAGAGGCGGGTGTTCCCTTGAGCGAATTAGTAGATCAAAGCTTCCAAACCTATCCGCAATTGTTGCGGAACGTGCGAGTTGTCGATCGCGATCGCCGTTTGGGATGGCAAGATTGCCAACCTGTGCAAGAAGCGATCGCTCTTGCAGAAGCAGCAATGGGTGATTCCGGCAGAATTTTGGTTCGCGCCTCTGGTACAGAACCAGTAATCAGAGTAATGGTAGAAGCCGCCAATGCCGAACTTACCAACTACTGGACAAATGAATTAGTTTCAAAAGTCCAGCAGCATCTAATGGACTAAGTTAGCCATTATCTCAGCTTTTAACAAGCGCCAATTTTTCGTCACAGCTTCTACAAATTAACCAGCCTGGGTTATCTGTAGAAGCTGTGGCATTTATATTGTTAGATCGTGTCCGGCTAATTACTTATCAAAAAACTCACTGCGTCACCATATAGCGCTTCTCGGTTGAGTCCAATACAGACCAATACTTGTCGGGTTTTGCGGAAAACGGGAATGGGAAAACCTTTAACCCTTACCTTGTACAGAAGTGAGGTCAGTCTGAAGGTGTTATTATACTTCGAGATTATTAGTTATTTGTTCTCAGATAATATAATGCTTGTTTTTGTGATCCCACTCAAAAGTGCAAAAGTTTCCAATTCCTGGGAGCGTGTTACACAATTATTTGAAAGATGCATTAAATCAGTTTGCAATCAAACCTCACCTAACTTTCATGTTATTGTTGTTTGTCACGAAAAACCCAAAATAGAATTCACTCATCCTCATATCACATATATTAAAGTTAATTTTGCTCCTCCCAACGAGACTAACCCTGTAGCAAAAGGAGACACAGATAAAGGGCGTAAAATATTAAAAGGATTAATGTATGCTCGTCAATTTTCTCCCACTCACACTATGACAGTTGATGCTGACGATTGTGTTAGTAAAAACTTAGCTAAATTTATTCAACAACACCCTGATTCTAATGGATGGTTTATAAATCAAGGTTATAAATATCAGGAAGGCAGTAATTATATATATATTAAAAGAAGCAATTTTTATAAAATGTGCGGCAGTTGTAACATCATTCGATATGATTTGAATGATTTACCCGAAATCGCAGAATATAATCGTGGTTATGGATATTATAGATATTATATAGACCACGCGAAAGTCAGAGATATTTTAAAGAACAAAGCCAAAGTCATTAAATCATTACCATTTCCCGGAGCAGTTTATATTTTAGAAACAGGAGAAAATCTTTTTGATAATTCCAAAAGATTAAGATTTAGCATTTTTAATCGCAAATTATTAAATCAGTCAGTTAGAGACGAATTCGGATTATATAATCTACAGCAATCCAAAGAAATTTGTCAACTATAATAGATTCTCTGAGACTGATAGGCTACAGTGCCACTATGCCAAAATTCAAATCCAAATCTCAGCAATCTAAAAACTCGAAAAAACAGGCTAAAAAGGGAACTTCTACCCTTAGCCTCAAAGAACAGTTAGCCCAAAAGCGCAAAGCAGCCCAAGCGCGTAAAGAACTCATAAGCTTACTCACCACCGCCGGCTCTGTCGCTTTCTTCATTGGTATTCTACTTTTTTTCGTAGCTGGAATTAAAGCAGCAGTCCCAGCTGTCTTGGGGATACTTGTCATAGCCCTTTCTTACAAATATCCGCGCCAAGCCCTATATGCCTTCATCATTTACGTACCGATTGGGGGTACTATCACCTACTACTTGGGCAATAGTCCCATACTCCAATTAGCTAAAGATGCCTTTTATGTTCCAGCGCTAATTGGACTATGGCAGACTTGCCGTAAACAAGGGATACCCCTAATTATTCCCCAAGGCATTAAAACCCCACTTTATATTGTTTTGGGCTGTTGTATCCTAACCCTATTGTTTGTTAATGGTGGCCAACAGTTTAACCCGCCTAGCGTCGGATTATTACAAAAAGCAGAGAAAGAAATACCTTTAGGAATGGGAATTCTGGGACTGAAAGTATTTTTAGGTTATGTCCCCCTGCTTGGTTGTGCTTACTATTTAATTCGTGATAAGCGAGATTTTCTATTTTTATCGCGCCTCCAGATTGCCCTGACGCTGATTTGCTGTGTGCTGGGATTTATTCAATACCTCTTACTACTAACTGGTATATGTCAGGGCACTAGAGGTCTTGAAGGAAATGCCCTATTTGTCACATCACTAGAAGCCCGGTGTTATTTTGGTGGAGCGCTCTTATATAGCCCCGACGAAGGAGTTATTCGCCTCCCAGGGACATTTGTAGCTCCTTGGCAGTGGGCATGGTTCTTAATTTCCAGCACCTTTTTTACTTTTGCCACAGGCTTCACTGATCCCTCCATAATATGGCGGGTAATCGGTTTAGGTTCTTTAGTGACAGTCTTTATTAATGCTGTAATCTCTGGTCAGAGAATCGCCTTAGCTTTAGTACCAACCTGCTTCGGGATTTTGCTATTGCTCACTGGACAAATTGGCAACCTGAAACGATTTATCCCCATAGGCGTAGGACTTGCCTTCGTTTTGGGGATTGTGATGATGACTAACCCTACTGTAGTACAAGAGAGAACCGAGAGTTTTACCAGTCGCTGGGACGCATCACCACCTCAAGATTTTATCGTCCAGCAATTTGCAGAGAATTGGAAAAACGTAGACGGGCCACTGGGAAGTGGGTTAGGTCGAGCAACCAACTCTGCCCGTGTAATGGGTAAAACTAAGCTTGTGGAAACCTACTACCCCAAAGTACTTTATGAAGTTGGAATTATTGGAGTACTAGCGTTTCTCGGTTTGGTAACAACTTTAACAATTCTTGGCTTTAAAACCTATCGCTCTATAAAGAACCGTAATTTCCGCAGTTACGGAGCAGCTTTGTGGGTGTTTATATTGTTTATTAGCTACAACACCTACTACTATCCTCTGGATGTCGATCCAGTTGCTGTCTATTATTGGTTTTTTGCAGGAGTTCTTTTTAAATTGCCAGAACTGGAGAAACAAGATAAAGAAGATGCTAACCCTCAGCAAAAAAACAAGAAAAAACGTCTAAAAACAATTTAAATGAAATAAAAATGGCAAAAGTTATCATCTGTGGTCAGAATCATATCAGAATTCCTAACCTACCGCGTAATTCTAGACATAAACTAATCCATCGTAAGTCTTTTCCTACAGGTAGATATCCGATAGAAAAACTTTGGTATCCTTTAGCGAGCTTTATGGCTTGGCAACCTTTATGGGAAAAATACCAGGCTATTCATTCTTTCAACAGAATTTTATATACAAATAAACCTTGGTTTCTCACATTTGAAGATCATCGGGTTTTATATAGAAATCCTAAAAATAAACAAGAGGCAGTAATTTATGAATTATTAAACAATCGTTTAGCGCTAGATAATTGCCAAAAAATTATAGCTATGTCAGATTATGCCAAGCTGAGATTTATTAACCGGATAGAAGGCTGGAAAATAGAAGAAAAATTGATTAATAAATTGGATGTAATTCATCCAAATTTTGCTGCTAGAGTTGACCAACCTAAAGTTTATCAACCAGACCAAAATTTACAGCTTATTTTTGTAGGGCATCACATTGCTAGAAAAGGTGGAATTGTTGCTTTAAGGGTAGCAAAAAAAGCTGAAAAACTAGGTTTACCTCTTACTATCCATATCATATCGGGATTGGGACATGGTTCAGGAGTACCTACAGATTTTCCTGATACTACCAAATATCTGGAAGATTTAAAGTTACTAAATTTAAATAATGTTGTTTTTCACAAATATATCCCTAATGAAAAAGTTATTGAGTTATTATCCCAAAGCCATTTTCAATTAATGCCTACACTACAGGATACTTATGGCTTTAGTGTCATCGAAGGCTTTTCAGTCGCTACGCCAGCAATTACTACTAACGTATGTGCTTTACCAGAGTTTGTTCATCATGGGGAAAATGGTTATATTTTAGAATTACCAATTAACGAAATTAGGCACTGGAGTGATTGGTTACACGGAGAGAAAACCAAAACTAATGAATATTGGGAAATTCTAAACAGCACTTATGATTATTTAGCAGAGCAAGCTTTACAACAAATCATCCAATTTCTTGATAGAACTGATAAACGAGAACATTATGAATTTTTAAGTGCAGGAGCATTAGCTCAAGTGCAAAATATGCATAACTCTGAAAAGCAAAATGAGTTCTTTGATAATCTCTATACAGCAGCAGTGTAAACAATTGATTGAATGTCAATTCAGACTAGTTTAAATTGATGGGTAAACATGTTGATAGTAAGAACTAAAATCTTTACTATCAACTTTTAAAACTAGCTTGTTAAAGGGAGAGAAATGAAAGCAAGGTTTTCTAAAGCCCAATACGGTTCAGTTAAGAAAAATTGTAGGTTGGGTTGCGCTTTGTTTAACCCAACAAAGCCTCGGAAATGTTGGGTTTCGTTCCTCAACCCAACCTACACAGTTTAAAGTTTTTGGCGCTAACCCAAGCGTATTATTCCAGAACCCGTGAGAAGTCAAAAAAATGTAAATTAAAGCAATGACAGCTTACTGAATTTCATGAAAATTAATTTTTACAAGGCTATTATAGAAGTAGTAAAATTACTTAATAAAATTTATGAATAATTGGCCATTAATTACTGTAGTAATTCCGACTTATGGGCGGGAAGAAGCGCTACGCGATAGCATTGTGGATGTATTAAAACAGGACTATCCGAATTTTGAAGTTTTAGTTGTAGACCAAACTGCAAAACACCAACCAGAAATTCAAACCTACCTAAAGGAAATGGCAGAGGCAGGTAAAATTAAATGGTCGCGCTTAGATTGGGCAAGTTTGCCAGGGGCGCGAAATTATGCTGTCCGGCGGTCTTCTGGCGAAATAATATTATTTATTGATGATGATGTTCAGCTAACCCCAGGATTGTTAGCAGCCCATGCAAAAAATTACTTGCAAAACCCAGAGGTGGGGGCTGTAGCCGGACGGGTATTTGACAGAATGAAATTAGGTGATTCTGGAGGAGATTTACAGATTGAATATCTGCCTCCCGAAGCTATGGATCCTGGAATTGCTTGGTATCATATTGATTTAGTACATACCACAAAACCCCAGCAAGTGTTGACAGCTAGGGGTTGCAATATGTCTTTTCGGAGCGAAATTTTTACTAAGTATGGACTAAGGTTTGATGAAAGGTTTCGCGGTAGTGCAGTGCGTGAAGAGTCAGATTTTTGTTTGCGGGTGCGACAAACGGGGTATAAGATTTGGTACGACCCAGAGGCCCATTTGGTGCATTTAGGCGAAGAAACGGGGGGTTGTCATGATATTAGTATGCGATCGCTCAAATATCAACTCACCTTCTACCACAACCATTTCTTACTGGGGTTGAAAAACCTTACTGTTACTCAAGCTTTACGCCTATATGCCCGTTTATTTGACTGTCACGTTCTGGGACGGCCACCTTGTCATAAAAGCGGTTCACCCATCAAAATTGCCACTCGCGCTATTTTCTACATTTTGGGTTTTTTCAAAGCCTTGGGTACTGTCATCCAATCAATATGGAACGATGGTCAAATTTACAGCCGATTGGATAAACAAATTTAGTTATTGGGCATGGGGCATTAGTTATTTAAAAAAAATGACAAATAATAATGAAAATTTTAGTTGCTAGTCACACTTATATCGTAGACCTCAACTGTGAAAAATTACGCGCTTTATCTCAATTAGAACCGGACATTGAAGTGACAGTTGTAGTTCCAAAGCGCTGGAAACCAGGTGGTGTGCAAAACAGAATTATTGAAACTGAATATCGTGATGAAGGCACATTTAAAATAGTTCCAGTTTCTAATTTTAGCCAAAATCATCAGGGACTTCTTACCTTTGGCGCTGATTTGATATCTTTATTGAAACAATTCCGTCCCCAAATCATCCAAGTAGAACAAGGTTCTAGAGCATTAGCTTATACTCAAATGATTGCCTTAAATCAGCTATTAGGACTCAAGGCAAAAAATGTATTTTTTACTTGGTGGAACCTCCCATATAATCTAAAATTGCCAATTGCTTTATTAGAAAAATATAACCTCAAGCACAGCCACGGCATCATTTCTGGCAATCAGGATGGAGCAGAAGTTTTGCGGCAACGGGGATATCAAGGAACAATTAAAGTCATGCCACAACTGGGTATAGATGAAAGTCTATTTACTCCCAAAGCCCAACCAGAATTAGCTGCTAAGTTTGGCATTGATAAAGGAGATTTTGTAGTAGGATTTGTTGGGCGATTTGTGCAAGAAAAGGGTTTATTAACACTTTTACAAGCCTTAATAACTTTGAAAAACAAACCTTGGAAATTGCTATTACTGGGACGGGGAGAGTTGCAAAATGAATTAATAAAAATAGCGGCAGAAAATAATCTTAAAGAACGGTTAATTTTAATAGAAAGTGTCCCCCATGATGAGGTGACAAACTATATTAATCTAATGAGTACCTTAGTACTACCTTCCGAAACAACTTACAAGTTTAAAACCTTAACTTCTGTTGGCTGGAAAGAACAATTTGGTCATGTGCTAATTGAGGCAATGGCTTGTCAAGTTCCTGTAATTGGTTCTGATTCTGGCGAAATTCCCTATGTAATTGGTGATGCTGGTTTAGTGTTTCCCGAAGGTGATGTTCAAGCGCTTGCTAATTGCTTAGTTCAATTAATGGATAAACCCGACTTTGCTCACACTCTCCGTGAAAAGGGTTATCAAAAAGCTATGATTAAATACACAAATAAAGCTTTAGCTAAACAGCAATTAGAGTTTTATCAAGATTTAGTTATTGGTCATTAGTGAATAAAAAATGATATAGGACAAAGGACAAATAACAAATGACACAAAAATGAAAATATTACAAATTGTTCCCTCAATTTCTTTGATTTACGGCGGCCCCAGTCAAATGGTATTAGGATTAGCGCCAGCATTGGTAAAAGAGGGAGTAGAAGTTACGATTCTTACAACTGATAGTAATGGCGATAATGGTCAAACACCCCTGGATGTTCCTTTAAATCGCCCAATCAAACAAGATGGCTATGAAATAATTTACTTTCGTTGTGCGCCGTTTCGTCGGTACAAATTTTCCCTAGATTTATTAAACTGGCTAAAACTTCATGCTTACGAGTTTGATATAGCACATATTCATGCTCTATTTTCCCCAATAATTAGCGCTGCTGCTATTGTGTGTCGTCAGCAAAAGCTACCTTATATTTTCCGTCCTTTGGGTACTCTCGATCCGGCTGATTTACAAAAGAAAAAGCAATTAAAACAGCTTTATGTTGCACTTATAGAACGTCAAAATTTAGCTAGTGCGGCAGCTATTCATTTTACTAGCGCTCAAGAAGCTAAAATATCAGAACGATTTGGAGTATCTACACCAGATTTGATGATTCCTTTGGGTGTAATACCTCCTCAATCCCCTATTAAAAATCTATCTAGTCAGTTAGAAATACCAAAAGATGTACCAATGGTATTGTTTATGTCACGAATTGACCCAAAAAAGGGGTTAAATTTGTTGATTCCAGCGCTTGAAAAGCTGTTAACAGTTGGTTATAAGTTTCATTTTGTCTTAGCTGGGACAAATCCTCAAGATCCAGATTACGAACAAAAGATAATATCCCAAATTCAAAATTCACCACTGCGATCGCACACTACAATTACAGGCTTTGTCACTGGTGAACTCAAAGTTAGTTTACTACAAGCTGCTGATTTATTTGTCTTACCTTCCTACTACGAAAATTTTGGGATTGCTGTAGCTGAAGCGATGGTAGCAGGTGTACCTGTAGTCATTTCTGACCAAGTGCATATTTGTCAACAGATACGTGATAGCGAGTCGGGTTGGGTAGGCGCAACAGATGTCCAAGCACTGTTAGAGTTACTGCAAGAAGCTTTGCAAAATCCCACAGAACGCCAACGACGGGGATTAAACGCCCAAAAATATGCCTTGGAAAATTTTAGCTGGGATGCGATCGCAAAGCAAACAATCCAAGCCTACCAAAAAATCCTGGCAAACAAATGAATTTAACAAGAAAGAATTCAGGAGTTATGAGTCAGATTCAGAATTGAATTCTCTGCGGCTGGTAGAGGAATAAATGGTTAAACACCACACCAAAATTTCAATTTGGTAATCTTCAAGACCCTCTCTAAGATACGCTATCAGTGGCTGGTCAAAATCCCCAAGTAAATTGCATTCTGACTTCTGAATTCTAAATTCTGAATTCTCCAGGACTTACGCAACTGGCACAGCGTGATCGCTATTTTATAGTATTTATGTACTATATAAAGTGGCTGACCCAT